>SSTB01000111.1 GCA_009469665.1 Azonexaceae bacterium | reverse complement strand
TGCTGCGGGTGACTCCGAAGAAGCCGGCTTCCGGGCAGATGGCGGAGAAGCGGGGGACAGCGTCCTAGTCGACGCGGGGCTGGATGCAGGCGCTTTCGTCGCCGATGGTGGTGATCTTCCAACCGTTGAAGGTCTTGGGCGGAATCAGCATGGCGAAGTTGGTCTTGCCGCAGGCGGAGGGGAAGGCGGCAGCGACATAGGTCTTCTCGCCCTCGGGGGATTCGACACCGAGGATGAGCATGTGCTCGGCCAGCCAACCCTGGTCGCGGGCCATGGTGGAGGCGATGCGCAGGGCGAAGCACTTCTTGCCGAGGAGGGCGTTGCCGCCGTAACCGGAGCCGTAGGACCAGATCTCACGGGTCTCGGGGTAGTGCACGATGTACTTGACGGTGGGGTTGCAGGGCCACTTCACATCCTTCTGGCCCGGCTCCAGGGGGGCGCCGACGGTATGGACGCAGGGGACGAATTCGCCATCGGTGCCCAGTACGTCATGGACCTTGCGACCCATGCGGGTCATGGTGCGCATATTGACCACCACGTAGGCGGAGTCGGAGAGCTCGACGCCGATGTGAGCGATGGGGGAACCGAGGGGACCCATGGAGAAGGGAATGACGTAGAGGGTGCGGCCCTTCATGCAGCCCTTGAACAGGCCGGAGAGGGTTTCACGCATCTTGGCCGGGTCTTCCCAGTTGTTGGTGGGGCCGGCGTCTTCCTTCTTGGCGGAGCAGATGTAGGTGCGGTCTTCGACGCGGGCGACGTCGGAGGGGTCGGAGAAGGCCAGGTAGGAGTTGGGGCGCTTCTGTTCGTTCAGCTTGATGAGGGTGCCGGCTTGTACCATTTCGGCGCACAGGCGGTCATACTCCTCCTGGGAACCGTCGGCCCAGTAGATGCGGTCCGGCTGGGTCAGGGCAGCGATTTCCGCCACCCATTTCTTGAGGCCTTCGTGTTTGACGTAATCGGGAGCATTCAGCGGTGCAGTCATGGCGGTGTCTCTCTCTAAGTTGCTGACAAAGCTAGGGTTCGTGCCAGTCGCCGGTTGCTGCCACCGTGAGGCGAGCGGCGCTGGGGCCGTCGGCTGGGAAGCCCGTAATTATGCCACTCCCTAGGGTAAACATCTACTTGACGCCGCCGCCTACGTGATGTCCGAGGGGTGATATTTCACGGACCTCGTGCTAGCATTTATCGCATATCGAAATGACTTTCCATAATGTGAAATAAAGGAGACACCATGGACGCCCAACAGCTTCGCGAGGCCGCTCTCTACTATCACCGCGAGCCCAAGCCCGGCAAGATCGCGGTCACCCCCATCAAGCAACTCACCAACCAGTACGACCTGTCCCTGGCCTATTCGCCCGGCGTGGCCTTCGCCTGCGAGGAAATCGTCGCCGATCCGGCGGAAGCCAGCACCCTGACGGCCCGAGGCAATCTGGTGGGGGTCATCACCAACGGCACCGCCGTTCTAGGCCTGGGCCCCATCGGACCCCTCGCCGCCAAGCCGGTGATGGAAGGCAAGGGCGTGCTGTTCAAGAAGTTCGCCAATATCGACGTTTTCGACCTCGAAATCAGTGAGCGCGACCCGGACAAGCTCATCGACACCATCGCCTCCCTGGAGCCGACCTTCGGCGGCATCAATCTGGAGGACATCAAAGCGCCGGAATGCTTCTACATCGAAAGGAAGCTGCGGGAACGCATGAAGATTCCTGTTTTCCACGATGACCAGCACGGTACGGCCATCGTGGTGGGGGCGGCCATCCTCAACGGCCTGCACCTGATCGGTAAGGATCTCGCCCAGGTCAAGATCGTCACTTCCGGGGCCGGCGCGGCAGCCCTGGCCTGTCTCGACCTCCTGGTCATGCTGGGAGCACCGGTGGAAAACATCTGGGTCACCGACATCAAGGGCGTGGTCTATGAGGGCCGCGTCGAGGAAATGGACGAGATCAAGGCGCGTTACGCCAAGAAGACCGATGCCCGCAGCCTGGGCGAGGTCATCCAGGGTGCCGATGTTTTCCTGGGCTTGTCTGCCGGTGGCGTGCTCAAGCCGGAGATGGCCGCCAGAATGGGAGCCACCCCGCTCATCCTGGCCCTGGCCAACCCGACGCCGGAAATCCTGCCGGAGCAGGTCAAGGCGGTACGCGACGACGCCATCATCTGCACCGGGCGCTCGGACTACCCCAACCAGGTCAATAACGTCCTCTGCTTTCCCTTCATCTTCCGCGGCGCTCTCGACGTGGGCGCCACCACCATCACCGAAGAAATGAAGATGGCCGCCGTCAAGGCCATCGCCGAACTGGCCCGAGCCGAGCAATCGGAAGTCGTCGCCTCGGCCTATGGCGAGCGCATTTCCGGCTTCGGTCCCGAGTATCTGATTCCCAAGCCCTTCGATCCGCGGCTCATCGTCAAGATCGCCCCCGCCGTGGCCAAGGCCGGCATGGACTCCGGCGTGGCCACGCGGCCCATCAGCGACTGGCCCGCCTATCTCCAGGGCCTCAACGAATTCGTCTATCACTCGGGCTTCATCATGAAGCCGGTGTTCTCCCACGCCAAGAAGGCGCCCAAGCGCATCGTCTTTGCGGAAGGTGAGGACGAGCGCGTCCTGCGGGCCGTCCAGGTCATTCGCGACGAGGGCATTGCCCGGCCCGTGCTCATCGGTCGCCGGGCCGAAATCTCGCGCCGCATCGAGGCTGCAGGGCTGCGCATCCGCGCCGACCAGGATTTCGAAATCGTCCATACCGAAGGCTGCCCCTTCTTCGACGCCCACTACGACGAGTTCTGGCAGACCTACCACAGCCTCACCGAACGCAAGGGCGTCTCGCCGGACTATGCCCGCCGCGAAGTGCGACGCCGCAACACGCTCTACGGCTCCCTCATGGTTCGTCTGGGCTACGCGGATGGCCTGGTGTGCGGTACCTTCGGCCGCCACGAAGCCCACCGTCACTACGTCGAAAGCGTCATCGGCACCCAGGCCGGCCTGGACCGCTACTACACCATGAACCTGCTCATGCTGCCGGGACGGACGGTGTTCATCGCCGACACCTACGTCAATTACGATCCCAGCGCCGAGCAGCTGGCCGACATGACCCTGCTGGCCGCCCACGAAATCCGCGCCTTTGGCATGACGCCCAAGGTGGCGCTCCTGTCCCACTCCACCTTCGGCACCGAGAACACACCCACGGCGGTCAAAATGCGGCACGTTCTGCGGCTCCTCGAGGAGCGGGCGCCGGAACTGGAGGTCGAAGGGGAAATGCACGGCGACGCCGCTTTGGACGAAAAAATCCGCCTTTCCGCCTTTCCCAATTCCCGCCTCAAGGGACAAGCCAACCTGCTCGTCATGCCTACCCTGGACGCCGCCAATATCGCCTTCAACCTGCTCAAGGTGGCAGCGGGGGACAACCTCACCGTGGGGCCCATCCTCCTGGGGGCGGCCAAGCCGGTCAATATCCTCACGCCCACGGCCACGGTGCGACGCATCGTCAATATGACTGCCTTGACCGTAGTCGACGCATCATGATAATGATTTGCTTAAGGATGTTCATCTAGACCCATGTTTTAGTGGAATTTTTATCGTCTCCTGCTAGACTGGGCTAGAATGATCGACTTGTCAGCAGGAGGATTCAATGATGCGTAAACTGCAGCGGGCTCTGGTATTCGGAGCCCTGGTGGGCCTGGGGTTCGGCAACTCCGCCCAGGCGGCCAAAAAGGTCGAGCCGCAGCAGAAAAAAGTCGTGGCCAAGAAGGCCAGGGTGGCCAAAGTGACCCGGGAGGTTCCCCTCGCCGAGCGCAAAGTTCAGCGTCCCGTCGCCGCCGTGCCTCACGAAGCTGGCCGTCTGGCCCTCTACTCGGCCTCTGCCCTGGTTCTTGACCAGTCCACCGGGGAACCCATCATCGAAAAGAACCCCGGCGCGGTGACGCCCATCGCGTCGATCAGCAAATTGATGACGGCCATGGTCGTGCTCGACGCCCGCCTGGACATGCAGGAAGTCATCGCCATCGGCGACGAGGATGTGGACAGCCTCAAGGGCACCCGTTCCCGCCTGCCGGTGGGAACCACCATGACGCGCGAAACCGCCATGCTGCTTGCCCTCATGTCTTCCGAGAACCGCGCCGCCAGCGCCCTGGGACGCCACTACCCCGGCGGGCTGCCGGCTTTTGTCGCAGCCATGAACCAAAAGGCCCGCGCCCTGGGGATGCAGCACACGCGCTTCGAGGAACCCACGGGGCTATCCAGCAACAACGTCTCCACGGCCCTCGATCTTGCTCGCATGGTCGCCGCCGCGGCGCAGTATCCGGAAATCCGCGCCTTCTCGACCACCGCTGAAGCCCGGGTAGACCTGAACGGTCGCCAGCGGGATTTCGGCAATACCAACGCCCTGGTCAAGAACGAGCGCTGGGAAATCGGCGTCTCCAAGACGGGCTACATCTCCGAAGCGGGCCGCTGTCTGGTCATGCAGGCCCAGGTGGCCGGCAAGTCGGTGCTCATCGTGCTGCTCGATTCCGTCGGCAAGATGACCCGGGTGGGTGACGCCAACCGCATCAAGCGTTGGATGGAAAACGCCGGCATCCCGCACGGCCGGCGCATGGTGTAAGCCATTTTCCCGTCTTGCGGAAACGAAGAGGCCGCCTGCGGGCGGCCTTTTTCGTGTGCCGTCGGGCGCTGAATATCGGCGCACCCCATGGGGGAACCCGAGCCGAACCCGGTCGAAGGACGCGGGACGAGGGGGGAAACGGATGGCCGCGGCCTTTCAGGCCGGTTTGGCTTCGAAGCCCAAGGCGCGGGAAATGTCGTCGGCGGTGCGGCGGACCCGGGCGACCCAATCGGGATCGTGGCGTTCGGTGGGGGCGGAGACCGAAAGGCCGGCCACCATCAGCCCCTCATCGTCGCGAATGGGGGCGGCGACACACTTGAGACCGATTTCGGCCTCTTCGTTGTCGTAGGCCACCTGATGCCGGCGTATCCAGTCCAGATCCTTCTCCAGCTTGGCCAGAGAGGTGAGCGAGTGGGGCGTCTTGCCCGGCAGGCCGGTGCGCTTGGCGTAGTCGCGGGTGGCGGCGGCGCTTTCCTCGGCGAGGAAAAGCTTGCCCACCGAAGTGAGGTGCAGGGGGGCCCGGCCCCCCACTAGGTAGACGACGCGGACCAGGGAGCGGCCGGAAGACGTCCGCTCGATATAGACGATTTCGTCCTCGTGCCGTATACCGAGATTCACTGCTTCGCCGATTTCCTCGTGCAGGCGTTGCATGAAGGGTTGGGCGACTTCCCGCAGATTGATGCGCGACTTGACCAGATTGCCCAGCTCCAGCAGGCGGATGCCGAGGCGGTAGGTGCCGGCATCCTGCCGCTCGACGAAGCGTGCCTGGCTCATGGCGGCAAGAATGCGGTGGGCAGTAGAGGGATGCAGCGCCGTGGCGGTGGCGAGCTGTTTGAGGCTGGCCGGGTCCGGCGAGGCTGCCAGTGCGTCGAGGAGCGACATCATGCGCTCGATGACCTGGATGGAACTGGTATTCTTGGCGACTTCGCCCAATTGACTTCCCTTGTCCGCGTGGTTGCGACGGCGCCGGTCCGGGCACGTCCTTATTGTGCGGCGCAATACTACCATGGCGGCTGGCGATGAACCTTGCCTACGCCGCCCCAAGTTTAACGAGAGTTCCATCATGAAATTCACCGCGGAAGGCCCCCTGGCCGTTCCCCTCTGGATCGACGGCCATCCCTACGTCACGGTGGGGGAGGGGCTGTTGGACGTTACCGATCCGGTCACCGGCGCCGCGCTGCGGCGGGTGCCTCTGGGCAGTTCCGACGAAGCGGCCCGCGCCACTATGGCTGCCGTAGCCGCGGCGCCCGAATGGGACGGCCGTGGCCCTGCCGAGCGGCGCAGCAGCCTGGCAGCTCTGGCCGCAGCCCTGGCCGGCCTGACCAGTCATTTTGCCGGCCTGGTCGCTGCGGAAACCGGCTGGGAGCCCGAGGCCGCAGCGGCAGAAGTGGCCGCCGCGGTGGCGGCTCTGGAGCATCCACCCGCCGATGGGCAAACGGGAGTGAGCGTCCTCATCGCGGACGCCACGGCTCCCCTGCGGGGCCTCGTCCAGGGGGCCGCCGCCGCCCTGGCGGCCGGAGGCACGGTGGTCTTGAAGCCCAGCCCCCGGGCGCCGGCCGCCGCCTATGCCCTGTGCGAACTTTCCGCCCGGGTCGCCTGGCCGCCGGGCGTCCTCAACCTGGTGCACGGGGACGAGGCTGCCATCGAGGGCCTGTGTGCCCAGGCCGGGGTGGAGCGGGTCGAATTCCGCGGTGAAGCGCACCTCGCCGGCCGGATCGCCGCGATCGCCGCTCGCCACGGCAAGATCCTGGTGCGCCCGGTACGGTAGTCAGTCGGATAGGTTCAGCTATGTTCGGTCCGCCCCGCATCCCCGCCGTCGCTCATCCTCGCCATAGCTTCGGCTACTGCTGCCGGGGTTTGCAACTTTGGCGCCGAGCCAGAGAATCAAATCCTTGGCTTTCATCTTGCTCCGCAACCTGTGGCTCAGGCTACTAACACGATGCAGCGCATCGTCTGCCTGGACCGGGATTCCTTCATCGCCGACCTGCGGCGCCCGGCCTTTCCACACCAGTGGGTCGAGTACCCAACCAGCTCCGCCGGGGAGGCCGTCGAGCGTCTCGCCGGCGCCAGCATCGCCATCACCAACAAGGTGCCGCTGCGGGCCGAGGCCATCGCGGCCCTGCCCGACCTGCGCCTGGTCGCCGTATCGGCCACAGGCACCAATGTCGTGGAACTGGAGGCCTGCCGAGCCCGGGGCGTCATGGTCTGCAACATCCGGGGCTACGCGGCCCATACCGTGCCCGAGCACACGTTCATGCTGCTGCTGGCCCTCTCCCGCAATCTGATCGCCTATCGCCAGTCGGTCCAGGCGGGGCGCTGGCAGCGCTCGCAGCAGTTCTGCATTTTCGATCACCCCATCCGCGACCTGCATGGCGCTACCCTGGGGGTCGTCGGCAGCGGCAGCCTGGGCGCCGGCGTCGTCCGCCTGGCCGAAGCCTTCGGCATGCGCGTCCTGCGGGCCGAGCGCAAGGGCGCAGCGACGGTGCGCCCAGGCTATACCGCTTTTGCCGAGGTGCTGCACCAGTGCGATGCCCTCACCCTGCACTGTCCCCTGGGGCCCGACACCCGTGGACTCATCGGCGAAGCCGAATTGCGGGCCATGCGGCCCACGGCGCTGCTCATCAACACGGGGCGTGGGGGGCTGGTAGACGAAGCCGCCCTGGTGCGCGCCCTCAAGGA
>SSTB01000110.1 GCA_009469665.1 Azonexaceae bacterium | reverse complement strand
TTGGGTCCGGCCGGCGCAGAGCGCCTTAACGTTCGCGTTGCTCACGTTAGCCTACCCCGAAACCAGGTCGGCCACGTCTTTGTAGCGACCATATGTGTAGTGGGCTGCGCATGCGCCTTCGGAAGAGACCATACAGGAGCCGACCGGGTTTTCCGGCGTGCACACGGTGCCGAAGATCTTGCAGTCCTGGGGCTTCTTCACCCCGCGCAGGATGGCGCCGCATTCGCAGGCCTTGTGGTCCGGTACGGATTGGTAATCCAGCGGGAAGCGCTTCTCGGCGTCGAAGGCTTCGAATTGCTTGCGGATGCGCAGGGCCGAGTAGGGCACGACGTTGAGACCGCGCCACTCGAAGGCCCGGCGCAGCTCGAAGACCTCCGCCACCAGTTGTTGGGCCTTGCGGTTGCCGTCCCGGGACACGGCGCGGGAGAACTCGTTTTCCACCTCGGCACGGCTCTCGTTCACCTGGCGGATGAGCATGCGGATGGCCTGCATCACGTCCAGGGGCTCGAAGCCGGCGATGACCACCGGTTTGCGGTATTCCTCGGCGAAAAACTCGTAGGGGCGGCTGCCGATGATGGTGGAGACGTGGGCCGGGCCGACGAAGCCGTCCAGGGGGACGGTGCCGTACTGGCGCACCTCCGGCGACTCGAGAATGCTGGAAATGGCCGAGGGGGTCAGCACATGACAGCAGAGCACGGAAAAATTGGTCAGCCCCAGGGACTGGGCCTGCTTGATCGCCACCGCCGTCGGCGGCGTCGTCGTTTCGAAGCCGATGGCGAAGAACACCACCTGCTTGTCCGGGTGCTTCTGGGCCAGGGACACCGCATCGGCACTGGAATAGACCATGCGGATGTCGCCGCCCCGGGCCTTGGCCTTGAGCAGCGACAGGCTGTCGGAGGCGGGTACCCGCAGGCAGTCGCCATAGGTGCAGAGCGTGACGCCTTCTTCGAGGGCCAGGCGGATGGCCTGATCCACGCGGCCGATGGGCAGCACGCACACCGGGCAGCCCGGGCCGTGGATCATGCGCACGTTGTCGGGCAGCAGGTCGGAGACGCCATAGCGGGAGATGGCGTGGGTATGGCCGCCGCAGAATTCCATGAAATGGTAGCGACGGCTCGCGTCGGCCTCGGCGCGGATGGCGGCGGCCAGGCCTTTGGCCACTTCGCCGTCGCGGAATTCGTCGATGTATTTCATCAGTGAACCACGGGATCGTCGGGAGTGAAGGCGCCGCCCATCTCGGCGAAGAGGGCCAGGGTCTTGGCAGCCTCTTCGGGGTCGAGTTTGTTGAGCGCATAGCCGACATGGACGATGACGTAATCGCCCACCGCCACGCCATCGACCAGGGAGAGGGAAATTTCCTTCTTCACCCCGGCCAGGTCCACCACGGCATTGTCGCCGTCGCGCAGTTCGATCACTTGGGCGGGAATCGCCAGACACATGGTGCTTGCCCTTTCAGTCGTAATGCCCGCGCAACTGGGCGAGGATGATGTCCTCGTCGGCCACCTTGTACACCACCCGGTGCTCGTCGTCGATGCGCCGCGACCAGTAGCCGCTGAAATTGAATTTGAGCGGCTCGGGCTTGCCGATGCCGGTAAAGGGATCGCGCTGGATGTCGCGGATCAGGGCATTGATCCGCCGAAGCATGGCCTTGTCGTTCTGCTGCCAGTAGAGATAGTCGTCCCAGGCGGCGTCTTCGAAGGAGATCATTCGTCGATCAACTCCCGGCGGGTGATCTTGCGGCGATTCTCGATGTTCTCGATGGACTTCATCAGGCGCATGGCGTTCTTGGGGCTGCGCAGCAGATGGGCCGTCTCCATCAAGGATTCGTACTCCTTGAGAGACATGAGGACGCCGGCTTCGGCCTTCTGGCGGGTGATGATGGTCACGTCGTAATCGTTGGCCACCCGGTCGAGTTCGGCGGCCAGATTGTTGCGGGCTTCGGTGTAGGTGATGGCGCGCATGCTAGCTCCTGTACAGAAAATTGGACATGGCCAGATTATTGCACAGAACCATGGGAAAGGCGTCTGGCCACCCAGGCCTGGCCGAGGGCGAGCCCGCCGTCGTTGGGCGGCGCCCGCCGGGCTTCCAGCAGGGTCAGGCCGACGTCTTCCAGATGCCCGCGCAGGGCGGCCATGAGGATGGCGTTCATGGCGCAACCACCCCCGCAAGCGACGCTGACCAATCCCGTTTTCTGTGCTGCGGCGACCACCCAGTCGGCCAGCCCCCGCACCACCGTGGCGTGGAAGACGGCGGCGCCCCGGGCGGCATCGTTGAAGTCGGCGAGGAAGGATAGCAGCGGCGCGAAATCCAGAATATTGTCCGTTAGCCTTATCCCGCCCGCCAGCGCCTCCGCAACGCCATGGGCGGTGGCCAGGCCTTCCAGTTCCATGGCAGCCTGGCCCTCGTAGCGGGCTTCGGCGCGTGTGCCGAGAAGGCCGGCAGCGGCATCGAACAAGCGCCCCAGGCTGCTGCTCGGGGGACAGCGCAGATCCCGGGCCAGCATGGTGAGGAGCGGCCCGGCGTCGTGGCCGGGGTGGCGTCTGGCCAGCCAGGCGCCGATGCGGTGGCTGTGGCCGCCGGCGTGGAGGGCGGAAACCGCCATGCGCCAGGGCTCCCGGGCGGCCCGGTCGCCGCCGGGCAGGCGCAGGGGGGCGAGGTGGCCGAGGCGCTGGCAATCCGCGCCATCCACTCGCAGCAATTCGCCGCCCCAGGCACCGCCATCCGGCCCCAGGCCGACGCCATCGAGGGCGAGGCCGAGGAGCGGGCCGTTGTGGCCATGTTCGGCGGCAATGGCGCCGATATGGGCATGGTGGTGACCGACGGCGATGGCGGGAATACCCCGTTCCGCAGCGAAGGCTTGGGCCAACCGGGTGGACGGGAAATCCGGATGCAGGTCGTGGGCGACGAGGTCGGGTTTCACGTCGAGAATGGCCAGCAGGTGGGCGACGGTCTCTTCGAGAAAGCCGATGGCCGCGGCGTTGTCCAGCCCGCCGATGTGTTGGGAGAGGAAAGCCTGGTGTCCCTTGGCGACGCACACCGTGTTCTTCAGGTAGGCGCCGAAGGCCAGCACCGCGGGGCCGTCTTCCGCCAGGGGGATGGGCAGCGGCGTGTAGCCCCGGGCACGGCGGATGAAGGCGGGGCCCTGGGCGCTCGGGCGCACTACCGAGTCGTCGCAGCGCACCACGACGGCCCGGTCGTGGACCAGGAAGGCGTCGGCGATTTGTTGTCCACTCGCGGCCAGGCGCTGCAGCGCTTCGTCGTTGGCGATGACCAGGGGCTCGCCGTGGGGGTTGGCGCTGGTCATCACCAGCAGCAGGTCGCTGGCCACTTCACGCCAGGCGGTGCCGGCGGGGCGGCCGGCGGCTTCGTGCCAGAGGAGCAGATGGAGCGGCGTGGCGGGCAACATGGCGCCCAGCCAGGCGAGGCCGGGGGCGATGCCGGGCAATTCGGCTTCGGCCTTGGGACAGAGGACGATGGGGGCTGCCGGGTCCGCCAGCAGCTTGACCTCGGCCGTGCCGACCCGAACGAAGGAGGCGAGGGACGCAGGGTTGAGGGCCATGACGGCGAAAGGCTTTTCCTCCCGCTGCTTGCGCGAGCGCAGTTCGGCGACGGCGGCAGCGTTGCGGGCGTCGCAGGCGAGCTGGAAACCGCCCAGTCCTTTGAGGGCGACGATCTTGCCCGCCTGCAGGAGGGCCAGGGTAGCCGCAACGGCGTCGCCGGGCAGTTCGGCGCCGCTGGCGTCGAGCAGGCGCAGGCGGGGGCCGCAGTCCGGGCAGCAGGTAGTCTCGGCGTGGAAGCGGCGGTCGGCCGGGTCGGTGTATTCGGCCGCGCAGGGCGCGCAGAGCGGAAAAGGGGCCAGGCTCGTTTTTTCCCGGTCGTAGGGAATGCCGCCGCTCACCGTGTAGCGCGGACCGCAGTGGGTGCAGGTGGTGAAGGCATAGCGCCAGCGGCGGTTGGCGGGATCGCAGAGGTCGGCGAGGCAGGCGGGACAAATGGCGGCGTCGGGGCCGATGGCGGTAGCGACGGCGCCGCTGCCGCTGTCGAGGATGGCGAAGCCGGAAAATCCCTCGTCATTGGCGGCGGCCGCCTCGATGGCGTCGATACGGGCGAGCGGGGGTGCTTCCCCCGGCAAGCGGTCGAGGAGCGCCTTGAGGGCCGTCGGGTCTCCGCAGGCGGCAATCTCCACGCCTTCCCCATCGTTGCGCACCCAGCCGGCCAGATCCAGTTCCCGGGCCAGGCGCCAGATATAGGGGCGAAAGCCAACGCCCTGCACCAGGCCGCGGACGCGGATGCGCTGGCTGGCCACCTTGTCGTGCCTGCGCGAGACGGCGACGGTCAGGCGGACGGGCCGCCGAGCTTGGCTTCCAGCTCGGCGATGCGGCGCTTCAGGGCATCCACCGTGTCGGAGCGTTTGCCTGCCTGGGCCTCCAGTCCGGCCTCGATCCAGCGCAGCCAGGCGGACATGCCGTCGCCGCTGGTGGCGGAGACGCGGAAGACTGTGAGCTTGGGATTCACCTTGCGGGCGTTTTCCTCGGCCAGGTCGGCGTTGAATTCCAGGTAGGGCAGCAGATCGCACTTGTTGAGGAGCATGACGTCGGCGGCGCGGAACATGTCGGGATATTTGAGCGGCTTGTCCTCGCCCTCGGTCACCGAGAGGATGGCCACCTTGTGCTGCTCGCCGAGGTCGAAGGCGGCGGGGCAGACCAGGTTGCCGACGTTCTCGATGAGGAAGAGGGATGCGTCGGCCGGCTGCAGCCGCTGCAGGGCGTGGCCGACCATGTGGGCGTCCAAGTGGCAGCCCTTGCCAGTGTTGATCTGCAGGGCCGGCACGCCGGTGGCGCGGATGCGCTCGGCGTCGTTGGAGGTCTGCTGGTCGCCCTCGACGACGGTGATGGCGAGCTTGTCCTTCAAGGCTTCGATGGTCTTCACCAGCAGCGTGGTCTTGCCGGAGCCCGGGCTGGAAACCAGGTTGAGGGCGAAAATGCCACGCTCGTCGAACCAGGCGCGGTTGGCCCGGGCGTAGCCGTTGTTCTTGGAGAGGATGTCCTGCTCGATCTGCACCATGCGGCTCTGGCTCATGCCTGGCGCGTGGGCGCGGGCGGGGCCGGTGCCGTAGTCGAGGTCGCCGCCGACGCCGTATTCGTGCGTGTGGCTATGGCCGTACTCGTGGTCGCCCGCATGAACATGGGTGTGGGTGTGCACCGTGCCGGCGTCGTGGCGGTGGCCGTGCCTTTCGTCGTGGGCATGGCTGTGGACGGTGCCGTCCTCGTGTGCGTGGACATGTTCGTGACCGTGGGCGTGGGGATGGGCGTGGTCGCCGTCGTGCACATGGCCGTGGCTGTGGGTGGTGCCGTCGGCGTGGGTGTGCATGTGCTCGTGGGCACCGGACAGAGCCCCGTCGCCGTGGCTGTGGGCGTGGTCGTCGCCGTGGTCATGGCTGTGGCTGTGAACCGTGCCGTCGGCATGGACATGGGTGTGCTCGTGGGGGTGGAGGGCATCGCCCTCGACGCGGGTTTCACCAGCCCCGCATCCGCAAACCGTACACATCGTCTCGTCTCCTATCCGATCACTCGATCTCGATTTCCTTGACCCGCATCTCCGTGCCGGCCGTGGGTTGAACCTGATGACTGCCGCAGGTGGGGCAGCCCCCCCACAATTCGTCCATGGGGACCGTGGCGCTACATACCATGCACCAGCCGGCCCCCGGAACGGGCACGATTTCCAGGGCAGCACCGTGGGCGATGCCGCCGTGGGTCACGGCTTCGAAGCAAAAGGCCAGAGCATCGGGCTCCACGGACGACAGGCGGCCGATCTCCAGGACCACTGTCTTCACCCGCGAGGCATTCTCGCGGCGGGCGGTGTCTTCCACCAGTTGCAGCACACCCTCGGCGAGGGACATTTCATGCATTGCTCACACTCACCTTCAATTCATAGGGCAGGCAGGGGTCCAGGGCCAGAACGGCTTGCTCGAGGCCACGCCGCGCCGCGCCCTCGTCCGGCCATCGGCTGCCCTCCACCAGGGCCGCCAGGGCCGCGGCATCGGCGAAATGGCGGTCGGTGGGAGCCCAGACACGGTAGGCCACCACCCTGCCCTCTTCCAGCCGCGTACCGTGGGTCAACACGCCGCGAGCGGTAAGGGTCTGTCCGATTCCCCAACCAGCGCCACCCGCCACCGCCACCGGATATGGCGCTCCACTGGCCAGGGACCGGGCGGCTTGAACCACCGCGCCCAGGCGTTCGCGGTAGGCGGCGGCCACCGTGGCCGGCCCCTTGGCTGGCGGCGCCGCCAGCGTCGGGTTCTTCCAGTATGGAAGCCAATCGGCGGGACACAAAGAAGGCAAATCAAATTCGGCACAACCCGGACCTTGCCCAAGGACGTCCAGGCAGCGGCTGGCCAGGGAACGAGGGTGGGCCGCCCCCTCCCAGGCGAGCGCCGCGACACCGAGCAACGTGTGTTCCAGTACCCGATCGGTGGCGGCAGAGAGTCCGGTGCCACCCCGGGCTCCGCGCCAGGCGGCGAAGGCCTCCATGGCCTGCGGGAGTCCGAGGGCCAGAGGCCAGTCGAGGAGGAGGCGCCAGAGGTGCTCGTGCAGCATTTCACCCCACAACGGGAGCGGATCGGCCGGGGGCAGGGTCTTGCCCTCGGCCTCGGCCAGGGCCGCCTCGGCAGCCCTGCGTTGCGCCTGGGCGCACAAGCTGAAGAGGTGGGGCACGGTCCCGACCACGACTGCGGCAGGCTTTCCCAAGAACAGCCGAGTCACCTGCGGCCGTTGAAGAGCGACTTCCAGCACCGAAAGTCGCCCCTCGGAATAACGGGCGCCTACCGTCAATCTGCCGACCGCGTTCATGGGCGAAGGCGCAGCAGGGTGCGGCACGACCGGGGCCCGCCGAGCATCCGGGCAGGAGCGGCACCAAGCCACACCACACCATGAAATGCGGCCAAACCCCCGTCCTCGGCGCCATAAGCGCACGGTCCATCGATAACGGAGAGAGCGAGGCCACAAAGCATGACGACGTGCAGAGGGAGCAGGCGGGAGTCAGAATTATGCCCCACAAGCCCTTACTGCTCCCTTGCACGGGAAGCTGGGCATCACCCGGGTACAAGCCGCAGAAAATCCGGGTAAACCGGTACAAATCCCTGACAAGGAAGAAACATCGCGTGCCTGAAGGAATTTACAATGGCACCATCGGGCATTACTAAAGTAATAGAAAAATGAGCGTCGCGGCGCTCACGGAAAAGCCATGCCCACATATCGAAATCGCTGGATCTTCGCAATCCTTTGCGCAGCCCTGGGTTGCGCGCGTGCCACGGCCGAGTCCGGGGGGGCCGTACCGGACATGAGCCTGGAGGAACTGCTCAATACGGAAGTCACCAGCGCCTCGCGCAAGGCCCAGAGCCAGCAGAGCGTCGCGGCGGCCGTTTTCGTCATTACCCGCGAAGATATCGCCCGTTCAGGGGCGCGCAATCTGCCGGATCTTCTGGCCATGGCACCCGGTATCGAGGTGGCGCGCATCGGCAACGACCGCTGGGCGGTTTCGGCGCGAGGCTTCAACGGACGCTTCGCCAACAAGCTCCAGGTGTTGAAGGATGGCCGCAGCCTCTATTCCCCGCTCTTTTCGGGCGTCTTTTGGGAAGTCGAGGACATGGTGCTCGAAGATATCGAGCGCATCGAGATCATCCGGGGGCCCAACGCGGCAAGCTGGGGATCAAACGCGGTCAATGGAACCATCAATATCATCACCCGCAAGGCGCGAGACACCCAGGGCGGCCTGATAGCGATGCTTGCCGGGAGCGAGGATCGGGGCAATGTCGTCGCCCGCTATGGTGCACCTCTTGGCGAAAACGGCCATATCCGCGTATTTGGCAAGGCCGTGCAGCGCCGGGCCGGATTTTCCCCGTCGGGCGGCAGGGGCGATGACGAAAGCGACCTGGGCATGGCAGGATTCCGCGCGGATTTCGTCACGGCCCCAGGAAACCGCCTGATGCTCACCGGCGGAGTCGCGCGACAACACGGCGACGACATCTATCGTTTTGCGGACCCGCTCCAGCCTCCAAGCTACATCACCGCGCTGCCTTCGACCCTGCACCTGCACTCCGAATATCTGCAGGCACGCTTCGACTCCCTGCAGGACAACGGTTCCGAGTGGTCTCTCCAGGCTTACCTCGTCCACGATTACCTCGATTCGGTACACACCAGCACTCAGCGCAGGACCACCGTCGATCTCGACGCCCAGTACCATTTCGCCCCCTTGGGTACCCACGACCTGATCGTGGGCGTAAATGCGAGGAGTTCCCGAGATTCCATTTCCACCGCGTCGGATTTTCTGCGCTTTCGCGATACCGATCGCGAATTCACCTTAATGAGCGTCTTCGCCCTGGATGAAATCACGCTGATTCCGGAACGTCTGCGCATCAGCCTCGGCGCACGACTGGAGCACAACAATTTCTCGGGCGCGGCCTTCCAGCCCACGGCGCGCTTCCTGTGGACTCCAAACGCCGACCAAACGGTGTGGGGCGCCGTTTCGAAGGCCAATAGAACCCCCTCCCGCGCCGACATGGACACCATCATCGTTGCCAGGGTCGTTCCCCCTAGCGTCTCCCTCCCGGTCCCCCTGCTGGCCACCTACCTGGGCGACAACGGCAGATCACTGCGATCCGAACGCATGGATGCGGCAGAGCTGGGTTACCGCCAGCGATTTGGCCCGAGATTGTCGCTCGACACCTCCGCCTTCATCCACCGCTACCGCGACGTGGTTTCCCTGTCTTCGGGTAGCGTAGACCTGAGCACCCTGGGCCTGGGCTACGCCCAGCTTCCCCTCGTTTCCACCAACGACGAGCGCGGCCATGTCTATGGACTCGAGGTCGCCGCTTTTGCCCAGATCATGCCCTCGTGGCGCCTCCAACCCAGCTACACCTGGCAACGCGCCAGCATTCGGGGGAGTCGCAATCCGGCCTCGATAGACCTCGCTTCGCGTGACGAGGGCAAGATTCCCCGCCACCTGCTCTCCCTGCGCTCCCAGCACAACCTCGCCAAGGCCCACCAACTGGACTTCTGGATCAAGTACAAGAGCCGCATCGAGGCCTTCGGCATTCCCGACCGGGCCAACCTGGATGTCCGCTACGCCTGGGCGATCGATCGCTGCACCGATCTGTCCGTCGTCGGTCAGAACATGCTCCACCACCGCACCTTGGAGTATCTCTCCGACACGCTGCCCTCGGCTCCGATCGAAATCGGGCGCGGTGCCTACATCCGCCTGGAACATCGTTTCTGAGCCCGCCATGAGCGAACGCCGCCGGCTGTTCCGCCGGATTCTCGCGGCCGGGCTTGCCCCTTTGTGCCCAAGCCCGGCAGGTTTCGCGTAGCAGCAGGTCTTGAGCGACCAGCAGTTGCTGGGGGCCTATCTGCTCAACTTCCTGCGCTATGTCGATTGGCCCGAACGCCTGCTGCCCACTGCGGACTCGCCTCTAGTCCTCGGCATCCTGGGGAGTGATGCGGCAAGCGCCTTCACCGGAATTTCGGGAAAATTCGTCAAGGGGCATCCCGTCTCGGTCCGCCCGGCACTCGGTGCCGAAGACGCCCGTGGCTGCCACGCGCTCTACGTCCCCGATCAGGACAGCCGGCGTTTCGTCAGCGTGTTGCGCGCCCTGCACTCCAGCCCGGTGCTGACCATCAGCGACGCCGAGGGCTTCATCGAAGTGGGGGGCATGATCGGGCTGGTCCGTGCCGACAATCGCCTGCAGTTCGAAATCAACCTCGCCGTGCTCTCCCAGGCGCAGTTGAAGGCCAGTTCCCAGCTCCTGCGGCTGGCGCGCAGTGTCGTGGACGGAAGAGCGCGATGAACGCCAAGGCCATACGCTCGGAACGTCCCCTGGGCGCTCAGCTCCAGTGGATCGTCGCCCTCGCCATGGGCTTCGGCCTGGTTTTGCTCCTGGCGTATTTCTCCCTCAGCGGCCTGGTGCGGGAACAGTCGGCGCGGATCGGGCAGTTGTCTGCACTCGCCGAAGTCATCGCCCGCAATAGCGAAGCCGCCTTGCGCTTCGACGATCCTGACGCTGCCCAGGCCCTGCTCCAGTCCCTCGACCGGCGCGAAGGGGTCGAAGGCGCCTGGATTCTCAGACCGAATGGCAGCCTGCTGGCCCGTTTCCCCCCCAGCTCTGATCCGTCTAGCTGGACAGACACGCCCGTTCTGGATGCCAATTTGCCGCAGCCCTTCACCCTCGCCCACACCTTGAGACTCAGGCAGCCGATCGAGGACCGGGGGGAGGCGCTGGGAACCTTGATCCTGGCCGTCGACCTTTCCGCCATGTGGGCCCACGCCTACCAAAGCCTGCTTTTCGGCTTCGCCGTGACGGTCGCGGTCTTCGCCGTCGCCCTCGGTTTGGCGACGCATCTGCAGCGGCGAATCAGCCAGCCCCTGGTCGACATGGCGCTCACCGCGCGCCGCATCGGTGAGGAAAAGCGCTATGACCTGCGCGTCCCGGGAGGAAGGGGGATCAGCGAACTCGACACCCTGATCGAAGGCTTCAACCGCATGCTCGACGAAGTCGTCATCCGGGACTCCGAACTGCAGCGCCACCGTGAGCACCTGGAACTGCTTGTGGCGGAACGTACGGCGGAATTGCGGCTGGCCAAGGAACAGGCCGAATCGGCCAACCTGGCGAAATCCCAGTTCCTGGCCAACATGAGCCATGAAATCCGGACTCCGATGAACGGCGTCATCGGCATGACCGAAATCCTCCTCGCAACGCCCCTCTCTCCCGACCAAAAACGTTTCACCGAAACGGTGCGAACCTCGGCCGACACCCTGCTGCGCCTCATCAACGATATTCTGGATTTTTCCAAAATCGAAGCGGGCAAATTGGAGCTCGAAGATGCTCCCTTCGCGATCCGCCCCCTGGTCGAAGAGGTCGTCGTGGCCCACGCGGGCCCCGCCCAGGACAAGGGACTCGAAATCGCCTGCGCCGTAGCGCCGGGAGTCCCGCCATCGCTGACCGGCGACCCCTACCGTCTGAAGCAGATGATCGGCAACCTGGTCAGCAACGCGGTGAAATTCACCACCACCGGGCAAATCGACATCCTGGTCACCGATCGACCCGAAGACCTGCCGCCCGGAAGCGCTCTTGGCCCGGGCGAGTTCGCCGTCGTGGTGCGGGATACCGGCACCGGGGTGCCTGCGGAGGCCGCGACCTCGATCTTCTCTGCTTTTTCCCAGGCGGATACCTCCACCACCCGACAGTTCGGGGGCACCGGCCTGGGGCTGGCCATCGTGCGCCAATTGGTTGAACTGATGCACGGGCAGGTCGGATTCCACAGCACACCGGAACGGGGCTCCGCTTTCTGGATCATCCTCCCGGCACGACCTGGGCCGCTGCCCCACCCGGAGCCAGGGAGTGTCTCCCCGCCCATCGCGGGGCAACGGGCGCTGATCATCCACCCGGGAGATACCGCGAGGCGCCACCTGGCCGCCTGTCTTTCCGTTCTGGGCGCCCGCGCCGAGGGAGCCGCGACGGTTCCCGACAACTGCGCTGAATTCGACCTGATCGTCGTGGACGATGCCCTCGCCAGCCACATCGGACCAGGGCGCCCGGAGCAGCGGATCATCGTCATGGTTCCGCTCAAAGGAAACGCCATCGGTCGGGCCGGTATGGAAGGCGCGGCGCTTTTACGCAAACCTGTCGTTCTTGAAGACCTGCGGCGCGTCCTCACTGCCGATCGCCCCATTGAAACTGGCACGATTGCGAGCGCGGTCACGGCGCCCTATCGCGGCCTCGAAATCCTGGTCGTCGAGGACAATCCGGTCAATACCCTGCTCGCGGTCACCCTGCTCCAGCAACTCGGCTGTACCGTCGCCTCGGCCGAAAATGGAGAAGAGGCCCTTGCCGCCGTCCAGAGCGGCGCCCCCTTCGACCTCGTGTTCATGGACTGCCAAATGCCAGTCATGGACGGCTATACCGCAACACGCGCCATCCGAGACTGGGAGGCCGCCCAGGCGGAGCGCAAGCCCCTCCCCATCGTCGCTTTGACCGCCAACGCCATGCCGGGTGATCGGGAGCGCTGCCTCGCAGCAGGCATGAACGATCACCTTGCCAAGCCCTTCACCCGGCCGCAGATCGAAGCGATGCTGAGTCGCCACACCGGCCAGTGCAGCCCCCCAGAGAAGGTCGTCACAACCGAAGCAAGCCCCCCCGAGGCGAGCGAGGCATTCGATCCGACTGTGCTCGGAGGATTTGCAGCCCAGAGCGGCAACCCCCTCGCCGCACGCCTCCTGGGCATGTTCTTTGCGGAAGCCACCCGTATGCTCACCGAGATGGAAGCCGCCGAAAGGGTTGGCGACCTTGGGCTTTGCCGGCGTCTCGCCCACACCCTCAAGTCCTCGGCGGGCGCCGTCGGCGCCCGGTCCCTCGCCGGCATGGCCCGGGACGCGGAAGCGCTCCTGAACTCCGGCGACGGCGCAAGCGTCCCACCCCAATCCGGTCGGTTGCTCCAAGGCCTCGATCAGGCCAGGCGGGCCGCCACGGGCCTTGCACCCCAGTGGTTTTCCCCGGAACAATGTTCACCATGAACGCGCCCCTGGAAAACTTCCGCATCCTGCTCGTCGATGATGACCTGGTTCTGCGCACCATGGCCGCGCAAACATTGGTGCAGGCAGGCTTCACCGTAACCGAAGCCGCGAACGGCGAAGAGGGGCTCCGACTGAGCCGCGAGGCGCAACCCGACCTGGTGTTGCTGGATATCCTCATGCCCGGCATTGACGGCTTCGAAGCCTGCCGGCGGCTACGGTCGCTCCCCGGGGGCCCCGATCTGGCGATCATGATGCTCACCGGCCTGGACGATACTGATTCTGTCGAGCGCGCCTACCGCAGCGGCGCGGACGACTTCATCACCAAACCCATCCACTGGAGCCTGCTGATCCATCGGGTACGCTTCAACCTGAGGGCGGCGAAGGTCCGCTCTGAACTGGCCGCGAGCCGCAGTCGCCTCGACAATGCACAGCGTCTCGCGCGCATGGGGAGTTGGGAGTGGTCGCCCGATGCAGGCCTATTCACCTTTTCCAGGCAACTCCCCGCCCTGGCGGGCCTGAGTGCGGATGCCCTGCAACGGGGAGGCCCTGAAGAACTGCTCGATCGCGTCCTGCCCGCGGATCGCGAGGCCCTGGAGGCTGCCCGGTGCTGCGCCCTCACCCAGAGGCGCAACTATCAGGTGCGCTACCGTTACGCCCACCCGGTGTCGGGCACCCTCGACTTTCTGGAGTCGGGTCGCAGCTTGGCCGAAAACGGTGGGCAATCGCACAGGGTCGAAGCCATCCTGCAAGACATCAGCGAAACCGTCGCCTACGAAGAGCGCATGCGCTTCCTGTCGTATCATGATGTGACCACTGGCTTGCCCTCGCGCCAGTTCTTCCTGGAAGTTGCGGCGCATACCCTGGAGCAGGCGCGCAATGGATCCGGGCAATGCGCCCTGCTGTTCATTGACCTCGACCACTTCAAGGAAATCAACATCGGCCTGGGCAACGACGCGGGCGACGCCATGCTGAAGGCCATGGCCTTCCGCATCATCTCGACCGTGCGCGAGGCGAACCGCAAGGGAATGGTCCATACCCCGGAGGGTATCGAAGTCGCGGCGAGAGCAGGCGGCGATCAGTTTCTGGTCCTGCTCTCTCAATTGCGTCGCGAAGCCGATGCCTCAGGGCTGGCCGAACGCATTCTGGCCACGATTCGTCAGCCCGTTCAGCTCGGCAACGAGGAATCGATCATCACCGCCTCCGTGGGCCTTGCCCTCTATCCCGAAGACGGCGGGGATGTGGCCACCCTTCTGGAGCACGCCGAGCAAGCCTGCCACGCAGCCCAGAAGCTGGGCCGCGACAGCTTCGTTTTCTACAGCAATCACGCCGGTCAGGCGGCCAGCGCTCGCCTGCAGCAGGAAGCCGACCTCCGCCGCGCGATATCGCAGGGGGAATTCCTCCTGCACTACCAGCCCCGCGTCGATCTCGCCTGTGGCCGGATGGTCGGGGCGGAAGCCCTGATTCGTTGGCAACACCCCGAGCGCGGCCTGCTCTACCCGGCGGACTTCATCCCCCTGGCCGAAGAAAGCGGTTTGATCCGCGCCATCAGTCACTGCGTCCTCGAACTCGCGTGCGATCAGATCGCCGACTGGCGCTCCCGCGGTCTCCTGGAGCCCCAGTGGTCCATCGCCATCAACCTCTCGGCGCTGGATTTCGATGAGGGCGACCTGCTGGCTCGATTACTGAGCACCATTCGGCTGCGCGGCATTCCCGCCGAATGCCTCACCCTCGAATTGACCGAGACCTCGCTCATGCCCCATGCCGAAGCCGCGGTCCCCAAACTCGCCGCGCTGCGGAACGCAGGATTCCCCATCGCCCTGGACGATTTCGGCACCGGATACTCTTCTCTCGGCTACCTGAAACGCTTTCCAGTCGACCAACTCAAGGTCGACCGCAGTTTCGTCCGCGATCTCACCACCGACCCCCAGGACGAAGCCATCGTGGGCGCCATCGTCTCCCTGGCCCAGCGTTTCGGCTTGCAGGTCGTGGCCGAGGGTGTCGAAACCGAAGGCCAGGCGGAGAAACTGCTGGAACTCGGGCGCCGTCACGCCCAGGGCTACCACTTCGCCAAGCCGATGCCCGCGGCGGACTTGGCCGCCCTGCTGCACTCCGCGACCCTGCCCGCCGCGACTCACTGAGAGCTTTTGATTCCGGTCATTCTGCCGGTACACTGGCGCCCTCATAATTCGGCCCTGATTTTTCGCGGTTTTTTCATGCTGGAAGCAGACAACCTGGAATGCGTGCGCGGCGACCGCCGCCTTTTCGCCGGCGTGGGCTTTCGCGTCGCCGCGGGTGAATTGCTTTACCTGCAAGGGAAAAACGGCGCCGGCAAGACCAGCCTGCTGCGCATGCTTATCGGCCTACTGCCGCCTGAAGCGGGCACCATCCGCTGGAGGGGTGAGCCGATCAAAGTTCTGGGCGACGATTTCCGTGCGGATCTCTGCTATCTAGGTCACCAGAACGCCATCAAGGAAGAATTGACCGCCCTGGAAAACCTCTTGGCCGCCGCCCGGCTGGCCGAGGAAGACCTGTCCGAGGATGACGCCCTCAACGCTCTGGAGCAGGTGGGCCTCGCCGGCCGAGAAGACCTGGCCTGCAAGTATCTTTCCCAGGGCCAGAAGCGCCGCGTCGCCCTGGCTCGGCTGGTCAAGGAAAAGCGCCCCCTGTGGGTTCTGGACGAACCGTTTGTGGCCCTGGACGTCGGTGCCGTCGCGTGGCTGGCCGGACTTATCGGCGCCCACCTACAACGGGGCGGGGTCGCCGTGATGACCACCCACCAGGCCGTCGACATCCCCGCCGGGGCGGTCAAGGAATTACGGCTTTCTTGATGCTCTCCATCGTCACCGCTGTCATCGGCCGCGACCTGCGACTCGCCCTGCGCCGGCAGGCGGATATCGTCTCTGCCCTGTTCTTCTTCATCATCGTGGTCAGCCTTTTCCCCCTGGGCGTCGGCCCCGAACCCGATCTGCTGCGCAAGCTCGCCCCCGGGGTGTTGTGGGTCGCCGCCTTGCTGGCCACCATGCTCTCGCTCCCCAGGCTCTTCGCCGACGACCATAGGGATGGCACCCTGGAGCAACTGGCCCTGGCGCCCCACCCCTTGGGGCTCGTGGTTCTCGGGAAAGTGATCGCTCACTGGCTGGTCTCGGGCCTGCCCCTGGCCATGCTCGCCCCCATCCTGGGCCTGCAATTCGACCTCTCCGCCGACGGGCTCCTGGTGCTCACGGGCTCGATATTGCTCGGTACCCCCGCCCTTTCGGGAATAGGCGGCATCGGCGCCGCGTTAACCCTGGGACTGCGGGGCGGCGGCGTGCTGCTGTCGCTCCTCGTGTTGCCCCTGTATATTCCGGTTTTGATTTTTGGCGCCGGTGCGGTGGATGCCGCCGTATCCGGTCTCGGTGGCCAGGCCCACCTGTCCCTGTTGGCCGCCCTGACCTGCGCCGCCCTCGGCTTCGCCCCCTGGGCTGCCGCCGCCGCCCTGAAGATCGCCCTCGAATGAAAGACGCCTTCAAGCTCTACCGCTTCGCTGCACCGTCCGCCTTCTATCCCCTGGCCGGGGCTCTGGTGCCCTATTTCGCCGCCGTTTCGTTGGTCTTCGGCCTGGCCGGCCTGTGGCTGGGCATGCTGGTAGCCCCCACAGACTTCCAGCAGGGCGAGGGCTACCGGATCATCTTCATCCACGTGCCGGCCTCGTGGATGTCCATGTTCATCTATCTGGTCATGGCCTTCTGGGCAGCCATCGGCTTGGCCTTCAATACCCGCCTCTCGGGGATGATGGCCCAGGCTCTCGCCCCCACCGGGGCGCTGATGGCCTTCCTTTCCCTGTGGACCGGCGCCCTGTGGGGCAAGCCTATGTGGGGCGCCTGGTGGGTGTGGGACGCCCGACTGACTTCCGAACTGATCCTGCTCTTCCTTTACATCGGCTACATGGCACTGGTGGCGGCCATCGACGACCCCCGCCGGGCCGACAAGGCCGGCGGCCTGCTCCTGCTGGTGGGCGTGGTGAACGTGCCCATCATCTATTTCTCGGTGAAGTGGTGGAACACCCTGCACCAGGGCGCCTCGGTAAGCCTCACCAAATCCCCCGCCATGGCCTCCACCATGCTCTGGGGCATGCTGCTCATGGCGCTGTGCTTCTGGATGTATTCCATCGCCGTCGCCCTCATGCGGGTGCGCACCATCATGCTGGAAAGGGAGCGCCACACCGACTGGGTCAAGGCACTGCTGGCCGGAGGTGAAAAGTGATCCACTGGAACAGCTTCGCCGATTTCCTGGCCATGGGCGGCTACGCCGGTTACGTCTGGGGATCCTTCGGCGTCACCGCCCTCATCATGATCGTTGAACCGATCCTCGTCGCCCGCCATCGAAAGAACACCATCGCCCTCCTCAAGCGCCAGTTGCGCGCCGAATCCCGCAGCAATTCCGGAACCTCCGACGCATGAAGACCCGCCACAAACGCCTCGCCCTCATCGGCGGCGCCCTCGCCATCCTCGGCGTCATCGCCGCCTTGGTGCTTAACGCGCTCAACAGCAACATCGCCCTCTACATCTCCCCCACCGACGTGGCCGC
>SSTB01000109.1 GCA_009469665.1 Azonexaceae bacterium | reverse complement strand
GCGGCCCCGTTCTCGGTTGGCTCCACGGTCGCCACGCCCTCCTGCTCGCCGAACAAGCCGAGGCCCTGGAGACCTGGCTGGCTCAATCGAAACCCTGGAAAAGGAAGTAGCGACGATGGACTTGCTGTTGTGGCGTCATGCGGAGGCGGAGGACGGGCCAATAGACCTCGACAGGCCCCTCAGCGCGAAGGGCCAGGAGCAGGCGCGCATATTGGCGCAATGGCTATCTCGTTCCGCACCCGCCGGGCTTGAAGTACTGGTCAGCCCGGCACTTCGTTGCGTGCAAACAGCAGCGGCGTTGGGCACGCCCTACCGCATCGATCCTCGCTTGCTTCCAGGCGCGTCCGCAGCCGCCATGCTGGAAGCTTGCGCCTGGCCGGAATCACGCATACCGATGCTGGTCGTCGGGCATCAGCCGACCCTTGGTCTGCTTGCGTCAGCCCTGCTATCCGGCCGGGAGGCCCCTTGGGCCATTAAAAAAGGAGCGTTGTGGTGGCTTTCATCCCGCATGCGGTCTGGTAAACCAGAAACAAGGCTCGAAGCAGCCATCACTGCGAAATTGGCGAATTCGGAAGCGCAGAACTAAGCCTGTACCCACGGATCATCGGCATCGCATAGGTCGATTCAGGTCGTCTGTTCAGAACTGCTCACACGGTTCGATTATCCATCCCTGTTGCCAGAAACGCGGCCAGTAAACATGGACGGGTGAATCAGTAACCGAATTAAAAAAGCAAGCATTTCTGTCTTCGATCCAACCGAGCCAGGGCGCAACAGCCCAGGCGAATATCACCAGTCCTGCAATCGCCACAAGGGGGAGCAAACGCCCGGTGCTTCTACTGCCCCGCCCAGGCAAGGACCAGTTCACGAGTATCGCAAAGAAGGACAGCATCGTCTGGGAGGTCGGGTTGTTGAATACGGGTGATACCAAGGCCAGTGCAAATAAGGACAGTAAGCCTCCCAGGGAGGCAAGGCTGAAGTTGCAGTGCCCCGAGTCAGAAGCGAGGAAAATCTGGCGGCGCAATACCGCCAGCCGACCGTAAGCCCACGCGCCAATTAATACTGCAAAAAGGAGGGTCGCAGGCATTCCCCATTCGCTCAGAAGCTGCAGGATGTGATTGTGGGGGCTGGCACCGAATGGATTTTGCCCTACGGCGAAATGCATCGGTCCGATTCCAAGGATGGGATGTTCAATAGCCAAGCCCCAGGCCAATTGCCACAGATACTCACGGCCAGACCCTCCAGACCGCGCAAAATCCTGTGAGGCAGAGGGTGGCTGCATTCCCGTGGGCAGGAGGACAAACAGCAGGGCGTAAACAACCGCGCCCAGCACGCCAAGGCGTAGAGCTGCCTTCAGCGTGGGCTTGGCGCTACGTCCGGCAATAAGCAGTAGAAAAATCCAGGCCACGACCAAGCCCATCACCAAACCCCTGGAGCCAGTTGTAAAGACGATCGCGGCGAAAAAGCCCGCCAAAAGCCACGCACACCACCGCCAAATCCCCGCTGCCACACGATATTCGATCGCCCAGGGAATGAGAAACAGCAGCCCGATCTGAAATTCACTCAGAATGCGGACGTTGCTGAATCCCGGATAAGTCATCCGCAGAATTGGATCGACGTCGAATAAAGCTTCGGCGTTCGACAGGTAAAAATAGGCGGTGTAGCTAGCCAGGCAACCCAGAACCCCGGTCGACACCAAGTCTCGCAGCCCTTCTTGTTTGGGTCGGGCTGTAAGTGCGATCAGAGCGGTTGCGGCAAACCAGAGAAGCGTCCAGGACCACTCCAAGATTGCCACGCGTGGGTACGTCGCAAGGGTCGAAGACACGAACCCGAGAAGAAAAAAGACGGACCAGCCGATCGCCTGGGCGGGCCGCGCTGAATAGACTTGCCCGAACCTGAAGCTGGCCGCTGAAGGCGCCAATACTAGGACCGCCAAGGAAACGGTCCCGCATTGCAGGATTCGCTGCCAATCCATCAGCGAGATACGCTGAAAGGAAAGCGGGAATCCCAGCAAGGAGACCAACGGCGCAAAAATGGCGTACGCGATCAAGAGTGCCAATGCGGCAAGGGCCCTGCCATCGGACGATGCCCTAGGACAGAGTAACTTCATTCACGCCCACGATTTCTGGTGCTGCGCGCCCCCTTGGTCCGCGCCGATTGTCCGGAAAAAGACAGTTTCGAGGGAAACCTTGGGCTGGATGTCTTGCACAATTCCACCGTTGGCCTGGATCACCCCTACCAATCGAGCCAAGTCCTGCGCAGAGGACTCGACGGCGTAAAGTCCTTTCCGAACCGCACTCGCTCCCGATATGGCGCATTCTCCCCGATAACGCAGAACGTAGCGATCCGCCTGATCCGCAACGATCTCCTGGGGTGACCTTATGGTCAGCAATTCACCGCGATGGATCAATCCGAAACGGTCTGCAATTCGCTCCACGTCGTGGAGAACATGGGACGAGAAAAATAGGGTTCCCCCCTCCCTTCGATACTCGTCAAGAATATCGACAACTTCCTTGCGACCGACCGGGTCCAACCCTGACAGAGGTTCATCGAGAATCAACAAGCGCGGTGCAATCACCATTGCATGAGCCAGCGCGGTACGCTGCATCATCCCCTTGGAAAACTTGCCAATACGCGTATCGGCGACGCCTGCCAAGTCAAACTTTTCCAGCCAGGCAAGGCAGTGCTGGCGCTCGTTGTCCACACGAACACGATGCAGGCGCAAGCCCATCAGGAGAATTTCGTAGGGGGTCAAGAACTCCTGCAGGCTGGGATTTTCGGGCACGAATCCCAACTGCAGGCGGGCTTTGGGATCGCCCACCTCCTCGCCGAATACGCGCGCCTTGCCACTCGTCGGCTTCAGCGTTCCAACCAGAATTTTGATGAGTGTGCTCTTTCCGGCTCCATTGGGTCCGACGAACCCAAATGTTTCACCCTCGGGAATCGCCAGGGAAATGCCCTTGAGGGCCTCCCGCCCCGGCTTTCTCCAGCCGCCGGGATAGATCTTGCGGACCGAATCGACAACGATGACTTCCTTCACGATTCCCCCATTCCTATCGTGGTTCGACTAGGCGAGGTTTTCCCGCTTGATCGATCATGTAGTGCGAACCAAAGGGATCCCGCGGAATGGCGGGCAACAATCCCTCCGTCACCAGTTCCTCCAGGCGCTCGGGGTGCCGTCCCTCCGCATTCCGGAAAGCACCGATGGCTGTCTCCAGCGCAAGCAGGTTCTCCAGGCGAAGCGCCCGTTTCTCCAGAAAACTGGCGAAGGCCTTATGGCGTGTCTGCTGGGCCATGGCCCGATGAAGGCGCACGGCCAAGCCGATATCCTCCCCCTTGCTCGCCCAGTTTGCCGCCATCTGCTGCAACTGGATCTGCTCCATTTCATCCTGAGCATGGTCGGCGGCGATCCTCAGCCATTCGGCTCCACGGACCGAATTCTTGAGGAAATGCATTTCATTGAAGGCATAGTAAAAGGCCGGCTGCCAATCGAAGGGCCGTGCATCGCTGGCCCGCCGCAAGATATTCTGGGTCGCATCGACCTCTCCATGCCAGGGGAGAATCGCCGCGGCGATATAGTAGTTGTCCTCGTGGGCCGGGTTGAGCCAGGCCGTGTCCGACTGGACAATGCCAAGGATGCGATAGGCATCCCGATCCAGGGCTTCGGTTGAAACCACCAGCGCCCGAAATCCCGCCAAGTTGGCCGCCAGATAACGATCCCCCGCAGCAAAGAGAACCTGGACGAAGCGCGGCAAGGCCACCTGCATTTCCGGTGAGGCCTGCGGCCGTGGCCTCGCATAAAGGGACGGCACGATAGTGGAAAAAGCCGCGAAGCACAGCACTGCCAGGGCCAAACCAAGTCTCTGTTTCGACCGGCGCACTTCAGGAAAACTCCCTCTGCGCAAAGCCGTGGAAAGCCAACCCAAGCATGGCCATGGAATATAGGGCGGCCATCAACAACGCGAGGACCATGGCCTGCCCGTCAGGAACGATCCCATACATCGGCCAGGCACGCCAATCGAGCCGGGAGAGATCAGGCAGTACCCAGCGCACGGCATCAAGGACGGGACCGAAGCGAGCAGCCAGATCAGCCTGGCCATCC
The DNA here is from genome assembly GCA_009469665.1 of Azonexaceae bacterium. Next base: position 10,075 of record SSTB01000109.1, on the reverse strand, counting down.
GCCCCCTTGGCGACATAATCGACTACCGCCCCCAAGGCCCGCGTGATGATGGCAAACAAGGCCCCCAATGTCATGGGTAGCATGGATACCGTGGATAAAGTGGCAATCCAGACGGTGAAGGCGGCCACCACCGCAACGTCGCACCACACCCCGAATACCGCCCCCCAGAAGGGCAACCCCAGCGCGACCCGGAACTGTTGTTCGTAGTGGCTACCGGATAGCATCACGAATATCCATAGCAGCATTCCCAGCACCAGCGCCGCAACTCCAATCAGGGCCAGCACGCCGAAGTAGCGCCCTAGGAGATAGGCCGAACGGGGAATCGGATAGCTGAGGGTCAGCACGACGGAACGCCGATCGATTTCCCGCCCGACCAGATCCTGAACCAGAAAGATGGCAAACAGCACCAGGCTGAAGCGCAAGCCCGACAGCCCCACGTCGAGGGCCACCGTCTGCGGCTGACGTGGCGAAAACGAGGCAGAGAGATAGGCGACACCGACCAGGGCGACACCGAGCGCGAGGATCGCAAAAAAGGAACGGCAGCGAAAGCCTGCCCGCCAGGTAGAAAGGAAGAACTGCAGCACGCCCGGGCCTCCCAAGCAAAAAAAAGGCGCGTCTCCGACGCGCCTTTTCGGTTGCGGCAATATCAGGTCGAACCAGCGGCTGTATTCGCTGCGTCACGGGCGGTGGTCGCCTCACCAGCGGTACACGCACCGGCGACGCCACAGGCCGCACTCGGTGCCACCGCACCACCATTGGTATGCCCGGCGAACGAATTCTTGCCCTTCGCGGAGACCGAGCCGACGGCGTACCACGCGCCTCCGGTGCCATCGGTACCCATCAGATGGACGTTTGCGGAACACTTCGGCGCGATCCCCGTGACCATGAAGTGGGTGCCGGCGGTCCCGGAACCCGGGGCCGTACCGTTCCCGGCAGCAGCCCCAGCACAAATGGTGGTCGCGTCAGCCATCGCACCCGACGAAGTGAGCAGCAAACCAACGCAAACAGCAGAAACAAAACCAACTTTTTTCATGATTCCTCCAGCACCAGTTCTAACGGGTTGAGGCTGCGGTAGCCTGGGTCAGCACATTGCGCGCATCGGATTGCGCCGCCTTGTCTTCGCCCTTGCGGGTGTAATCGCTGAATTGCGGGATGGCGATGGCGGCAAGAATACCGATGATCGCCACGACGATCATCAACTCAATGAGCGTGAAACCCTTTTGCAACTTTTTCATTACCAGTCCTCCTAGAAAAAACGGAAATCCGTCGACGACGAACAAACAAGTTTCATGCCAAGCTCTCAGCGCGCCGAATTGGCGGCAGCCAGGGTCAGCACATTGCGGGCATCGGACTGAGCCGCCTTGTCCTCGCCACGCGAAACATAGTCCGAGTATTGCGGAACTGCAATAGCCGCCAGTATCCCGATGATGGCGACGACGATCATCAACTCGATCAGGGTAAATCCGCGTTCCATTGTCCCCTCCTTTCCCTCGCGTGGCTCACTTTAAGCCAAATTCGTGCCACACCTCCCGCGGCAATGCGAATCACCTTCAACCTCGAGGCGCTATCAGACTGACAATTTTCGTCACATCCGACCGCAACTCGTCACGTTTTTCGACCACCCTCGCGGGGATGTCTCGCGCGTCCCCGGCACGGTGTGCAGAGAGGAGCGCCTTGTTCGCCGATACTCAGCCTGCTCGTTCCACATCCCGCTGCTGGGGATCGAGAAACTGTTCCGCGTAGGCTGAATAGACGTCTCCGGCCCTGAAGACCTCGAACAACTCCGGGTCGATATGCCCGTTCTCGCGGAACTTTTCCATGATGCCCAGGGCCTGGGAGAGCTTCATCCCTTCCTTGTAGGGCCGGTCCTTGGCGGTCAGGGCTTCGAAGATGTCGGCAATGCCCATCATGCGAGCCTGCCAGCTCATCTGGTCGCGGGTGAGACCACGGGGGTAGCCTTTGCCGTCCATGCGTTCGTGGTGGCCGCCGGCGTATTCGGGGACGTTCTTGAGGTGCTTGGGCCAGGGGAGTTGCTCCAGCATCTTGATGGTGGCGACGATGTGGTGGTTGATGATCTCCCGCTCGGCCGCGGTGAGCGTGCCGGCGCGGATGGTCAGGTTTTCTGCCTCGTTGGCGGAGAGGAAGGGAGAGTCCTCCCCGCGGGGATCCCGCCAGCGCCGCGTAGCGGCGATGTGGCGCACCCGCGCGATGTCTTCGTCACTCATGCGCTCGCCGCCGATGTTGGCCCGGCGCAGGAAGTCCCTGTCCGAATCCAGGGCGGCGATGGCCTCCTGGTAGCGCATATTGGCCGCGTCGGCGGCCTCGCCGGCCAGGATGGCTTGCAGGCGAGCGATTTCCGCGTCGCGTTTGAGGACTTCGAAGCGGGTATCTACCAGGGCAATCCGATCGAAGATGGTTTGCAGCTTGGTGGCCTTGTCGACCACGTGCACCGGGGTGGTGATCTTGCCGCAGTCGTGCAGCAGGGCTGCGATGCGCAACTCGTAACGGTCCTTGTCGGTGAGCTTGAAGTCGGCCAGGGGCCCTTCGCTCACGGCGTCGGCCGCTTCGGCCAGGAGCATGGTGAGGACAGGAACCCGCTGGCAGTGCCCACCGGTGTAGGGCGATTTTTCGTCGATGGCGGTGTTGATGAGTTTGATGAAGGATTCGAACAGGTCTTCCAGTTGGGCAATGAGCTGGCGATTGGTCAGGGCGATGGCGGCCTGGGAGGCGAGGGATTCGGCCAGACGCTGGTCGGTGACGGCGAAGGCGCGCACATGGCCGTCTTCCGGATCGATGGCGTTAATGAGTTGCAGGACGCCGATGATCTCGCCTTCGTGATTCTTCATCGGCACGGTGAGGAAGGACTTCGAGCGGTAGCCGGTTCCCGCGTCGAAGCGGCGCGTGCCTGAAAAATCGAAGCCTTCGGCGCTGTAGGCGTCCTCGATATTGACGGTCTGCCCGGTCAGGGCGGCGTAGGCGGCCACCATGGTGTTGTTGGGGCTGCCGTCCTCTCGGTAGAGAGGCAAGTCGGCGAATTTGCTGGAAATAGGCGCGCCGCTGGAGCCGCCGAAGGCGATGCCCAGGGAATCGGTGCGCACGATCTCGAAGTGCAGGTGGCGCTGATCTTCCGAGACGAGGTAGAGCGTCCCGCCGTCGGCGTGGGTGATGGCCTTGGCGGCAAGCAGGATTTTTTCCAGCAGCCGGTCGAGATTGCGCTCGCTGCTAAGCGAGGCCCCGATGTCGTTGAGCTGTTCGAGGCGGCGGAAGAGTTGCTCCAGGGTATCCATGGCGACTCCTATTTGATACACACGGACCGCACCTGCTTCATGTCGGTGATGCCCTGGACGACCTTTTCGATGCCGTCCATCTTGAGGGTGCGCAGATTTTCATTGAGGGCACAGGCCAGGATTTCCGCCACCCGCGCCTTTTCCTGAATCAGTTTCTTGACCGGGTCGCTGCCCACCAGCAGTTCGTGCAGGCCGACCCGCCCCTTGTAGCCGCTGTCGTTGCAGGCCGGACAGCCCTTTGCCCGGTAGAAGGTGAATTTGCCATCCTTGGCGTAGCGGGCGCCCCAGTCCTTGTAGATGGCCTCCATGGAACCCTTGGGATCTTTCTTCCAGCTCTCGGTATTGGCGAGTTCCTCGCAGTACTCGTGGATCAACGCCTTGATCTCGTCCTGGCCAGGGTGGTACGCCTCCTTGCAGTCCTTGCACAGGCGCTTGGCGAGGCGCTGGGCCAGGATGCCCAGCAGCGCGTCGGCGAAATTGAAGGGGTCCATGCCCATGTCCAGGAGCCGGATGATCGATTCCGGCGCGGAATTGGTATGCAGTGTAGCGAAGACCAAGTGCCCGGTGAGGGAAGCTTCGATGCCGATCCCCGTAGTTTCGGGATCGCGCATTTCGCCCACCATGATGATGTCGGGGTCAGCCCGCAGGAAGGCTTTCATCACCGTGGCGAAGTCGAGGCCCGCTTTCTTGTTGACCTGGACCTGGCGCAGGCCCTTCTGGGTGATTTCGACCGGATCCTCGGCAGTCCAGATCTTGGTGTCGGGCTTGTTGAGGTAACCGAGAACCGAGTGCAGGGTCGTCGTCTTGCCGGAACCCGTGGGGCCACACACGAAAAAGAGCCCATAGGGCTTTTCGATGCACTTGATAAGATTTTCCCGGTTGCGTGGAGTGAGGCCAAGCTGGTCCAGCGGAATCGGTTCTCCGGCGGCCAGAATGCGCATCACCACATCCTCGACGCCCCCTGCGGTGGGGATGGTGGCAACCCGCAATTCGATGTCCAGGGGACCGAATTTCTTGAACTTGATCTTGCCGTCCTGGGGTTTGCGCTTCTCGGAAATATCCAGGTCGCACATGATCTTGAGCCGCGTCACCAGGGAAGCGCGGTAGGAGGCGGGTACCTCGATGTACTTGACCAGGGAACCATCCTTGCGAAAACGGATGGCCGTCTTTTCCTTGCCCGGCCGGGGCTCGATGTGGATGTCCGAAGCCCCCTGCTGATAGGCCTCGACGATGATCTTGTTGACCAGGCGGACGAGTTCGTTGTCGGCCGCCGCCATGGCGTCGTCGCTGCCCAGGTCGCCGAGTTCCTCGGTGTCCCCCATGTCGGAAAGCAGATCATCCACCGAGCCCATGTTGGAGAGGGCACCGAAGTACTGATCCACCGACTGGGCGAATTCGCCGTGGGTGGTCACACGATAGACGATCTTGGCCTTGGGGAAGATGTTGTTGACCACGCGTGAATTGCGCACCCGCTCGGGGTCCGGCGCCATGACCACCAACCCTTCTTGGGTTTCATCGAGGGGGAGCCAGTGGCTCTCATCGACGTACTCGCGCTTGATGTGGCGCAGGAGATCGATGGGCTTGATGCGGTCGGCCCGAAAGGGCTCGTAGGGCACGTCGAAGAACTTGGCCAGTGCAGCACCGATCGCCGCAGGTTTGACGCTGAACTCCTTCTGGAGCACCGCTTCGATGTCGGCGCCCTTTTCCCGGGCAATGCGCTGGGCCCGCTCCAGGTCCGGGGCCGACAGGACTCCGTCGGCGATCAGGTAGTCATATTTGGAACGGATAACGAATACCGGCTTCTGGCGCTGGGTAAAGGCGACCGCCAGGGTCTTCGCCAACTCGCCCACACCTTCAACCGCCAGGGGCGGGAAAGGGACGTCCGCCCGGTTGTTGATGAGCTGGATGACCCCCAGGAGTTCCTCCCCATCGTCGAGGATGGGCGCGACGAGCATTTGCTTGGAGCGGTAGCCGGTGCGCTTGTCCACCTCCTTGAGGAACTGCATCTTGGGGCTGTACTGCTTGAGTTCAACATCATCGTAGACGTCGCTGATATTGGCCAGCTGGCGCGTTGCTGCGACGTAACCGGCAATGCTCTGGTCTGCGATGGGGAGCTTGATGTCCTTGAAGGAATTGAGGCCGGTCTTGACCCGCGAGACGATGGCCTGCTTGTCCTCGCCCACGACGTAGATGGTCAAGCGATCCGCGTTGAACAGATTGCAGATGTCCGGCGACAACTCCAGCATGATCTCGTCCACCGCGCTGGTGGCGTGGATCTTGTTGGTCACCCCATGGAGATTCTTGAGGAAGGCCAGACGGCTGGCGACATCCGATCCTCCGGCGGTTTCTGTTATGTTTTGTGCATTCATGTCACGCTTCCCCGGCGTTCAAGCCGCCCCCCAGCCAGCCGGCCCGGAAACCATGCTGGGAGAGCAGAAAGGCGGCGGCTGAACTGCGCCGGCCGCTCTGGCAATAGACGATGTATTCGGTGTCTGGCTGGAGCAAGCCGAAAGCGGCCCGCAGCTCGTTCAAGGGAATGTTGCGGGCGCCGGGCAGGCCGTCCTGGGCGAATTCCGCCGGATAGCGCACGTCCAGCCAGCGGGCGGCCCCCGCCGCCACTCGCGCCTCCGCCTCGGATCGCGACAGAGCATGCAACAGGGGCTCCTTAAGCAACTCGTCGAAATCTTCCTTGCCCAGACGCAAGACCACCCCATCGCGCTTCATGGTCACCGTAGCATTGCGGGTCGCACCTGACACCAGTGCTTCCTCGCCAAAAGCCTGGCCGGCCTTGAGTTCGGCGACATGGACCTGGCTGCCGCCGATTGCCCGGGTCACCTGCGCCCGGCCACTCTCGATGACGAAGTAGTAGTCCCCCACTTCACCTTCGCGCACCAGCACCTCGCCTCGCTTCACCTTGAGGCGTTCGAAGCGCAGCATCAACTCGTAGAGATTAGCCGCCGGCAGGATCGACAGGCCTGAACCGGGCTGGCTATGCAGGCTGATCGCGCCGGTGACGGTCTTCCACAGCGAACTGTCCTGGGCGTATTTGGGCGGCCGGTTTCCCTCGGCGGACAACTGGTCCCAGGTCATCATGATGTCCAGGAGGTCGTCGTCGATGCGCACCACTTCGATATCGGTGATTGCCCGGCTGGCCCGGATCGGCCCCGACTTGCGGCCCAGAGCCCACACGGCGTCTTCGCAGGAACCCACCAATACCCGCACTCCGCCGGCGGCGAGGTCGAGCTTGATCTCGCCACCGATTAGAAAGACCGATACCTTCTGCAAGTCGACCCCGAGAAGGGGATCGGCGCCCAGGGGGAAGCGCTCCATGACGCACAGCCCGGCAAGTTCCTTCAGTCGCTCCGGCGACAGGCTGCCAAGGGGTTCCAGGCGCGCCAGGATGTCGGCCTTCATGGTTCAAAACTCGAAAATCTGATTGTTCTGGAGCATGCGTGGCTTGAAGGCCCCGAGGCAATCCTCGATCTCTTCCATGGTCAGCTCGATCTGTCCCGGCTTGAGGTGGGTGATGTAGATCTCGCATTCCCTTTCGAGCTTCTGCAGTTCCTGGGCCAGCATCTTGGGGCACAGGTGGCGGGACACCAGAGCGAGTTGTTCCTCCCGATTGGAGAAGGCGCATTCGACGATCAGGTGCTTGAGATTGCGAATCCGGTTCACCGCCTTCCAGAAGGCATCACAGATGCCCGTATCGCCAGAGAAGACGAGGCTCGCCGATCCAGAATCGACCTGGTAGCCCACCGCCGGTACGGTATGGTCCACCGGCAGCGGCGTCATGCGTCGGCCCGCCAACGTCGTCCCCTGGCCCACTTCGATGATCTGAAAGCGCATGAAGGGGTTGGCTGCGTTGGGAATTTCTGAAAAATCCGGCCAGATCGCCCAGTTGAAGATATGGTTGCGCAGAATGGTGAGAACCGCTTCGGTGCCGTACACCGTCAGGGGCGTGCTGCGCCGGTCCCCGACCGTATCAATCATGAGCGGCAGCGAAGCGATGTGATCCAGGTGGGTATGGGTCAGGAAGACATGGTCGACCATGGCCAGTTCCGCGATGGTGAGATCCGCGACGCCCGTGCCAGCATCGATCAGGATGTCATGATCGACGAGCAGCGAGGTGGTGCGCAGATGCCGCCCCCCGATACCACCGCTGCAACCGAGAACGCGGAGTTTCATGGCTACTTGGTCTTGAAGGTGGTAACGCCGTCCCAATCCGCCGGCGGCGGATCGCTGCGCAATTCGGCGATACGTTCGGTATAGAGACGATAGAGCGCCCGGTCGGGAAAGCGACGCGCCAGGTTGTGCAACTGCAATTCGGCCTGATCCCACTCCTGGGAGCGATAGAGTCGAAGGGCGTGCTGCCAGAGTTTGAGTTCATCCAAGGTCTCCGGCGTCACCTCGCCGACGATGCCCATGGGCTCGTAGATGGCGAGGGGCTCGCCCTTGCCCTTGGGCCGTACTCGATCGATTTCGCGGAATACCATATCCTTGATCGCCGCCTTGGTTCCCTCACCCACCAAGATGCCCACGCCGTAGTTCTTGGTCAGACCCTCCAGGCGGGATCCCGTATTGACCGCATCCCCCATGACCGTATAGGCCTTGCGCACCGGCGAGCCCATGTCGCCCACCGTCATCATGCCGGTGTTGATGCCGATGCCGATGTGCAGCTCAGGCCAGCCCCTCGCCCGGAAAGGCTCGTGCAGCGACTCCATCTGCCGCTGCATCTCCAGCGCCGTCAGGACGGCATTGCGGGCGTGCTCGGGATCCGTCACCGGGGCGCCCCAGAAAGCCATGATGGCGTCGCCGATGTATTTGTCCACCGTACCGCGGTACTTCTGGGTCACCGCAGTCATCGCGCCCAGATAGTCGTTCATGAGCTGGGTGAGCTCCTTGGGGTCGAGCCCTTCGGAAATGGTTGTGAAGTCACGCACGTCGGAAAACAGCACCGTCAGCTCCTGCTTGCGCCCTTCCATGCTGTAGCGCTCGGGATCCCGGGCCATCTCGTCCACCAGTTCGGGCGGAACATACTGGCCGAAGAGTTCGGTAAATTGGCGCTTGCTCTTCGATTCGACGAAGTAACCCCAGGACATGTTCAGGGCAAAGAGCACGAAACAAAGCAGGAGCGCGGAAGCCAGCGGAAGCACCATGCCTCCCGCGTACCAGAGGACCAGGTTGAGCACCACGACGACGACCAGCGCCGCAACGGTAAGCAGGGAGGCGCGCAAGGGCGACAGCAGGGGAAGCAGGAGGGTCAGCGCAGCGCCCACCAGGAGGAGCTCGACGACTTCTGCGCCGAGCACGTAGGAAGGCTTCTGGCGCAGGCTGCCGTCCATGATGCCGGCGATCATGTTGGCGTGAATCTCGACTCCGGGATAGGTTGCGCCGACGGGGGTCGAGCGCAGATCCATGAGGCCCGGAGCGGTGGTCCCCACCAGCACTGCACGGCCCTTGAGGACCGCCGTGTCCACCCGCCCCTTGAGGACATCGGCCGCGGAGACATACGGAAAGCTGCGCTCTGTTCCCCGGTAGGGGATCAGAGCACCGCCGTTTTCGTCCACGGGGATGCGCAGCAGAACCTTTTCGCCCCCCACGTCCAGCCACTCGATGGTGCCCTTGCCCTCCGGAAATCCGGGGCGAACAGGAACCCCGCCCAGCAGGTAGCGAACCATGGCAAGGGAAAGCGCCTCGTAGTAGGCCCCTTCGTGCCGCACCACCAAAGGCACCCGGCGCGAAACCCCATCGAAATCGACGATGGGGTTGAAGTGCCCGGCACTGGCCGCCGTCTGCTGCAATTCTGCGAGGTTGGCGCCGAAGCCCTTCCAGTCCAGCAGAGTATCCTGCCGGCTACCGAACTGCCCGGCGGGCCACACCGGAGGGGGGAGGACGCCGCTGCGCCGGGCATCGTCGATGCCAGAAAAGTAATAGCCAAGCACCACTGGCCTGCCCTTCAGGGTCTCGGCAAAGAGGCGATCGAAATTGAGGCTGGAGCGCAGCGCCGGGAGGGTTTCCTGAAACCCCCTCTCGCCTTTCAGTTGATCCAGGGCCAGCCTTTCCAGCACCTTGAGCCCGGAACTGTCGTCGGGCTCGGCGAACACCACGTCGAAGCCGACGACGGCGACCCGGTAATCATCCGTGAGTTTACGCACCAGTTCGGCGACCGTATCGCGCCCCCAGGGCCAGCGCCCCACTTCGGCCAGACTCTTCTCGTCCAGATCGACGACGACGACGCGGTCATCCTTGCCCCCCGGCATCGACATGCGCATGCGGACGTCGTACAGGTAGCCATCGAGGAGGTGAAAGAACGGAAGCTGCCAGATGCGGGCGCCGTGCCCCACGAACAGGAGCACACAGGCGGCACCGAGCAGGTAGCGGATGAGATGTTTTTTCAAGTTGGCCTGACGAAGGTGGTAATCCGGGCGTCAGGTCTTGAAAAAGAACTCCATCTTGATCCCGGCGATCTCGATCACGTCGTGATCCGCCAACTGATGGGCCTGGGAATCGAGAACATTGCCATTGACGATCGGGAACTGGGCGCCTTCGACGTGGGTGATGAAAAAGCCGTGGGGACGACGGGCGATGACCGCCACCTGAACTCCCGGTTTTCCCAGCGTGGTGAGGGTCTTGGTTAGCTCGAGTTCCTTGCCGGCATTGGCACCGGTCAGGAGTTGGATCGCCGCGGTCGGCGCCGCTGCGGTGGGCGTCGCCGCCCCCGCAGCAATGGCGGCCGGCGTCGGCCCCGGCACCACCGGGGCCTGAAGTCCCGCCGGCTGGCTTTCGGT
>SSTB01000108.1 GCA_009469665.1 Azonexaceae bacterium | reverse complement strand
CCAAGAATGGATGGCGCACCGCGACGTGTATCTCCAACCGACCGGCGGCGCTCTCAGAACGGCCAGAAACCACGCACCGTCTGCGCAGCCCGGATGCGAAAACGCCCAACCGAGAGGGGTTGGGCGTCAAGTATTGGTGGCGTACAGTTTACTACCGAACGATTCGCTATTGGGGCTAACGAGCGCTGGCGTGTGTTGCTGCGGGAATCTGCACCGCCACCTCACACCCCTCGTCTCCGCGAATACTCTCGAAGCCGTAGGTATCGGGCATCTTGCGCAAGCTGTGGCGCGGTTTGCACGATCTCGTCCAAACATTGCCCCAACTCTCGGGGCGCCCACTGTTGGTCGGTAATCACAGCATTCAATAGATGTAGAGCATCATCCGGGAATTGTGCGCACAGCCCTGATTCGTGCAGTCGATGTACGACGTAATGTGGATGATCAATGGGTTGCAGCCAGTCTTGCACCGCGGCCAAGGCTGCCGGGAACACAGTTCGGGCAGCAATGACCAGCCGGGTCAATGATTCAGCGATTCGCGGCGTGGCGAGGTCGCGGGACTTTGGCCAAACGTGTTGCCAGAAAGGCTGGACACGGTTCTTCCAATAGTCCTCGCGCTGGTCGGCGGCACCTTCAAGTGCCTGCGATAAAGCTTGCGCGCATTCCTCCAGTCCTTCCTGGGGTAGCGTTCCAATCGCGGATCGGAACTCATCCACGGAGTAGCCCTCGGTTGGACCGAGTGCTGCATAAGTCAAGAAAGCTGCGAACTGCTGGCGGTGTTCGCCTAAGTCGGCGTAGTGGTTTGCGCTCTCGAGGAGCTGCGGTTTGAACGCAATCAGCAAGGGCTGGTACAAGCGTGGCGACCAGAGGAAACCTTCCCACACCGCTTTCGCTTCGCCGGGATTGTTCCAACTGAACAGGGGCAGCAGGTATTTCTCGGTCCAGATTCGATCCACGCGGAAAAGCGAGATCAGTCGCGAACCCAACAGCACACGGCCGTGGCGGAACCGGCCCACCTGCACATCGCAGATTTCGGTGAAAAATGGTTTGATGTCGGCTGGAAGCTGATCGTCGTCGTTCGGATTGCGTTTGAACCAGAGGTTGATCAGCGCCTGGGTGACATGCCCGACTGGATGATTGATGGCCTCGGTAACAGGCTGGTCAATCGATTCCCCATTGCGAGTCATGCCGGTGCCTGCTTCGAGTTGCAGGGCAAGAACTCGGCGACACAGGTTCAGCAGAATTTCCTCGTGCTGACTGATCGACTTCGAAACCGTTTCGATCCACCACGTCACACCGTGGGCAATCTCCTGAAGGACGGCATCGGGCATGGTCTGCACCAAAGGCGCGGCGTATCGCCAGGACCGCAATACCATGCCTTCTTCGCCCCAGGTTTGCAGGGCCTCGCGCCATCGGCTGGCTGGCCATACGCCATCCCGTGCCAGATCGCATAGCGCGTACAGACTGTGAAAGAAGCGGGTGCGGCAAACGTCGCGCCACGTGTCTTCGTAGAACGGTCGCCGTTCAGGCGGCGGCTTTGTGAGCCATTGAACGAGATCACGACGTTTTCGAGGTGCGATGTCGACGTCACGGCTTTCTTCATAGTCCGGATCGCCGGTGCCGCTCATCCAGTGGGAGAACTCGTCACGCTCGTTGGCTGCCAACTGCAATTGCGGGTATGCATTGGACAGTTCCACCAAGCGTGCCGCTGCGAGTGTCCCCAGGGCAAGGCCTGATGCGTTCAGTTTGGCCAGATGCAGCCAGACAGAACGAGCCACCAAGTCATGCCATCGTTCTGGTTGCAGATCATCCCGGTACATCTCGCGAGGCGGGCCAGCCAGAATGGCTGACTCCAGACGTTCCTGAGCGGCCCCTGCCAATTGCCGTCCCTGTTGAACGAACAGTCTAAACACCTCCCGCCCCGTATCCGTGGACCACAGCCACCACGCGCCATCGGCTAGCAGCCAATCCACCCACTGTTCGGGCGGGATGCAGTCATCGTGGCTGGCGGCAAACAGGGCCAGGCGTTTGAAGGTGGGATACGGCAACTCGAACCAAGCCTGGGCAATCCGCGTCGCGCGAGCACTGTCGTTGCCGCGCAGCGCCAACCACGTATCGCGCAGTAATTCGATCAGGCTCACCCAGTCGCGGAAACCCCGGTTCTGCCAGTGCGGAGTAATGGACGGCAGATCCCAGTGCGATCGGTCGCTGCGGTCGTCAGCTTCGCCCAGCTCGCGCAACAAGTCCAGCGCATCACGCAGCAGTTGCTGGAAATCCTCCAGCAGTTGCGGCAGGACAGATGTCCAGTGCTCGTCGGCAAGGTCGCGTAGGGACGAATGCACATGATCTGCGGCCAGCACCAGTTCCCAGTCCACCAGTTGTCGCAAGCGCGTGGGTTCGTCTGCGCTTTCTTCTTCCTCGCCCCAGCGAAACGGCTTCTTCAAGGCTACCTGGGGCGCGAGCAGCTCGCGCAATTCCAAGCGCAGTGTGGCGGTCAGCCCCTCCCGCTTCAGCCGACCTTTCCACCGATAGAGATCGGGATCGTGCCACGATGATTTCACCCGGCCGCTGAGCAGCAGGCGCCACAACGTTCGCATCAAGGGGCCGGGAATGGCCTTGGGTGCCTGTGAGCGGATTTCATCCAGTTCGGCGGTCTTGCCGTCACGCTCCAGTGAAGCAAAGCGGTCCAGTTGGTGCTCGATCAGCCACGGCCAACGGTCGTGCAACCGGCCGCCACGTTGTGCGATCCAGATGACCAGCCTCGGGTCATCCAGGTGGCGCATCAGCCAGCTGGCCAGATGAAACATCACGTCATCCCACTGGCTGCCGGAGATACCGCCGGAAGCCAGCAGCATCGGCGGTGCACGGTCATAGGGTGCCGGCCTGCGAATCAGGCTGAAGCGCAGCTTGGCGTCCACCTCGTCGTGAGGGGGTACGCCGAAGCGGGCCAGATCAGCGTGCTGAAAACGCTCGTCAGAGAATGCCTCCAGCAGCCAGTCGAGCGACGGGACGGGGTTGAAATCGGCAAAGCGTTTGGCCGGCAAACCGGATTTATCCGACAAGGCCCACAACATCCGGCCGACGAAGTCGTCTTGCTGCGTACTGGCCGATGGCCTCGCCAGGGCGTGGCTGACGACGATGCGCTCCTTACCCAGAATGCCATCACGGTAGGTGTCTGCCCAGGCGTGCAAGGTCTGGTGCAGCACCGAATGGTCGTGGCTGCCGGCGGCCACTTCGTACAAGATGGGCGTGACTCCCTTGGCTTCCCACTCGATGGTCTTGCGGTGCTCCTGCCCCGGCTCGCAATCACCCAGCGCCCAGGCCTGCGGTGTCACTTCGCCCAGCATCCGGTCGGCGGCCAGCGCATCCATCATGTAGCGCAGCACCGGATCGTTGATGCTATAGCCCACGAAGCACACCACGTAGTTGCGGAACAGCTCGCTCACGAAGCGAGCTGCCCATCGCTCAGTGAGGTAGGCCAGGCCAAAATCTCCGCTGGTGACCACCAGCCGGTTCAGGGCCGTGTCGTCTGGTTTTTCGGGCAGCAAGCCGTGCAGGTAGACCAGCCCGTTCCAGCGGCTATTTTTCGGGATCGGCAACATCGGTGCTGCGTAGGCCTGGAACACCTGGTCGGTCCGCTTGGCCGCCGTATGAAACACGCGGTCGAAGTTGGTGGTGACCAGCCGCACCGCACCTTTACGGCTGCGCGCAAGCCGCAACAGCGCCGCCTGCGTATCGGTGGCGCCTTTGCGACGCAACTTGGGTTTGAGTGCCTGAGCCAGCGCGCGGCGGACGGCCAAGCGCTGGCCTGGCAGGCGCCGCTCAAGCAGATCGAGTGTGGCATCGAACTGCCCACGGTTGAAGGACTCGCGCTCGATGTCTGAGAGCGCCGTGCCATTCAGCCGGTAGATCTCTTCCACCAGCCCATTGAAGCCCGGCAGGCCGGCGGGATAGGAAATGCCAGCGCCGCAGAAAAACACCATGCGGCCCTCTTCGTGCGCCTGCAAGAGCGCATCGGGGATGTCCGGGCCGTGGGTGATGAACTGCACTCACGGGCTCCCAGCAAACACCCGCTCCAGCGTCGCGGGCAACAGCGCGGCGTTGGCAGGGTGGACGGATGCGTGTTGGTCCATAGGAATTGGACTCAGGCCAGCCCGAAATACCGCTCGAAGAACGCCGCAAGCTTGTCCAGCACCGTCTGTTTCTTCGCAGAATGGCTGTTGTTTTTAGCAAACCTTGAAACCGGCGGGAGTATTTTCGTGATGGCCGTGCCGGTCACCGGAATCGCCCCATCACGGAAGGCATTGTCCACGAATGCTTTGGTCTCATCGACGTTCAAGCCTTCATCGGCGATGATTCGGTCCAAATCCTCCACCTTCCGCTTCGCCACGAATGCCTGCCATTGCGCGTCGACCTTGGCTTTCGTGGAAACGGAATCCACGAACTGCTCGATGAGGTCCTTCTTGTTGCGCAAACTGGGGCTAGCATTGATCGCACGTTCGATGGTGGCGCGGATTTCCTTGTCTTGCCCGCTACCCTTGGCCTTCAGGTACCGCTCGACCAGCATCAGGATGTAATCGACGTTGATCTCGACCTGCTTGATCAGCTCGATCTCGAACACCACGTCGTCGTTGATCGATTCTTTGTCCGCATCCGACGTGCTGCGGAATTCGGCATAGAGGTTCAGATACAGGCTCTGGTAATCCTGGAAATCGCGCTCGCTGAGGATT
>SSTB01000107.1 GCA_009469665.1 Azonexaceae bacterium | reverse complement strand
TCACGCGGCGCAGCAGCAGCCATTTGTGGGCGGACAGCCATCCCCGGGCGGCCACCGCCTCGGCGCCCGGGCGTTCCGGCATGGCGCTCACAATTTGTCTCCCTGCAACGCCCTGGGCAGGCCGGACGCCGGCGCGGCGGGCGCACTCGCTGGCGGGACGGCCGCCGGCGCCCCGGACAGGCCTTTGCCATGTTCGTACTGCATGCCTTCCGGCAGGTTGTAGCGGTGCTCGACCTCCGGCGCGACGAGGCTGCCGCCGGCTTTTTCCTTCTCCACCCAGCCCAGCCGGTAATGCGCCGACAACTGGCCTTTGGCCGCATAGAGCGGGAAGACTTTGATCGCCGCGATCTCCGTGGGGCAGGCCTTTTCGCATTTGCCGCAGCCCGTGCAGTGCTCCGAATGCACCACCGGGATGAACAGCGTGTGCTTGCCGGTACGCGCGTTGTTCTGCGGATCGAGGGTGATTGCCTTGTCGATCACCGGGCAGACGCGATAGCAGATGTCGCAGCGCAAGCCAAGGAAGTTGAGGCAGGTCTCCTGGTCGACCAATACCGCGAGCCCCATCTTGGCCTTGTTGATGTCCTTCAGCGTATGGTCCAGTGCGCCGGTCGGACAGGCCTTGACGCAGGGAATGTCCTCGCACATTTCGCAGGGCACCTGGCGGGCCACGAAATACGGCGTGCCTGTGGACATCGGCTCTTCCGGCTTGGCCAGATGCAGGATGTCGTAGGGGCAGTCGCGCACGCACATGCCGCAGCGGATGCAGGCGCCGGAAAACTCCGTTTCCGGCAATGCGCCGGGCGGTCGCAACGCCGCTGGCGGCAAGGCCGTGGCATGCCGGGCATAGAGCCCCAGGCCAAGGCCCAGCAGGCCCACCCCACAGGCCATGCGGGCAGAATCGGCCAGAAACTGCCGGCGGGCGGAACCCTTCGGCGCGCTGTCGTTGTCCATGATCCGTCGCTCCGGGAGCGCCCCCCAAGCGCTCCCTGCGTGCATTCACCGGCGCGTCAGACCTTGACCACCTTCGCCGCGCACTTCTTGAAGTCGGTCTCTTTCGAGATCGGGCAGGTGGCGTCCAGCGTGAGCTTGTTTACCAGCCGGCTTTCGTCGAAGAACGGAATGAAGACCAGGCCCTCTGGCGGCTTGTTGCGGCCCTTGGTATCGACGCGCAACTGGATTTCGCCCCGACGGGTGGCGACCTTGACCACGTCGCCGCGCTTGAGCCCGCGCTTCTCGGCATCCTTCGGGTGCATCCAGACCACGGCATCCGGGAAGGCCTTGTGCAGCTCCGGGGCGCGACGGGTCATCGAACCAGTGTGCCAGTGTTCGAGAACGCGACCGGTACACAGCCACAAGTCGTACTCGCTATCGGGCATCTCGGCGGCAGGTTGGTAGGGCAGGGCAAAGACGACCGCCTTGCCGTCCGGCTTGCCATAGAACTTCACGGACTCACCCTTCTTGACGTAGGGATCGTAGCCTTCACGGAAACGCCACAGCGTTTCCTTGCCATCGACCACCGGCCAGCGCAGTCCGCGGGCCTTGTGGTAAGTGTCGAAGGGCGCCAGGTCATGGGCGTGGCCACGGCCGAACTCGGCGTATTCCTCAAAGAGGCCCTTCTGTAGATAGAAGCCGAAGGCCTCGGATTCGTCGTTGGTGTAGCCGGCCCAGGCATGGCCATTGACCTTGGCGATCTCGTCCTTGCCGTACTTGTTTACCTGCCCGTTGGCGTAGAGCACATCGTACAGGGTCTTGCCCTTGTACTCCGGCGCCTTGTCGAGCAGGTCGGCCGGCCAGACTTCCTCCATCTTGAAGCGCTTGGAGAATTCGACGTATTGCCACAAGTCCGAACGGGATTCGCCCGGGGCCTTGACCTGCTGGCGCCAGAACTGGCTGCGCCGTTCGGCGTTGCCGAAGGCGCCTTCCTTTTCCATCCACATCGCGCAGGGCAGGATCAGGTCGGCGGACATCGCCGAAACCGTCGGATAGACGTCGGAGACCACGACGAACGCCTTCGGATTGCGCCAACCGGGATAAATTTCGCCGTTGACGTTCGGCCCGGCCTGCATGTTGTTGGTGGTCGAGGTCCAGTAGAAGCCGATCTTGCCGTCTTTCAGCATGCGGGATTGCAACACGGCGTGATAGCCGACCTTGCCCGGCAGGGTGCCGGCGGGGAGTTTCCACGCCTTTTCGCACGTCTCGCGGTGCTTCGGATTCATCACCACCATGTCCGCCGGCAGGCGATGGGCGAAGGTGCCGACCTCACGTGCGGTGCCGCAAGCCGACGGCTGTCCGGTCAGCGAGAAGGGGCCGTTGCCCGGTTCGGAAATCTTGCCCAGCAACAGGTGCACGTTGTAGATCATGTTGTTGACCCAGGTGCCGCGCGTGTGCTGGTTGAAGCCCATGGTCCAGTAGGAGCAGACCTTGGTCTTCGGGTCGGCGTAAGCCTTTGCCAGCGCCTCCAG
>SSTB01000106.1 GCA_009469665.1 Azonexaceae bacterium | reverse complement strand
GGCGCCGGAGGCCACGGCGGCACCCTGAGTCCCTTCGCCCTGATGGCGGAGGTGCGTCGCTTCTACGACGGACCAATCGCCCTTTCAGGCGCCATCGCCACCGGCCGCGGCATCCTCGCCGCCCAGGCCATGGGGGCGGACTTCGCCTATATCGGCACCCGTTTCATCGCCACCCGGGAAGCCCGGGCGAGCGACGCCTACAAGGCCTGTCTGGTCGATTCCACGGCGTCGGACATCGTCTATACGCCCTATTTTTCTGGGGTGGCAGGCAATTACCTGCGGGCCAGCATCGTTGCCGCCGGCTACGACCCGGAGCATCTGCCTTCCGAGGCGAGCCCGCCGCTCGATCTGGCTGCCGCGACCACCGCCAAGGTCTGGAAGGACATCTGGGGCGCGGGACAGGGGGTGGGCGCCATCGACGATCTTCCCCCCACCGCCGACCTGGTCGCGCGTCTGGCCCGGGAGTACGCTGCCGCCCGGGACACCCTGAACCGCCTGTCGCCATGACCGCCTACCGCGTGCCCCTGGCCGAAATGCGCTTCGTCATGGACGAACTGGCGGGCTTTGCCGAACTCGGCTCCCAGTGCCCCGCCTGGGGGGAAGTGACGCCTGACCTGGCCGATGCAGTCCTGAGAGAGGCGGCCCGCTTCGCCGAAGAAGTCCTGCTGCCCCTGAATCGCGTCGGCGACCGGGAAGGCTGCCGCCTGGAATCCGGCCAGGTCACGACGCCGCCGGGCTGGCGGGAGGCCTACCGGGCCTTCTGTGCCGGCGGCTGGAACGGCATCGCCTGCCCGCCGGAGTACGGCGGCCAGGGCTTGCCGGCCAGCCTGGCCGTGGCGGTGAAGGAAATGCTCTGTTCGGCCAACCTGGCCTTCTCCCTGGCGCCCCTGCTCACCACCGGGGCGGTGGATGCGCTTCTGGCAGGGGCGGATGCGCAGCTCAAGGCTGCCTATCTGGAAAAAATGGTGAGCGGCGAATGGGCCGGCACCATGAATCTCACCGAACCCCAGGCCGGTTCGGACCTGGGCCTTATCCGTTGCCGTGCCGAACCCGATGGTGCCGGCCGCTACCGGGTCTTCGGACAAAAAATATTCATCACCTACGGCGAGCACGACCTTACCGACAATATCGTGCACCTGGTTCTCGCCCGTTTGCCGGACGCGCCGCCGGGGGTAAAGGGCATTTCCCTCTTCCTCGTCCCCAAAGTGCTTCCCGACGGGCGCAAGAACGACCTGCGCTGCCTGTCCCTGGAACACAAGCTGGGCATCCACGCCAGCCCCACCTGCGTCATGGCCTACGGCGACGGGGAAGGCGCCCTGGGCGCCTTGGTCGGCGAAGCGCACCGGGGTCTGGAAACCATGTTCGTGATGATGAACGAGGCCCGCCTGGGCGTCGGCCTGCAGGGGGTCGCCCTCGGGGAACGGGCCTGGCAGGCCGCCCGGGCCTACGCCCGGCAGCGACTCCAGGGCCGCGACGCCCTCAGCGGCGAAAGGCCGGTACCCCTGAATCGCCACGCGGACGTGCGGCGCATGCTCCTCCTGATGCAGACCCGGGTGCAGGCCATGCGGGCCCTGAGCTACCTCGCCTACGGCCTCATGGATCGGGCACACGCCCATCCCGATCCCCGCCAGCGGGCCGAAGCCCTGGCCCTGGCGGAATTCCTCACCCCCCTGGTCAAGGCAGGCGGCACGGAAACCGGGGTCGAGGTGGCTTCCCTGGCCATCCAGGTCCATGGGGGCACCGGCTACATGGAAGAAACCGGCGTCGCCCAGTTGTACCGCGATGCGCGCATCACCCCCCTCTACGAAGGCACCACCGGCATCCAGGCCAACGATCTGGTGTTCAGAAAACTCCTGCGGGATGGTGGTGCCACCGCCCGCGGGCTGTTGGCGCGCATCGCCGCGACGGTAGGAGAATTGGAAGCGGCCGAGCAGGGCGAACTGGTGGCCCTGGCCCTGCGCTTGCAGGAAGGCCTCGCCGCCTGGACCGCCGCCAGCGAACACCTGCTGGCCGCCACACGGGATGACGGAGCAGGAAGCCTCGCCGCCGCGGTGCCCTACCTTAATCTTGCAGTGACCGTCGCTGGGGGCTGGCAACTGGCCCGGGGCGCCCTGGCGGCTGCGGCCCGTCTGGCTGCCGGGGTGGGCGAGCCTGGCCCGCTGCGCGCCCGCATCGCCGGAGCCCGCTTCTACGGCGAGCATGTCCTGCCCCAGGCTGGCGCCTGGCTGGTCACGGTCAGGGCCGGTGCCGCGGGCCTGACGGACGGCCTGGCGGACGGGGATTGAAGCCCCGGCGGTCATGGGTGCGCGGGATCATTCGAGGATGAACGGACCCCTGGCGCGCTGGGTGCACCGCGCCGCCGAAGCCACCGGCATCGCCGCCCTGGTGGTGCATTTCCACCGCCACGGTCGGCAGGCGGGACAAGCCTCCCGCCTAGGGAAGGCGCTCTATCGGGCGCGGCACTCCCGTGCCTACCCGCTGGCTGTCGCCCTCCTGGCCGCCGTTTCGGCCGCCACCGGTCTCTATCCCTACGGGCCGGTCATCATCGCTGCTGTCGTCTTCGCGCCCGACCGTTGGCGCTCAAGCTATCTCGCGGCATGCGTGGGCGCAGCCCTGGGGGGCATGGTCACGGCTCTTCTGGTCGAAACCCTGGGACTGGGTCTCGTGGATAGCGCTTTCCCTGGGGCGCGGACGCACGAGTTCTGGGAGCGCTCGGCCTACTGGATCGAGCAGCATGGCACTCTGGCCCTGGCGGCTATCGCCGCTCTGCCGCTTCCTCAGATGCCCGCCCTGCTGGTTTCCGCCCTGGGAGACCTGCACCCGCTCACCATCGGCGGCGCGCTGTTTGCCGGCAAGCTGGTCAAATACGGGGCCTACATCCTGGCCACCCGGGTGGTCCTGGCCGCCCTGCATCGGGTGGGGGAGATGGTGGATCCGTCATAGGGGGCACTAGTAGCCAGTCACAAAGATTCAGCTATGTTCGGCACGCCCCGCATCCCCGCTCTTTTTGTCGCTCATCCTCGCCATGGCTTCGGCTATGGCTGTGGTTCGCTTCGCGCGATCGGGGCGCGGATGCGCGCCTCGGCATCCGCGCAAACCTGTGTGACTGACTACTAGTACTGCGTTCCGTCAATAAGCTTACAAATGAAATCGATGCATTCTCGTGTCACGCAAGGCGCAAACCGCAGTCATAGCCGAAGCTATGACGAGGATTTGCAACGCCGCGTGGCGCGAGAAGGCGCGATTTAATGTAAGCGGTTTGGCGGAACGCAGTACTAGCCCCGCCTGGCCAGCCAGCGATCCAACTGATTGGCGAAGGCCTGCCGATCCGCGCTGGAGAGGGCCGCCGGGCCGCCGGTTTCGACACCGCTGCTGCGCAGGCTGTCCATGAAATTGCGCATCGTGAGGCGCTCCTGGATGTTGGCCTCGGACAGCAATTCGCCGCGGGGCTCGATGACGGTGGCGCCCTTGGCGATGACCTGGGCGGCGAGGGGGATGTCGGCGCTAATGACCAGATCGCCCGCCTGGGCTTCGGCCACGATGCGCTGATCCGCCACATCGAAACCCCCGGGAACCTGCAGGGCCTTGATCCAGGGGGAGGGGGGCACGCGGAGCATCTGGTTGGCCACCAGGGTGAGAGGAATCCGCGTGCGCTGGGCGGCGCGGTAGAGGATTTCCTTGATGACGACCGGGCAGGCGTCGGCGTCGACCCAGATTTTCATGGGGATGGCTTTCTTGAAGACCACTCCACGATAGCACTGGCTGCGTTGGGATTGCGCATCCGACTTCTCCGGGGACTGACAAGCGGTCAACTCAGGTTTCTAGGTTAACTCCTTGACCCTTTGGAAACTTCGCTTGCCTGCCCCCAAGAAGAAGGGTCGCCCGCCCCTCAGGCGTGCAAGCCACGGGTTCAGAAAGCCGGCTTGGCCGGGGGCAGGGGAGGAGAAGGGGTTTTCCGGCAGAACTTGACGGGCAGTCGGCAAGTCGTCGGATCACCGCCGAATGTCAGGGGGTCTGCGGGAAAGGCCCCTCACCCCGCACATGGGAGCACAGCTCCAGGGCGCGGGCCACCATGCAGGGCGCGTTGGGAGAGCAAGAGCTGCAGGTGCTGCGCAGATTCGCCAGGTCGATGGTGCCGGGTTCGTAAAGCTCGGAGAGGACCTTGATTTCGTGGGTGTCGGGCCAGCGCAGACCGCCGGCCGGCTTGGAGAAATACTCCAGGATCGCGAGAAAGGTTGCGGCGAACTGTGCTTTGCTGTCGGACTGCGCTGAAGATTCGACCAAGTGTCGCTCCAGGGTGCAGGCGGCATCGTTATGATGACTCATTGTGAATCCAGGGCTGCGGGGTCAGGACTGCGTATTGTAGGGAGGTGGTCAGACCGCCGGCATCGCATGGATGCGGTAATTTTCTCTCCTCTTCAGGGCAATTTCACCGCGCGCGCGACCCGCCCCTCCCATACTTGGAACGAGGGTGCGTTCGAGGAGGGCGTGTTCGAGGAGGGTGCGGTCAATGGGCGAGCAGCCCGTGCTCCATGGCAAAGCGGGTCACTTCCGCAGTGCTGTGCAGGTCGAGTTTGGCCATCAGGTTGCGCCGATGGGAGCCGATGGTGCCCGGGGAAAGGTGCATGCGCTCGGCGATCTGGGCCGAGGTGAGGCCCTCCGCGATCAGGGTGAGAACGGTCATCTCCCGCCGTGTGAGGCTGCTGGCGGCGGACGAGGGGGGGACGGCCTGGGTGGCGTGGCTGACGGACTTGATGACCGATTGCAGGCGGATCAGGAGATTTTCCGTTTCCTGACTCAGGCGCTTCTGGAGGCTGATGTCCTGGCAAGTGCCGATGACGCGCGTCGCCCAGCCCGACTCGGTGCGCTCCATGACCTTGCCGCTGGTCAGAATCCAGACCCAGTGACCTTCCGCGTGCCGTACCCTGTGTTCGATCTGGAAGATCGGCGTTTCGCCCTTGAGGTGCTGGCGGAAGAGCGCGGTGGCGAAGTGCAGGTCGTCCGGGTGGATGGCGCTGACCCAGCGTTCCCGGCTCATGGTCGCGCCAGCGGGATCGAGTCCGAAAATTTCGAATACCCGGCCATCGCACACCATGTCTCCCCCCAGCAAGTCCACCGACCACATGCCGGAAGACGAGCCCCGCATTGCCAATTCCAGTTGCTCCTTGCTGCGCTTGAGTTCGTCTTCCAGGGCTTTGCGCGATGTGATGTCGCGCACCACGGCGATCCACAGGCGCTCCAACCCCGGGAAACTGTGGCCTGAAATGGTGGAGTTGGTCCAGAAGCGACTGCCGTCGCTGCGTCTGGCGATGCTGTCGCCCTGCCAGATTCCCTGCTCGCGCAGGGCATGGCGCACGGTCCTGGCGCACTCTTCTGCCTCGGGCGAGTCGTCGCCGTTCAAGCGGGAGACCTCGCTGCCGAGCAGTTCATTGGCTCCGTAACCGAACAGGGCGTCGGCAGCGCCATTGGTGTACACGATTCGCCCTGCGTCGGAGTAGACGACGACCCCGTCGCTGATGGCGGCGAGAACCTGCAACTGATCGGCCAGATTGCGGCGCCTTTCCTGCGGCGGCCGTGCGAGGTCGAAGGATGCCAGGTAGGCGTTTGCCACGCCCTCGACCGGCGTGACGCCGACTTCGAAGCGTTCGAGGCCGCCGTCCTTGCGCCGGTGCATGACGGGCCCCTTGAAGTAGTTTCGTGTACCGATCTGGTGCAGTACGTCCTGCCAGAAGCGCTGAAAACTGGCCTGGTCGGCAAAGAGCGCACGGCTGGGCTGGTCGATGAGCTCGGTCGCCGCGTACCCGAATAGCCGATGCAACTCCTCGTTGGCCCACAACACGATCCAGTCGCTGAAATCGACGGAGCTTGCGCTTCCCGCGGGCGCTTTCTCGCCCAAGCGGCCTTGCGTGGATAGATCCATGGGTGGGGTTCCAGTAAAACTATCGACGCCTCAAAATTATGCCTTTCCTCATAGCGTGCTTTGCGAAAAATCAAGACTTCTCGAAGTATGCGGACCGCGGAAGTGCGAAATCCCCGGAGTTTTGGGGCGCGCGGCGGGGGTGCGGAGGTAAAGCTCGCGTGCGAAGAGTCTTGCGTGCGGCTTGAAATATGGCGTTCTGACCAGGCCGATGCAGGACAACGGAATTCACTTGGCTTTAAGTTCCGCTCTTTATGCTGGCGTCCGTACCCACCCTCTGGATGACACGATGAAAATCTCCCTGTTTCTGTCACTGGCTGCAAGCCTTCCCCTGGCGCCCATCGCCATAGCGGAGACCCCAGGCGAATTTCTGAACCGCTACGAGGCCGAGGCGCGGCAAGGCGAACCCACCTACGCGGCGTCGCCCTGGCGCGGAGAGCAGTTCTTCCGCCAGGTCGGGGTCAAGGACTGGAGTTGTTCCACCTGCCATACCGACAACCCGGCAGGGCCGGGCAGGCATGCCACGACGGCCAAGGCTATCGACCCCCTGGCGCCGGCGTCCAACGCGGCTCGCTTTACCCGGGCGGAAAAGGTGGAGAAGTGGTTCAAGCGCAATTGCAACGATGTCCTGGGACGTGCCTGCAGTCCCCGCGAGAAGAGCGATGTCCTGGCTTACCTCATCACCGTCAAGCCCTGATGAGGAAAACCCATGAAAGCAAGCTTCTTCTACTTGTTTGCCCTGCTGCCGGTGTTCGCGGCGCCCGTCGCGAGCGGCGACGAGCGACGCAGCCTTCCCCTGAGCAAGGAATACCGCGAGGAATGTGGAAGCTGCCACGTTCCTTATCCGCCGCAGATGCTTGCCGCGCGCTCCTGGCGAGTGCTCATGTCCGGCCTGGACAAGCACTTCGGGAGCGACGCCAGCCTGGAGCCCGGGAAATCGGCGCAGATCGCCACCTATCTGGCGGCCAATGCCCGGCGCTCGGATTCCGGTGAAAGCTCAGCTTCTCCGCCCCGCATCACCCAAAGCGCGTGGTTCCAGCGCGAGCACCGGGACGGCCACGACGGGCTGAGCGCCGCGATCTGGCGATCGCCGGCGGTGAAAAGCCCTGCCAACTGCGGCGCATGCCACAGAGGGGCCGTCGATGGTAGTTACCGGGAAGGCGAAATTCGTCTTCCCCGCCAACCCTGAGGAGACATCATGAATACGACTTCCTTCAGCGCTGCCGTGGGGCACGCCCCCGCGCAGACCGAAAATCCTCCCGCGGCGACCGTTGCGGTCTGGGATCTTCCGACCCGGGTATTCCACTGGCTGATGGCGCTGTCCTTCGCCGGAGCCTATCTCACCTCGGAATCCGAGCGTCTGCGTGACGTCCACGTCATGCTGGGGTTCACCGTGGCGGGATTGATCGGATTCCGTCTGGTGTGGGGCCTCATCGGCACCCGCTACGCCCGGTTTTCGTCCTTCCTGTTTTCGCCGGCCAGGCTGCTTGCATACCTCAAATCGCTCCTGGCCGGGAAACCCGAGCATTACCTGGGACACAATCCCGCCGGGGCGCTGGCCATCTTCCTCCTCCTGGCCCTCGGGCTGGCGACCGTGGCGAGCGGGTTTGCCACGTATCAGGAGATGGGCGGAGAATGGCTCGAAGAGTTTCATGAAGCGGTTTCCGGTGCCATGCTGGCCGTGGTCGCCGTCCATATTCTGGGAGTGGGATTGAGCAGCGCTCTGCATCGCGAAAATCTGGCCAAGGCCATGCTGACCGGTAAGAAACGGGGCGCCGCGGGGCAGGGGATCGCCACCCGGCGCAGCGCCGTAGGCGTGCTGCTTCTGCTGGCCGTCCTGGCCTATTGGGGAGGCGATCGGGTGCTGGGGTCCGGGGATGGCGGGGAAGGTGCCGCGGCGGGCGTTCGCGTCGAAGCGCGACATCATTCCGGGCAGGATTGAAAGGTGCGGCCGCGATGCGTCTGCTGATCGTCGAGGACGACCCGCTCCTGGGAGATGCCCTTCAGGTGGGCATGACCCAGGCGGGCTTCGCGGTGGACTGGGTCCGGGACGGGGTTGCGGCAGAGAGTGCTTTGGCGGGGGAACTGGCCGCCAATTTCGACGCCCTGGTGCTCGATCTCGGTCTGCCCCGCCGGGATGGGCTGAGCGTGCTGCGGGGATTGCGCTCCCGCGGATGCCGCCTGCCGGTGCTCGTCCTCACCGCCCGGGACGCCGTGGAGGACCGTATCGTCGGCCTGGACAGTGGCGCCGACGACTACTGCCTCAAACCCTTCGACATGGGGGAACTCGGCGCGCGCCTGAGGGCGCTCGTCCGGCGATCCGAGGGACAGCCGGCGCCGGTACTGGAAGCTTGCGGGGTGCGCCTCGACCCCGCGGCCCGGACGGTTTGCGTGGATGGTGCGGGAGTCGATCTGTCGGCCAAGGAGTTTGCCCTGCTGCACGCCCTCATGCTCAACGCCGGTCGGGTGCTGTCCCGCAGCCAACTCGAAGAGCGCCTCTATACCTGGAACGACGAGACGGGCAGTAATACGGTCGAGGTCTATATCCACCATTTGCGCCGCAAACTCGGTAAGGAACTGATCCGTAACATCCGCGGCGTCGGTTACCTGGTGCGCAAGCCTTAAACCTGGAAACCTCAATTGACCGCTTATCGATACCCGGAAAACTTTCTGCTCTCGACCTCCGCGCCAGTCCGAGTGAATCACCCACTGGGTGGCGCCGCTATGGGCCCGCTGGCGCATCCGGGCGGGCGCTTGGCTTTGTCTCTCCTCCTTGCAGGCATCAGCCTGCCGCGTCGTCGCTTGGCGCCAGACACCCGCCCGAACGCACCAACGGGCTCGTCCAACTGAGATTTCCAGGCTAAAGCATGGTTCGTCGCACCTCCCTCAAGTTCCGCATCGCCCTACGCGCCTGCCTGCTGGTGGGCCTGCTCTGGCTGGGGGCAGCAGCCGTCACCTGGATGGAGGCCCGCCAGGAGGCCGAAGAACTTTTCGACGCGCACTTGGTGCAGGCGGCGTCCCTGCTCGTCGCCCAGACCGATCTGCGCATCGAGCGCGATGACGACCATGCCGAAGATGTCTTCGAAGAAAGCCATGCCCCAAGCCTGCACCGCTACGGGCGCCGGGTGGCCTTCCAGGTCTGGGCCGGCCGACGCTTGACGCTGCATTCGGCCAATGCGCCGGAGATTCCGCTCAGTACTGTGGAGGAGGGCTTGTCCGACAGTAGAGTGGCCGGAGAGCGCTGGCGGGTTTACTCCGCCTGGAACGAGCGTCGCCAGGTGCTCGTGCAGGTGGGAGAGCGCGTGTCGGCCAGGGAGGACGTGACCAAGGCGGTGGCGGCGGGTCTCTTGCGGCCCCTCCTGGTGGCGCTGCCCTTGCTGGCGCTCTTGATCTGGTGGGCCGTGCGGCAGGGCGTACGCCCCCTCGATGCCCTGGCCGGGGCAGTGGAAGGCCGCGCGCCGGACAAACTCACGCCGCTACCCGATCGGGATCTTCCCGCCGAGGTGTTACCCCTGGTCGAGCGCCTCAACATCCTCTTCGCTCGCGTGGCGACGAGCTTCGAGCGCGAGCGGCGATTCACAGCCGATGCGGCCCACGAACTGCGCACGCCCCTGGCCGGCCTGAAGGCCCAGGCGCAGGTGGCCCGGGGTGCGGTTGACGACGCCAGCCGCCAGCGTTCCCTTGATCAATTGATCTCAGGGTGTGATCGGATGGCTCACGCAGTGGAGCAAATGCTGGTGCTGGCCCGGGTCGAGAATGCGCGGCCGGAGGATTTTGTCCCCGCCGATCTTGCCGCCGTGGCCAGGGAGGTCGTTGCGGAGCGGGTTCCGGCGGCCCTGGATAGCGAGGTGAGCATCGAACTGGAGGCCGACGAAGCGGCGCCACTGCACGGAAACCCGGTATGGCTGGCCATGCTGGTGCGCAATCTGGTCGATAACGCCGTGGGCCATAGCGCCGCCGGGGATCTGGTGCGCGTGACGGTGCGCCGGGAGGGCGACGGGCTGCGGCTGTCGGTCAGGGACCACGGACCGGGCGTTCCCGAGGACGAACTGCCGCGACTCGGGCAGCGCTTCTGGCGCAGTTCCGGAAGCTTGCGCAGGGGCGCCGGCAGCGGTCTCGGGCTGTCCATCGCGGTGCGCATCGCAGAGTTGCACGGCGGCCGCGTCGAGTTCCGCAATAACGATGCCGACCAGGAATGTGGACTGACCGCGGAGTTCGCCCTGCCCCCTGACAAGAATACAGGAAGTCGATGACATGACCCGCCCCTCCCTGAAACGCTATGCCCTGCTGTCGATCGCCGCCGCTCTGGCGACCATTGGCTTAAAGGCCGTCGCGTGGTGGCTGACCGATTCGGTGGGCCTGCTTTCCGACGCGGCCGAATCCCTGGTCAATCTGGCGGGTGCCGGCATGGCCCTGGCCATGCTCACTCTGGCCGAGCAGCCGGCGGATGAAAATCATGCCTTCGGCCACGGCAAGGCGGAGTACTTCTCCAGCGCCTTCGAGGGGCTTCTGATCCTGGTGGCGGCCTTGGTCATCGCGTCTGCGGCGGCCGACCGCCTCATCCACCCGCGCCCGCTGGAAGCGCTGGGCATCGGCATGGCCCTTTCGGCTGTGGCCTCGCTCATCAATTTTCTGACCGCCCGGGTGCTGCTGTCCGTGGGCCGCCAGCACCGTTCCATCACCCTGGAGGCCGATGCCCATCACCTCATGACCGACGTGTGGACCTCGGCCGGGGTCATCATGGGCGTCGGCCTGGCGGGGGTGACGGGATGGCTGTGGCTGGATCCCGTCATCGCCCTCGCGGTGGCGGCCAATATCCTGGGAACCGGCTGGCGCCTCCTGCACCGCTCGGCCGACGGCCTTATGGACGCCGCCTTGCCCCCGGAGCAGCGGGACAGGATCGCTGGCGTACTGGAGGAATATCGCCACCACGGCCTGGACTTCCACGCCCTGCGCACCCGCCAGGCCGGAAGCCGGGCCTTCGTCAGCGTCCATGTCCTGGTGCCGGGGGAATGGACCGTGCAGCGCGGGCATGATTGGCTGGAACGCATCGAAGGCTCGATCCGCGATGCGGTCCCAGGCGTCCACGTCACCACCCACCTGGAGCCCCTGGAAGATCCCGTCTCGCACCTGGATCGGGGCCTGGATCGCAATCAAAGCCCGGGGGGAAACCCCTGATCGTCTCCCCGCCCGCCCGGCGGTTTTCCCGGCTACACTCCCCCTCGTGGCACGGGGGTGCAGCCTTCCTCACCACCCATAAGACAAGACTCACACCACCAAACCCAAGGAGAAAGCCATGCCGCTGACCGTCGCCGTGGTCCGCGAGCGCCTGCCCGGAGAGCGGCGCGTTGCCCTGGTGCCGGAGACGGCCAAGAAATTTGCTGCCCTGGGCGCCCTCATTCGCATGGAGCAGAGCGCCGGCATCGAGAGCCATTTGCTGGATTCGGAATACGCCGATGTTGTCGCCGTGCCGGGCATCGTCCAGGCCTACGCCGGCGCCGACCTCATCCTGCGGGTGACGCCCCCCAGTGCCGAGGAAATTGCCTCCATGCCGGAAGGCGCGGCGCTCATCGGTCTCCTGGCGCCCTACGCCGACCGGGATCGCCTCGCGGCCCTCAACGCGCGGCGCATCACCGCCTTCGCCCTCGAACTCCTGCCGCGTATCTCGCGCGCCCAGAGCATGGATGCCCTGTCCAGCCAGGGGGCCTGTTCCGGCTACCAGTGCGGCCTCATCGCCGCAGCCCGCTGTACCAAGTTTTTTCCCATGCTGACGACCGCTGCGGGCACCATCCGCCCGGCCCGGGTGCTGGTCATCGGCGCCGGCGTGGCGGGCTTGCAGGCCATCGCGACCTGCAAGCGCCTGGGGGCCATGGTCGAAGGCTACGACGTGCGCGCTGCCGCCCGGGAACAGATCGAATCCCTGGGGGCCAAATTCGTCGATACCGGGGTTTCCGCCGACGGTGCCGGCGGCTACGCGCGAGAACTCACCGCCGAGGAAAAAGTCCAGCAGGCCGAGAAACTGGCCAAGGCTGTGGCCGCCGCCGACGTGGTGATCTCCACGGCGGCCATTCCCGGCAAGCGTGCGCCCCTCATCATCACCCGCGACATGGTCGGGCGCATGAAGTACGGCGCCATCATCGTCGACATGGCCGCGGAGTCGGGGGGCAACTGCGAATTGACCCAGCCCGGCGAGCACGTCGTCGCCAACGACGTGAATATCCACGGTCCCCTCAATCTGCCTTCGCGCATGCCGACCCACGCTTCCGAGCTGTACGCCAAGAACCTGTGGAATTTCCTGTCGCCCTGGATCAAGGATGGCACGCTGGCCTTCGACTGGTCCGACGAAATCCTGGCCGGCAGCCTCCTGTGCCGCGAAGGCGCCACCGTCCACGCCGGGGTGCGCAATCTTCTGGGAGTCTCGTGATGGAAGGCACTGCCGTCCTCTACATTTTCATGCTGGCCGCCTTCACCGGCTACGAAATCATCGCCAAGGTGCCGGTCATTCTCCACACGCCCCTCATGTCGGGGTCCAATTTCATCCACGGCGTGGTCGTGGTGGGGGCCATGGTTGCCCTTGGCTTCGCCGAGACTCCCCTGGAGCAGGCCATAGGCTTCTTCGCCGTGGCCCTGGGGGCGGCCAACGCCGCGGGCGGTTATGTGGTGACCGAGCGCATGTTGGCCATGTTCAAGAAGAAGGAGGGCTGAATGTCGCCATTGCACCGCTACGCCCCCGTGAATACTCACGGGCTCCCACGCCCTTCATCGCCCTGCGAAGACCTTTTCGGGCGGCTCCGGCGGGAGGCATGCCAGTGAACCTGCCTCTCTACGTTCAGGGCGCCTGGTTCGGCGGCGCCGTCCTTTTCATTCTGGGGCTCCAGGGCATGGGCTCCCCGGCCAAGGCACGGCGGGGAATCGTCCTGGCGGGCTACGGCATGCTGCTCGCCATCGCCGGCACCTTCCTCATTCCCGGTCTCGGCAACCTGGGGCTGATGCTCGCCGCGCTGGCTCTGGGAGGCAGCGCCGCCTGGATTTCCGGCGGCCGGGTGAAGATGACCGACATGCCCCAGATGGTCGCCATCTACAACGGTATGGGGGGCGGTGCGGCCGCCGCCATCGCCGCCGTCGAATTCGCCCGCGGGTCGACCCACGGGCTCCTGACGACGTCCCTGGCGGTCGTCGGCGCTCTCATCGGCGCCGTTTCCTTCACCGGCTCGTGTATCGCCTGGGCCAAGCTGCAAGGGGTGATGAAGAAGGCCCTGCGGCTGCCGGCCCAGAATGCCCTCAACCTCGCTCTGGCGGTTGTCACCTTGGGCCTGGGACTCGCCGTGGTCCTGCTCGGAAGCGGCCGGCCGGAACTGCTGCTGGCCTTCTTCGCTGCCGCCCTGCTGCTGGGCCTGGTGGTTACCCTGCCCATCGGTGGGGCCGATATGCCGGTGGTGATTTCCCTGTTCAACGCCTTCACCGGGCTAGCTGTCGGTTTCGAAGGCTACGTCCTGGGCAATCCGGCCCTCATCATCGCCGGCATCGTCGTCGGCGCGGCGGGGACGCTGCTCACCCAACTCATGGCCAAGGCCATGAACCGGCCTCTGTCCAATATCCTGTTTACCCCCCTGGTGGCCGCTGCGGGTGGGGGAGAAGCGGTGAGCGGCACCCTGAAGGAGGTAGGGGCGGTGGATGCTGCGGCCCTCATGCGTTACGCCTCCCGAGTTATCGTCGTGCCCGGCTACGGCATGGCGGTGGCCCACGCCCAGCACAAGGTGTGGGAAATGGCGGTGCTCCTGGAAGAAGCGGGTGTCGAGGTCAAGTTCGCCATCCATCCTGTAGCGGGGCGCATGCCCGGACACATGAATGTCCTGCTCGCCGAGGCTGGCGTACCCTACGACCGCATCTTCGACCTGGAAGAAATCAACGGCGAATTCGCCCAGGCCGACGTCGCCCTGGTCATCGGCGCCAACGACGTGGTCAATCCGGTGGCGCGTACGGACAAATCCAGTCCGATCTACGGCATGCCCATCCTCAACGCCGACCATGCCCAGAACGTCATTGTGGTGAAGCGGGGCAAGGGGACCGGCTACTCGGGGGTCGAGAACGCCCTGTTCTACACCGACAATTGCCGCATGCTCTA
Organism: Azonexaceae bacterium; assembly: GCA_009469665.1. The sequence goes on along the minus strand of SSTB01000106.1, from coordinate 1,872 downwards.
CGGCGACGCCCAGCCGGCCATCGCCGAAGTGATCCAGCAGTTGAAGGCCCTGGGCTGAACTGCTGGGGGAGGCGCCACCGGCCATGAGTCGACGGTCGGTGCTGCCCTGGAGGTGAGCGGGGCCGACCGCCGCTCAAGCCGTGCTCGCCTGGCCCCGGGGCGGCAACTTTTTCACGGAGCCGTCATCTTCACCCTGGAGAATGCGCTGCGCCGGGCTATACAGAACTAAGCCCAGCAGAAATTCCGGTTCCATCCGGCCAGCGAAGAAAGCACCGAAAATGAAAAACAGGCTCCAGCACTACGTCGGGCGCATGGTCGCCCTGCGCCAGGCAACCTTCAGAAGACTCGCAGAAAAGGCCGCCCGCTCGGGCGAAATTCTGGAAAACCGATTCATCGTCAGCGCAGTCAATCGTGGCATGCAACTCATCTGCTACGGCGGCAGCCTGTGTGTCACCGTGCCGGCATCCGAAATCGTCCTCGTCTGAGGGGCGCGGTTCGCGCCCGCTCGGTGGGACGACCGGCTGGCTCCCCTGGCGTTCCCCGGGTCGCCCAAGCGCAATCGCCGCCCGGAAACCAGGTGCTTTGCGCGTCGCAGCCGGTTCGCCTATGCTTCAGAGCGTGAGCCTTTCGAATCTCCCCATCGTGCGTCGCCTATTTTTCCGCCTCAGTCTTGCCGGCTTGCTGGCCCTCGTGGCCAGCGGAGGCGCTTGGGCGGGTCCGCTGGACAATCCCGAAACGGCGGGTTTGCGCTCCCTGGGGGGAGGGGTTTATGTCGATCCTGCCCTGCCGGCGGCGGAGGTGGCTGGCCTGCAGCGTCTGCTCGAAGGAGCGCGGCGGCGAGTCTCCCTCTATTACGGCGGCGTCTCGGCCAGCCCCAACGTCATCTTCTGTGGCAGCGACGACTGCTATTGCGATCTGGGGGGCGTCGGCCTCGGCTTCTCCGACGGTGCCAACGTTCTCGTTTCGCCTCGGGGCCGGCGTCTGGCCATCGTTGCACACGAATTGGCCCACGTGGAACTGGCCAGCCGGGTGGGGGGGCTGCAACGGGTTCTGCAACTCTTGCCGCAATGGTTCGACGAGGGGCTTGCCGTGCTGACCAGCATGGCACGGGAATTCAACGACGAGGCGTGGCAGGAAGCGACCATTGACGGTAGCCGTGCCCCGGCTCTGAGCGAAATCGCCGCCATGAACGATTGGGTCGCCCGCACCGGGCCCAACGGCGAGCACATGCAGATGACCTACGGCACCGCCCGCCGCGAAGTGGCGCGCTGGTTCGAGATGGTGGGAGCCGATGGCCTGGCGGACCTCCTGACCGCACTGGAGACCCGGGAGCCGTTTGCCGAGGCCTATGCGCGCATAGAGCATCAGCATCGTGAGGCAGCCGCCCGCCGCGAGGCGGTCGCCGTGAAGCCCGAGGAAGCCGTGGCGGAAAGCCCGGTGGCGCCCTTTTCGCCGCCGCAGTTGCGGGGGCGGGCAGCCTGGTGAAATCTGGGGCAGGCCGGGGTTCCTGAGCCTGCAGCTTGCGTTGATCCGGCGCTCCCCGGTCTGCACGCTATTCTGAACCCGTGGATTCCGCGCCCCGGGCATCCCACAGATTGAAGCAAGCAATATCGCAAACCAGTCCGCCCGTCTCCTTGGCAAGATCGGCTGCCCTCGATGCTCCGGTCCGGAGCGCCGGCGAGGTGACGACTCGCCCCGGAATCCGCGCAGTGCTATGCGACTGATCCGCGGGCGCGTACCGCATCAGGGATCCGCCCGGGGCTGGCGCAGCAGGCAGTCGAGACGGCGTAGGCCGTCGTCACCTAGGACATCGGCTTCGTCGCCCAGATGGTGGCGGCGAAAGGCTGCCACGGCGGCGAGCGGGTCTGTCGT
>SSTB01000105.1 GCA_009469665.1 Azonexaceae bacterium | reverse complement strand
CGTCTCGACGCCGTCGCGGGCTCTTTGGGCACACGCGCCCCGGTCAGCCTGCGCGTCAATCCCGACGTGGACCCGAAGACCCACCCCTACATCTCCACCGGTCTCAAGGAAGCGAAGTTCGGCGTCGCCTACGACCAGGCCGCCGAACTCTACCGGCGGGCCGCCGCTCTACCCCATCTGAATGTCACCGGCATCGACTGCCACATCGGCTCCCAATTACTCGATCCCTCTCCGTTTACCGAGGCGCTGGACCGCATTCTCGCCCTGGTCGACCGGCTGGCCGCCGACGGCGTCGCCATTCGCCACCTGGACCTGGGCGGCGGCCTCGGCATCCGCTACCGGGAGGGGCAGGAGCAGCCCACCGTGGCCGCCTACCTGACGCCCCTTCTCGACCGCCTCTCGGGCCGGGGACTCCAGGTGGTCCTCGAACCGGGGCGCCGCCTGGTGGGGAATGCCGGCGTGCTGCTGACCCGCGTCGAATACCTGAAGCCCGGCGAGGAGAAGAATTTCGCCATCGTCGATGCCGCCATGAACGACCTCATGCGCCCCGCCCTGTACGAAGCTTGGCACGACATCGTGCCGGTGGTGGAACATGCAGGTGAAACCCGCGCCTGGGACGTGGTGGGGCCGGTCTGCGAGACCGGCGACTTCCTCGGCCAGGACCGGACTCTGGCCCTGGCTCCCGGCGACCTGCTGGCGGTCCTCTCGGCCGGCGCCTACGGCATGGCCATGAGTTCCAACTACAACACCCGCCCCCGGGCCGCCGAAATTCTGGTGGACGGTGAGCAGACCCATCTGGTGCGGCGACGGGAATCCATCCCCGAATTGTTCTCCGGCGAGTCCTGCCTGCCACGATGAAACCACGGCTGGTCCTCGTTCTGGCGGCGCTGGCCGTAGCTGCCTGCAGTGAGAAAGCGCCCGAGAAAAAGGGGCCGCCTTCCACCCTCATCACCGTCGCTCAGGTCCAGCCCGCGCGCTTCGAAGTGGTCGAGCGCACCCTGGGCTCGCTGGAGGCCGTCCTCGACCCCAAGGTGGGTGCCGAAATTGCGGGCCGCATCGTCGCCGTCCACGTGCACGGCGGGCAACCAGTGAAGAAGGGGCAGGTCATGGCCCGCATAGACCCCCTGGACGCAACCCAGCAGGCCGCCGCCGACCGGGCCGAGGTCGCCCGCCTGGAGGCCCTGCTGGGCCAGCAGGAACGCCTGATCACCCGCCAGACGGAACTGGTCGCGCGCAACTTCATTTCCCGCAATGCCCTCGACGACGTCACCGCCCAGCGCGACGCCCTGCGCAGCCAACTCGCCGCCGCCCAGGCCCGGAGCGAAATTTCCCGGCACGGCCTGGGGCGCACCGAAGTCATCGCGCCCTTCGACGGCAACGTCGAGGTTCAGATCGTCAGCGTCGGCGATTACGTCAAGGTCGGCGACCCGGTGTTCCGCCTCATTTCCAATGCCCGCCTGCGCGCCAACCTGCCTTTCCCGGAAAGCGCCGGCCCCCGCCTGCGCATCGGACAGCCCGTACGCCTGGTCAGTCCGATGGCGCCCGATTCCCCCGTCGAGGGCACCATCGAGGATATCCGCCCGACGCTGCTCGAAGGCAGCCGCGCCATAGAAGCCATCGCCCGCATTGACAATTCTGGCGCCCTGCGGGGAGGGGGGTCGGTGAACGCCACGGTCATCACCGGCACCCGCGAAGGCGCACTCATGGTGCCGGAGCAGTCGGTGGTCCTGCGCCCTGTCGGCAAGGTCGTCTATGTGGTCGAGGGCAGCAAGGTCCGGCAGCAGATCGTCCGCACCGGGGGCAAGGAAGGGGGCCTGGTGGAAATCATCGACGGCCTCAAAGGAGGGGAAAGCGTGGCCCTGGACGGCGCCGGATTTCTCACCCAGGATGCGCCCGTCACGGTAAAAGGCGCCCCGGCAGCGGCAGCGCCCGCCCCGTCCAAATCCCAATGACCCTGCCCGAACTTTCCATCAAGCGCCACGTCCTGGCGTGGATGGTCAGCGGCGTGCTGGTCCTCTTCGGTCTCATCAGCTACGGCCGCATCGGGATGGACCGCTACCCCTACATCGAATTTCCTGTGGTATCGGTCACCACGGCCCTGCGGGGCGCCAATCCGGAAATCGTCGACGCCTCGATCACCAACATCATCGAAAGCGCTGTGAATTCCACCCCGGGCATAGAGCACATCCAGTCCACCTCCTCGCCCGGCGTTTCGGTCATCGGCATCACCTTCGGGCTGGAAAAGAAGATCGACGTCGCCTTTAACGAGGTCCAGGCCAAGGTCAATCAAGTGCTGCGCCGCCTGCCAGACGAAGTGGACCCGCCTGTGGTCGCCAAGGTCGAAACCAACGCCCAGCCCATCATGTGGCTCGCCCTGCAAGGGGACCGCACCCAGCAGCAGCTCAACCAGTACGCTCTCAACGTCCTCAAGAAACGCCTGGAGACCATCGACGGCGTGGGCGAAGTGCGCCTCGGCGGGCGCCGCGACCGCACCATCCGGGTGGAACTGCACCCGGAGCGCATGGCGGCTCTGGGAGTGACCGCCCAGGACATCACCGCCGCCCTGGAAAAGGAGCACGTCCAGATGGCCGGCGGCTTCGTCGTCGGGCAAAAGACCGAGAGCCTGGTCAAGCTCGACCTCGAGTTCCACAGCGTCGAGCGCCTGGGCAGCCTAGTGGTGGCATGGAAGGGCGGCGCTCCGGTTCGCTTGGGCGATATTGCCGATCTGGTTGATGGCCTTTCTGACTACCGCCAACTGGCCCGCTTCAACGGCAAGATGACCATAGGCCTGGGTATCGTCAAGGTCACCAACACCAACACCGTCGCCATCATCGACCGGGTGAAGGAGCGCCTGGACAAGGAACTACGCCCCCAACTGCCTCCGGGACTCGAATTGCACGTGGTTTCCAACGACGCCATCTTCATCCTGGAAATCATCAACGCCCTCAAGGAACACCTGCTCGAAGGCACCCTGCTGGCTGCCCTGGTGGTCTGGATCTTTCTCCTGTCGGTCCGTTCGACCCTCATCATCGCCCTGGCCATACCGGTCTCCCTCATGGGCGCGGTGGCGGTCATCTATTTCGCCGGCTACACCCTCAATTCACTTACCCTGCTCGGCCTCCTGCTCCTCATCGGCGTGGTGGTGGACGACGCCATCGTGGTACTGGAAAACATCTTCCGCCACCGGGAGGAACTCGACCCCGACCCGGTCTCCGCCGCCATCAACGGCGCCAACGAGGTATTTTTCGCCGTCCTAGCGGCCACCCTGGCCCTGGTATCAATCTTCGCCCCGGTCATCTTCATGAGCGGCATCATCGGCCAGTTCTTCCGCTCCTTCGCCGTCGTCGTCACCTTTGGGGTTCTGGTCTCCCTCTTTGTTTCCCTCACCCTCACCCCCATGCTCTGCTCCCGCTTCCTCACGGTACGGGAAAAGGGCCACGCCCGGCGCGGGCTACCGGCGCTCATCTCCCGCGGCTTCGCTTGGCTCGAGGCCTTTTACCGACGCCTGTTGGCCTGGGCGCTGCGCCACCGCTGGAAGGTGGTCTTGCTCACCGTTCTCGCCGTCGCCTCCAACGCTTTTTTCTTCGCCCAAGTGGGCAAGACCTTTGCCCCCGAGCAGGACGAGGGACGCTTCCTGGTCAACCTGCGCACCCCCCTGGGATCATCCATCGATTACACCGACACCCGCCTGCGGGCCGTCGAGGAAACCCTGGCCAGACATCCGGAAATCGTCACCGAATTCGCCCTCATCGGTCTGGGAAGCGCGGGCCAGGTCAATCAGGGCTTGGTCGTGGCGCGCATGGCACCCCGGGACCAGCGCAGCATCTCGCAACAGGAGCTCTTGCCCATCCTGCGGCGCGAACTGGCCGAGATTCCGGGCGCCCGCGCCTTCGCCGCCCCCTACCCCATGGTGCAGGGCCAGCGGGGCGAACCCCTGCAATTCGTCCTCGCCGGGGAGAATCTCGCCGAGGTGGCGCGCCTCTCGAAGGACCTGCAGCAAAAACTCGCGACCGAACCCGGCCTGGGACGCATCGATACCGATCTGCAACTGGATCTGCCGCAACTGGTCTTCGAGCCCGACCGCCTGCGCATCGCCGCCTCCGGCCTCAGCTCCCGCGACGTCGCCCTGGCCATCAACATGCTCACCGGTGGGGTCGATATCGGCAAGTACAACGACGATCCCGGCGACGGCCAGCGTTACGACGTCCGGGTCAAGGCCCGAGAGGGCGAATTCACCCAGCCCTCCGACCTGGCCAAAATCTGGCTGCGCAATCCGGAAGGCAAGATGATCCGTCTCGATGCCGTGGCGAGCTTCCGGGAAACCCTGGGCCCGGCCGTCATTGGCCGTTTCGACCTGCAATACGCCGCCACCTTCTTCGCCACGCCGACTCTACCGCTGGGAGAAGCGGTCAAGCGCATACGGGCCCAGGCCGCCGACCTGCCCCCCGGCTACCAGATCAAACTCATCGGCCAGGCCGAGGAATTCGGCAAGACCACCCAATACATGGCCTTTGCCTTCACCCTGGCCCTCGTCCTGCTGTACATGGTCCTCGCCAGCCAATTCAACTCCTTCCTGCAACCCCTCATCGTCATGCTGGCGCAGCCCCTGGCCATCATCGGCGGCATCGCCGCCCTGTGGGCCACCGGCCAGACGCTCAATATTTACTCCATGATCGGCCTGGTGCTTCTCATCGGCCTGGTAGCCAAGAACTCCATCCTGCTTGTGGATCTCGCCAATCAGCGGAGGGCCGGGGGCATGGGTGTGGACGAAGCCCTCTCCGACGCCTGCCCCATCCGCATGCGTCCGGTGCTCATGACCTCGGCCACCGTCATCCTGGCCCTCACCCCGGCCGCCCTGGGCCTCGGGGCTGGCTCGGAAACCAATCAGCCCCTCTCCATCGCAGTCATCGGCGGCATGGTGTCCTCGACCCTGCTTACCCTGGTGGTGGTCCCCGCAGTTTACTCCTTGGTGGAAAACTTCCTCGCCCGGCATCGGCGCACCGCACCTGCGCCCGCAGCAAAGTAAGCAGTGGACAAACTGCGCCTCGACAAATGGTTGTGGGCAGCGCGTTTCTTCAGGACCCGCAGCCAGGCAAGCGCAGCAGTCGAGGGCGGCAAGGTTCATCTGAACGGCCAGCGCGTGAAGCCCGCCCGGGAACTGCGGGTCGGCGACGCACTGAGCATCACCGCCGCCGAACCCTGGGAAGTGACCGTGCGCGCCCTCTCCGAGCGCCGCGGCCCGGCCCCGGAAGCCCGAAGGCTCTATGAAGAAACCCAGGCCAGCCTGGCAGCCCGGGAAGCGGCTCGGGAAACCCGCCGCCTAATCGCCGAACCGGCGGCCGAGCGCCACGGCCGCCCCACCAAGCGCGACCGCCGCCAGTTGGGTCGCTTCAACGACTCATAAGACCAACGCCAGTGACACGGGCAGGAAGATCAGCGCCGCCAGATTGCCCACCAGCACGATGGATGCCACCCGCTGGGGCTCCTGCTTGTAGCGTTCGGCGAAGAGGAAGTTGAGTACCGCCGGCGGCAGCGAACCAAAGACGATGAGCATGGCCGCCTGGTGGCCCTCGATCCCCAGGGCCTGAACGACGCCCCAGGCCACGGCCATGCCCAGAACAGGCCGGGCTAGAGCCCCCATCAGCGAGACCTTCCAGTCCCCCAGGGACACGTCGGTCATGCGCACGCCCAGGGAAAAGAGCAGCAGCGGAACCGACACGTCTCCCAGCATCTTGATGGCCGTGACCGCCGGCGACCAGAGGGGAATCTTGAACGCCGCCACCCCCAAACCGCCAATGGCGGCCGCCACCACCGGCACACGCCAGAGGGTGAGAAGCCGCGCCCTGGGGTCGAGCAGGCGCGCCCCAAGGGTGAAATGCAGGGTGTTTTCCACCATGAAGAGGATCACCGCCGCCGCCAGGGCGTTCTCCCCCCAGGCCAGCACCGCGAGCGGCAGCCCGATGTTGCCGGAGTTGTTGAACAGCATGGGCGGCACGAAGGTCTTGGCCGGAACCCCCAGCAGCCGCGCCACCGGCCAGGCCACGAGGCCGCAGGTAAGGAGGACCAGCAGCGCCCCCAGGGCCAGGGGGCCGAAGGCGGCCAGATCAAATGACTTGCCGGCCATGGCGGCAAAGACCAAGGCAGGCACGAAGACATCCATGTTGAGGCGGTTGGCCACCGCCATTTCCGGCTTGTGGCGCCGGGCGTAGAAAAACCCCGCAGCGACGATGCCGAAGATGGGAAAGAGGATGGCGACGATGCGCAGCAGCAGGCCGCCCTCTGCCATCACAACACGTACCGGGAAAGATCCTCGTCGCCGGCCAGGTCGCCCAAACGTACGTTGACGTAAGCCGCGTCCACCTGCACGTCGGTCATTCCCGCCTTGCCCGCCCCGAAGGAAACCTCTTCCAGGAGCTTCTCCATCACCGTGTACAGGCGCCGGGCGCCGATGTTCTCGGTCTTCTCATTCACTTGGAAGGCGATTTCCGCCAGTCGTTGGATGCCGGATTGGGAAAAACTCACCGCCACCCCCTCGGTCGCCAGCAGCGCCTGGTACTGACGGGTGAGGCAGGCGTCGGTCTGGGTCAGGATGCACTCGAAGTCGGCCACCGACAGGGAATCCAGCTCCACGCGGATAGGGAAGCGGCCCTGCAACTCCGGAATGAGGTCCGAAGGCTTGGCCAGATG
>SSTB01000010.1 GCA_009469665.1 Azonexaceae bacterium | reverse complement strand
TGCCCCTCAACCTGCTCAAGGGCTTCTGGCAGGCGCTCAAGGCCATTCGCCAGGTGCGGCCCGACGTGGTGCTGGGCATGGGCGGTTATATCACCTTCCCGGGCGGCATGATGGCAGCGCTGCTCGGAAAGCCCCTGGTGGTGCATGAGCAGAATTCCGTCGCCGGTCTCGCCAACCGCGTACTGGCTGGCGTTGCCGACCGGGTCGTTACCGGTTTTCCCGAGGTTCTGAAGCAGGGCGCCTGGGTAGGCAATCCGGTGCGCCCGGAGATCGCCGCCCTGCCGGCGCCCGCCGACCGCCTCAAGGACCGCGGCGGAAGCCTGCGCCTGCTGGTCATCGGCGGCAGCCTGGGGGCCAAGGCGCTCAATGAGATGATTCCCCAGGGGTTGGCGCGGCTCAACGCCGACGAACTGCCCCAGATCGTCCATCAGGCGGGCGAGCAGCACCTGGATGCGCTCAAGGCCAATTACGCCGCCGTCGGCATCCACGCCCATTGCGTGGCCTTCATCGACGACATGGCCGGGGCCTACGAATGGGCGGACCTGGTGATCTGCCGCGCCGGCGCCCTCACCATCGCCGAGCTGGCGGCAGCCGGCGTGCCGGCCATCCTGGTGCCCTTCCCCCACGCGGTGGATGACCACCAGACGAGCAACGCCAGGTTCCTGGTCAACGTCGGCGGCGCATTCCTGCTGCCCCAGGGGGAACTGAGCCCGGATTCCATCGCCCTGATCCGCAACTACAGCCGCAGCCAGCTTCTGGAAATGGCCGAGAAGGCGCGGAGCATGGCAAAGCCCGACGCCACCGAGGAAGTGGCGAATATCTGTTCCGAGGTGGCGAAATGAAGCACAAGGTCAAGAACATCCACTTCGTCGGCGTCGGCGGTTCCGGCATGAGCGGCATCGCCGAAGTACTGGCCAATCTCGGCTATAAGGTCTCCGGTTCCGACCTGGCCGCCAGCGCCACCACCCGCCGCCTGGAGGCCCAGGGGGTCAAGGTCCACGTCGGCCACGCCGCCAAGCATGTCGCCAAGGCCGACGCGGTGGTCGTGTCCACAGCGGTCAAGGAAGATAACCCGGAGGTCCAGGCCGCCCGCGAGCGCCATGTGCCGGTGGTGCCCCGGGCCCAGATGCTGGCCGAGCTGATGCGCCTGAAGCAGGGCATCGCCATCGCCGGCACCCACGGCAAGACGACCACCACCAGCCTGGTCACCAGCATCCTGGCCGAGGGCGGCATCGACCCCACCTTCGTCATCGGCGGCCGCCTCAACGCCGCCGGAGCCAACGCCAAGCTGGGGCAGGGCGACTTCCTGGTGGCCGAGGCCGACGAGTCCGACGCTTCCTTCCTCTACCTGTCGCCGGTCATCTCCGTGGTCACCAACATCGACGCCGACCACATGGAGACCTACGGCCACGATTTCGAGCGCCTCAAGGGCGCCTTCGTCGATTTCCTCAACCGCCTGCCCTTCTACGGTGTGGCGGTGCTCTGCGCCGACGACCCGAACGTGCGCGCCATCCTGCCCGCCGTGCCCAAACAGATCGTCACCTACGGCCTCGACCCGGCGGCCAATGTCCACGCCGAGAACGTGCGGGCGGTGGAGGGGCAGATGCATTTCGACGCGGTACGGGTGAACGGCAGCGTTTCGCGACTGCCCATCACCCTCAACCTTCCCGGCATGCACAACGTCCTCAACGCCCTGGCTGCCATTGCCGTCGCCACCGAGGTACAGGTACCCGACGCCGCCATCATCAAGGCCCTGGCCGAATTCAAGGGCGTCGGTCGCCGCTTCCAGCGCTACGGCGAAGTGGCGCTGCGCAATCAGGACGGAACTGCGTGCGGCTCCTGCACGGTGATCGACGATTACGGCCACCACCCGGTGGAAATGGCCGCCACCCTCGCTGCCGCCCGCGGGGCCTTCCCGGGCCGCCGCCTGGTGCTGGCCTTCCAGCCCCACCGCTACACCCGGACCCGCGACTGTTTCGAGGATTTCGTCAAGGTGCTATCCACCGTCGACGCCTTGCTGCTGGCCGAGGTGTATGCCGCGGGAGAGGCGCCCATCGTCGCCGCCGACGGCCGCTCCCTCGCCCGGGCCCTGCGCGTGGTGGGCAAGGTGGAGCCGGTCTTCGTCGAGGATATCGCGGCCCTGCCGCAAACCATTCTGGATGTCGCCCGGAACGGCGACGTGGTGTTGACCATGGGTGCCGGTTCCATCGGCGCGGTGCCCGGAAAGCTGGTTGAAGGAACGCCCTCGTGAGCAATTTCGGTAAAGTCGCGGTGCTCTTCGGCGGAACGTCCGCCGAACGGGAGGTGTCCTTGAACAGCGGTTCGCGGGTGCTGGCCGCCCTGCAAGGCCAGGGCATCGACGCCCATGCCTTCGACCCCGCCGACCAGCCCCTGGATGCCCTCAAGGGCTACGACCGGGCCTTCATCGCCCTGCACGGCCGCCACGGCGAGGACGGCACCATCCAGGGCGCCCTGGAGATGATGCATATCCCCTACACCGGCCCTGGCGTGCTGGCGTCCGCCCTGGCCATGGACAAGTTCCGCACCAAGCTGATGTGGCGCGCCGCCGGCCTGCCCATCCCGGAATACGCGGTGCTCACCGCCCATTCCGACTTCGCCGAGGTCGAGGAGGAACTGGGCCTGCCTCTCTTCGTCAAGCCCGCCCGGGAAGGCTCTTCCATAGGCATCACCAAGGTCAGGGCCCGGGGTGACCTGGCTAGCGCATACGCCGAGGCGGCCCGGCACGATTCCCTGGTGATCGCCGAAAAGGGCGTGCTGGGGGGCGAATACACGGTGGGCATCGTCGGCGACGAGGCCCTGCCCATCATCAAGATCGAGCCGGCCACCGATTGGTACGACTACGAAGCCAAGTACATCCGCAACGACACTCGCTACCTCTGCCCCTGTTCCCTGCCGGTCGAGCAGGAAGCCCGCATCCGCAAGGGCGCCCTGGAAGCCTTCCGCATCCTCGGCGGCCGCGGCTGGGGACGGGTGGATTTCCTCATGGACGAGGAGGGCCAGCACTACTTCCTGGAGGCCAATACGGCACCGGGCATGACCGACCACTCTCTGGTGCCCATGGCGGCCCGGGTGGCGGGCATGGATTACCCGAGCCTGGTGCGAAGGGTGCTCGAACTGGCTTCCCACGATTGACATGATCTTCTCGGTCGCCACCCCTTCTCTCACTCCCCGGGGCCTGTCCCAGGGGGAGGCATGAGCGATGTGGAACAAGCCCGACGTCCTCAACACCCTGGCCGATCTCCTGCTTCTGGCGGGGGTTGCGGCGCTCCTGGCGGTCGGGGTCGTCTGGTTGGTGCGAGTGCCCTCACTGCCCATAAGGCAGGTGGTGTTCACCCAGGAACTCCATCAGGTGCGGCGCCTGGAGGTGGAGCAGGTGCTGCCCACGGCGCTCAAGGGGAATTTTTTCAGCGTCAATCTGGATGCTGTGCGAGGCGCTCTGGAAAAACTGCCCTGGATTCGGCGGGTGCAGGTGCGGCGGGTGTGGCCGGCCCGGCTGGAGGTGAGCGTCGAGGAACATCGGGCGGCGGCTCGCTGGGAAAACGGAGCGGCGGCGAGCAACGAGCTGGTGAATACCTATGGCGAGGTGTTTGCGGCGCCCCTGGCCAAGGCGGAAGCAGCGCGCCTTCCCGCCTTGCACGGTCCTGCAGGCACGGCGCCGGACCTGCTGCGGCGCTACGGCGAGTGGACGGAGTCCTTCGGGCCCCTGGGGCAGAGACCGATCCAGGTGCTGCTGTCGCCGCGCTTGTCGTGGCATATGCGGCTCGACAGCGGCATGGCCATCGAATTGGGGCGGGACCAGCCCAAATCGCCGGTGGGCGCACGGCTGGAGCGTTTTGTGAAGGTGTACGGGGAAACCGTGGGGCAGCGGGAAACGCTGCCGGCGGTAGTGGATTTACGGTATCCCAACGGCTTCGCCCTGCGGGGAGCGGCTGTGGCGGGAAAGGGAAAGTAGGGACATGAGCAGGGACAACAAGGATCTGGTGGTCGGCCTCGATATCGGCACGTCGAAAATCGTCGCCCTGGTAGCGGAAATTACACCGGAAGGACGGCTCAGCGTCATAGGCATGGGGTCGCAGGACTCCCGTGGGCTGAAAAAGGGCGTCGTGGTCAACATCGAAGAGACGGTGCACACCATCAGTCGCGTCATCCAGGAAGTCGAGCTGATGGCGGACTGCAAGGTGCGGGACGTCTACACCGGTATCGCCGGGAGCCACATCAAGAGCTTCAACTCCAACGGCATGGTGGCGATCAAGGACAAGGAAGTGACGCCGACCGACGTGGAACGCGTCATCGAAACCGCCCGTGCCATGCCCATCCCGGCCGATCAGGAAATCCTGCACATCCTCACCCAGGAATTCGTCATCGACGGCCAGGATGGCATCCGCGAACCCATCGGCATGAGTGGCATGCGCCTCGAAGTGCGGGTCCATATCGTTACCGGCGCCGTATCGGCGGCCCAGAACATCGTCAAGTGCGTGCGCCGCTGCGGCCTGGAAGTGAACGACCTGGTGCTGCAGCCCCTGGCTTCGAGCTACGCCACCCTTTCCGAAGACGAGAAGGATCTCGGCATCTGCCTCATCGACATCGGCGGCGGTACCACCGACATCGCCGTGTGGACCCAGGGGGCGATCCGCCATACCTCGGTGATCCCCATCGCCGGAGACCAGATCACCAACGACATCGCCATGGCCTTGCGCACTCCCACCCGGGAAGCCGAGGACATCAAGTGCAAGTATGGATGCGCTCTTTCCGCTCTGGCCGACCCGGCCGATACCCTGGAAGTGGCCGGTGTGGACGATCGCCCCAGCCGCAAGCTTTCCCGCCGCGCCCTGGCGGATGTGATCCAGCCGCGGGTCGAGGAGCTGTACGAACTGATCCAGTCCGAACTGCGCCGGGCCGGCTTCGAGGAAGTGCTGTCCTCCGGCATCGTGCTGACCGGAGGCGCCAGCGTCATGCCCGGCATGATCGAACTGGGCGAAGAGATATTCCACATGCCGGTACGGCTCGGCTCCCCCAAATACGGTGGCAGCCTGGCCGACGTAGTGCAGAGCCCGCGGTTCTCCACCGCCTTCGGGTTGCTGCTCGAGGCCCAGGCGCAGCGCAAGCGGGGACAGAAAATCAAGGAAAAGCAGGGCGTCAAGGACGTCCTGTCCAGCATGAGATCGTGGTTCGCAAAGAACTTTTGAGTGTGGTTTGACCGTTTTTTCAGAGGAGACGTCTATGTTTGAAATTATCGACAAGGAAGAGACCGGGACCGTCATCAAGGTGATCGGCGTGGGTGGCGCTGGCGGCAACGCCATCGAGCACATGATTCAGGAGGGCGTGCAGGGGGTGGAGTTCATCGCCGCCAACACCGACGCCCAGGCCCTGGCCCGCAATACCGCCCACGTGAAGGTTCCCCTGGGCAAGACCGGGCTGGGGGCCGGCGCCAAGCCGGAGACCGGCCAGGCCGCCGCGGAAGCCCATCGCGAAGAAATCCGCAGTTCCCTCGCCGGTGCCCACATGGCCTTCATCACGGCCGGCATGGGCGGTGGCACGGGGACCGGCGCGGCCCCCGTCGTGGCCCAGGTGGCGCGCGAAATGGGCATCCTCACCGTGGGCGTGGTGACCAAGCCCTTCTCCTTCGAGGGTGGCAAGCGCATGAAGTCCGCCGAAGCCGGTATCGCGGAATTCTCCAAGCACGTCGATTCCCTCATCGTCATTCTCAACGACAAGCTGATGGACGTCATGGGCGACGACGCCGGGGTGGACGAATGCTTCCGCGCCGCTGACGACGTGCTGAAGAACGCCGTGGGCGGCATCGCCGAGATCATCACCTACCCCGGCCTGGTGAACGTCGACTTCGAGGACGTGCGCACGGTGATGGGCGAGATGGGCCGCGCCATGATGGGCTCTGCCGTCGCTGCCGGCGTCGACCGGGCGCGCATCGCCGCCGAGCAGGCCGTCGCCTCGCCCCTGCTGGAAGGCATCAACCTTTCCGGCGCCCGCGGTGTGCTGGTCAATATCACGGCTTCCCGTGGCAACCTCAAGATGAAGGAAGTGAACGAGGTGATGAACACGGTGAAGGCCTTCGCTGCGGAAGACGCCCACATTATCTTCGGCGCTGTGTACGACGAATTGATGGGCGACGCCCTGCGCGTCACCGTCGTCGCCACCGGCCTGGGCCAGGCGGCGGCCAAGCGCCAGACCTTCGAGGTCATCAATACCCCGGTGTTGCAAGCCACGGGGACTCACGACATGGTCGCCCCCACCGCAGTGGACTACAACGCCATCGCCGATGTGCCGGCGGTGGTGCGTAAACGCAACGTTACCGTCGAGGCCCTGGCCAATAGCGGTGTGGAGAAGTACGACATTCCCGCTTTCCTGCGCAAACAGGCCGATTGACGGCCTGTTTTTCGGGAAAATCCCTTCTCTGAAAAAGGGGGCGGCGCCTTGTGCTACAATGCGCCGTTTCCCACATTATTCAAGGACTTGGCATGCTGAAGCAGCGCACGCTCAAATCCGTCATCCGCGCCTGCGGCGTTGGTCTGCATGGCGGCGTCAAGGTCACCATGACCCTGCGTCCGGCAGCCCCGGATACCGGCATCGTCTTTCGCCGCGTGGATCTGGCCGAGCCCGTTGATTTGCCGGCCAATGCCCTCCTGGTGGGCGATACCCGCATGTGTTCCTGCCTGGAACAGGACGGCCCGCAAGGAAAAATCCGCGTCGGCACCATCGAACACCTGATGTCCGCCTTTGCCGGGCTGGGCATCGACAACGCCTGGGTGGACCTCGATGCGCCGGAAGTGCCCATTCTCGACGGCTCAGCCGCGCCCTTCGTCTTCCTCATCCAGTCCGCCGGCATCGAGGAGCAGGGTGCCGCCAAGAAATTCATCCGCGTCACCTCGCCCATCGAAGTGCGGGACGGCGACAAATGGGCCCGTTTCGAACCCCACGACGGCTACCGGCTGGCCTTTTCCATCGTCTTCAACCACCCCGCCATCGACCGTTCCGCCCAGTCCGCCGAGATGGATTTCGCCCAGCACTCCTACGTGCGCGAAATCGCCCGGGCGCGGACCTTCGGCTTCATGCAGGAAGTGGAAACCCTGCGGGAGAACGGCCTCGCTCTGGGCGGCGGTCTCGAAAACGCCATCGTGCTCGACGAATTCCGGGTGCTGAACGGCGATGGTCTGCGTTATGGCGACGAGTTCGTCAAACATAAGATCCTGGATGCCATCGGTGACCTCTATCTTCTCGGGCATCCCCTCCTGGCGGCCTTTTCCGCCCACAAATCCGGCCATGGCCTGAACAACCTCCTGGCGCGGGAACTGCTCGCCCGGCGCGACGCCTGGGAACTGGTCAGCTTCGAAGAAGCCGAGCGCGCGCCGGTCGGCGTGTCCCGCTGGCTAGAGCTGGCGGTCTGAGCCGGGACCGGGGCGCCCTGGGGCACCGGCATGTGGTTCGCCCGACTTCTGCTCATCCTTGCGCTCATTGCCGTCGGCGCCGGATTCGTCGCCTACGCCTTCACCGGCGACCGTCGCTATCTCGGATTTGCCTGGCGCCTGGCCCGCTGGGGCCTGCTGTTCATCCTGGTCTTTCTGGGGCTGCTCGTCTTCGAGCGCGTGGTGCTCATTCCCCTGTGAGGCCTGCGGCTCAGGGGTTTCCTGAACGCGCCAGCAGCGTCTCCAGCGCTGCCCGCAGCGGACCCGGGGGGAGGTTGGTGGCGATGGCGCGCAGGCTGCCGACGGCCCCGCCCGAAAGGGGGTTCCGCTGTGAAGCCCTTGATTGCCAAGGAATTTGCCGGGGTTGAACTTTGACCTCGATGCCGTTACACTCGAGCCCTTCAACCGATAACTCGCTGCACAATCGCGGGCCCATCTGCCGGATTTTCGCAGCGACCGCGCCGTTTTCGGCGTGGATAACGATTCTTCCCGACTTGAAGTTGGCTACCCGGGCAACGGTGCCCAGGGGTTCCGGCAGGATGCGTTCCAGCCGGCGGGCCAGTTTGAGGATCAGACGGGCATGGGCCATGACCCTGCCTGCGCCCTCGGCGGTATCGAGGAATTCCTCAGGCGAAGTAGGCATAGGAGGAGGTATCCGTGCAGATTATTCTCGTCTCTGGCCGTTTCAAGACGGCCAAGACCCTGACCATTATGCCGCGACATGTGCTGCTCGCGGTGGGCGCCTTCGTCGGCCTCGTCATCGCGGCGTCGATGGCTTTCTCCTGGATGTCGGTCCAGCTGCGGCTGCCACTGGTCCAGGAACTGGTCCTTTCGCTGCAGCAGCGTGAAACCCGCCAGACTCAGGAATTCGTCCAGAACAATCTCCAGCTCATGGCGACCCGCCTCGGCGAACTCCAGGCCCAGGTGCTCCAACTGGATGACCTGGAGGAGCGCCTGTATCGTCTGGCCGGCGTGAAGAGGGATGGGGCGGCGAACGAGAGACGTCCCGCCGGTCAGGGAGGGCCCCTGATCGTGGCTCCACTTTCTGCGGCTGAATTGCAGAAGGAAATCGATCGTCTGGCCACGGTCGTGGATGGCCGGGCGGACCAATTGGCGGAACTCGAGGCCCGTGTTCTGGACAAGCGCGTGCGGGATCGCCTCCTGCCGACGACACTGCCGGTGAAGGAAGGGGCCATCGGCTCTGGCTTTGGCCACCGCGCCGACCCCATTGCGGGCGTCCGTGCCATGCACGAAGGGATCGATTTCGTTGCGGAGACCGGCACCGCCGTGGTGGCCGCCGCGGGGGGTGTGGTTCTGGCGGTCGAATACCATCCCGAGTTCGGCAACATGATCGACATCGACCACGGCGAAGGCCTGATCTCGCGCTATGCCCACCTGTCCAGGACTGCGGTCAAGGTCGGACAGATGGTGCAGCGCGGTGAGCGCCTGGGCGATGTGGGCAGCACCGGGCGCTCCACCGGTTCCCACCTGCATTTCGAGGTGCGTATGCTGGGCGTCGCGCAGGATCCGGCCCACTTCCTCAAGCAGGGGTCGGAATACGCCCAGGCACGCCGCCGCTGAGCGGGGGGAAGTTTTCCTGTACTTTCAGACGGTTTCCCCGTAGCGGACCGTCATCTTAGGGCCGGGGGGGCGTGCTAGAATCGCCCCTTTGCCGTTTCTGCGGCCCCCTATTCTCCTGCGATGATTCCCGGCCTCCTCAAGAAGATTTTCGGCAGCCGCAACGACCGGCTGGTTAAACAATATTCCGCGACGGTGCGTCGTATCAATGCCCTGGAGCCCTCTCTGGCCTCCTTGTCCGACGATGCGCTGCGGGCCAAGACCGGCGAATTCCGAGAGCGCCACGAGAAGGGCGAATCCCTGGACGATCTGCTCCCCGAGGCCTTTGCCGTCGTCCGGGAAGCCGGCAAGCGGGCGCTGGGCATGCGGCATTTCGACGTGCAGCTCATCGGCGGCATGGTGCTGCATTACGGCAAGATCGCCGAAATGCGCACCGGCGAGGGCAAGACCCTGGTCGCCACCTTGCCGTCCTACCTCAATGCCATCTCCGGCAATGGCGTCCATGTCATCACGGTGAATGACTATCTGGCCAGCCGCGACGCCGAGTGGATGGGCCGCCTGCACCGCTTCCTGGGGCTCACCGTGGGCGTCAACCTGTCCCAGATGGACCACGACGCCAAGCAGGCCGCCTACGCCGCCGACATCACCTACGGCACCAACAACGAATTCGGCTTCGACTACCTGCGCGACAATATGGTCTACGGCGCCGCAGACCGGGTGCAGAAGAAGCTCAATTTTGCCATCGTCGACGAAGTGGACTCCATCCTCATCGACGAGGCGCGGACGCCCCTAATCATTTCAGGCCAGGCGGAGGACCACACCGACCTCTACCTGCGCATGAAGGACGTGGTGCCCAAGCTCTCAAGGGCCGAAAAGGAAGACGGCGAGGGTGATTACTGGGTGGACGAGAAGGGGCATCAGGTCCACCTGTCTGAGGCGGGCTACGAGCACGCCGAGCAGTTGCTGGCCGAGCATGGCCTGTTGGCCGAAGGACGCAGCCTCTACGAAGCGGCCAACATCACCCTGATGCACCACCTGAACGCCGCCCTGCGCGCCCTGACCCTCTTCCACAAGGACCAGCACTACGTGGTGCAGAACGGCGAAATCGTCATCGTCGACGAATTCACCGGCCGCCTCATGGCGGGCCGGCGCTGGTCGGATGGCCTGCACCAGTCGGTGGAGGCCAAGGAAGGCGTGGCCATCCAGGCGGAAAACCAGACCCTGGCCTCGATCACCTTCCAGAACTACTTCCGCATGTACGGCAAGCTGGCCGGCATGACCGGCACCGCCGATACCGAAGCCTACGAATTCCACCAGATCTACGGGCTGGAAACCGTCGTGATTCCCACCCACCGGCCCATGGTGCGCAAGGACATGAACGATCTGGTCTACAAGACCGCCCAGGAAAAGTACACGGCCATCATCGCCGACATCCGCGATTGCGTGCAGCGTGGCCAGCCGACCCTGGTGGGTACCACGTCGGTGGAAAATTCCGAGCTGCTGTCGGCCATGCTCAAGCAGGAAAAGATCCCCCACCAAGTGCTCAACGCCAAGCAACATGCCCGGGAAGCGGATATCGTTGCCCAGGCCGGACTGCCCGGGGCGGTGACCGTGGCCACCAATATGGCCGGCCGCGGCACGGACATCGTCTTGGGGGGCAACGTGGAGAAGCGCATCGCCGCCTTGCGTGACGACGAGTCCCTCGACCCCGCCGCCCGGGACGCTTCCATCACCACCCTCAGAGCCGAATGGCAGACCCTGCACCAGCAGGTGCTGGACGCCGGCGGCCTGCACATCATCGGTTCCGAGCGCCACGAATCCCGCCGCATCGACAATCAGTTGCGCGGCCGTTCCGGGCGCCAGGGGGACCAGGGCTCATCGCGCTTCTACCTCTGCCTGGACGACCCACTTCTGCGCATCTTCGCCGGCGAGCGCCTGCGCACCATCATGGATAAGCTCAAGATGCCCGAAGGCGAGGCCATCGAGCATCCCCTGGTTTCGCGTTCCCTGGAATCTGCTCAGCGCAAGGTCGAAGCCCGCAACTTCGACATCCGCAAGCAGCTCCTCGAATACGACGACGTCGCCAACGACCAGCGCAAGGTCATCTACCAGCAGCGCAACGAACTGCTGGAGAGCGAGGACATCTCCGAGACCATCGTCGCCATGCGCCACGGAGTCATCGCCGAAATCTTCCGCAATCACGTCCCCGCCGAATCGGTCGAGGAACAATGGGATCTGCCCGGGCTGGAACTGGCCCTGGAGTCCACCCTGCAGATCAGTGCACCGGTGGCCGAGTGGTTCAAGGCCGAACCGACCCTGGCTGACGGCGACATGCTGGCCCGCATCGTCCAGCAGGCCGATGCCAGCTACGCCGAGAAGGTCGAGTTGGTCGGCGCCGGCAATTTCCACCAATTCGAGCGCAACGTCATGCTCCAGGTGCTCGATACCCACTGGCGTGAGCATCTGGCCGCCCTGGACCACCTGCGCCAGGGCATCCACCTGCGGGGCTACGCCCAGAAGAATCCCAAGCAGGAATACAAGCGCGAAGCCTTCGAACTCTTCGAAAACCTGCTCGATTCCGTGCGCCGGGAAGTGACCCGCATCGTGTTCACGGTCCGTATCTCCTCGCCCGAGGAGGTACAGGAGACCGCGCCTCACAACGAAGTGCAGAACGTCCAGTATCGCCATGCCGACTACGATCAGCCCCTGGACGACGCACAGGAAGAGGGGGCGCCCGCGCCGATGCCCCAGCAGCCGGTCCAGGCAGGACCCAAGGTGGGGCGCAACGATCCCTGTCCCTGCGGCAGCGGCAAGAAGTACAAGCAGTGTCACGGAAAGCTGTCCTAGGGCGTGTTCACAGCAACCGGCAGCCCGTCGCTTACCGCACGCGCCCTAAGCGCAGCGTCCCGATGCCGTCGTTGCCTATGCGAGTGGTCAGTCACATAGGTTCAGCGATGTTCGGCCCGCCCCGCTTCCCCGCTCGCTTTGTCGCACATCCTCGCCAAAGCTTCGGCTATGGCTGCGGTTCGCTTCGCGCGATCCGGGCGCGGATGCGTGCCTCAGTATTTACGCAAACCTATCTGACTGACTACTAGATGGCCCCTTGCCGTAGCTGACTCCCGTTCGCGTTGCCGGCCGGTTTGGCGCTGGCTTCGCTTGACCTTTCGAGGACCGCCAATGCCCGTGAATTACCAGACCCCCGCTCCGGATGCGCTCTTTCCCGTTCCTGGTGTCCGCCTCGGTGTCGCCGCGGCGGAAATCCGCAAGAAGAACCGGCGCGACCTCACCCTCATCGCCCTCGACGCGGGCTGCACGGTCGCGGGGGTGTTTACCCAGAACCGCTTCTGCGCCGCCCCGGTGCAGTTGTGCCGCAGCCATCTGGATTCCGGCAGTGAAATCCGCGCTCTGGTCATCAATACCGGAATCGCCAATGCCGGCACCGGCGAACCCGGCCGGCAGGCGGCCCAAGCGAGCTGTGCCGCGGTGGCCGCACTCCTCGGCGTGACGGCGGAGCAGGTGTTGCCCTTCTCCACCGGGGTCATTCTCGAGCCCCTTCCCGTCGAGCGTCTCGTCGCCGGCCTGCCCGCCTGCCAGGCCGACCTCAAGGCCGACAACTGGCACCCCGCGGCCCACGCCATCATGACCACCGACACCGTCGCCAAGGCGGCCTCGCGTCAAGTCCAAGCGGCGGGGCGGACGGTCACTGTCACCGGCATGTCCAAGGGCGCCGGCATGATCAAGCCCAATATGGCCACCATGCTGGGTTTCGTCGCCACCGATGCGGGAATCGCGCGGCCCCTTCTGGAAACCCTGGTGCGGGAAGCCGCCGATGCCTCGTTCAACAGCATCACCGTAGACGGCGATACCTCAACCAACGATTCCTTCGTGCTCGTGGCCAGCGGCGCTTCGGGGGCCGCCTTCGTCAGTGGCCGGGAGCCGGGCTGGGATGTCGTACGGGATGCGCTGATCGCTGTTGCGGTGGAACTGGCCCAGGCCATCGTGCGGGACGGTGAGGGGGCGACGAAGTTCATTACCGTCGCGGTGGAAGGCGGGCGCGATCGGGAGGAATGCCGCCAAGTCGCCTACGCCGTGGCCCATTCGCCCCTGGTCAAGACGGCCTTCTTTGCTTCCGATCCCAATTTGGGGCGCATC
>SSTB01000009.1 GCA_009469665.1 Azonexaceae bacterium | reverse complement strand
CGAGTACGTGCGCATGTCCACCGACCATCAGCAGTACTCGACCCAGAATCAGACCGACAAGATTCGGGAGTACGCCGGACAACACGGCATCGAGATCGTCCGCACCTACGCCGACGAAGGGCGCAGCGGCCTCAACATCGATGGTCGCGATGCGCTGCAACGCCTGATCGCTGATGTCCAGTCCGGCGATACCAATTTCCAGATCATCCTGGTCTATGACGTCAGCCGCTGGGGGCGATTCCAGGATCCGGACGAGGCCGCGTACTACGAGCACATTTGCCGACGCAAAGGAATCATGGTCGAGTACGTCGCCGAACCGTTCGACAACGATGGCTCCGGGGTGTCGACCATCGTCAAAGGCGTCAAGCGCGTCATGGCTGGGGAGTACAGCCGGGAACTCTCGACCAAGGTGTTTGCCGGTCAGTGTCGCCTGATCGAACTCGGCTACCGGCAAGGTGGGCCGGCCGGCTATGGCCTGCGCCGCAAACTGATCGACCAGAGTGGCGTCCCGAAGGCCGATCTCGTCCGCGGCGAGCACAAGAGCCTGCAAACCGACCGCGTGATTCTCGTCCCCGGTCCGGAGGACGAGCAGCGGATTGTCAATCTGGTTTACCAATGGTTCATCAATGAATCCCTCTCGGAGTCGGCCATCGCCGATCGACTCAACGGCATGAAGGTTCGCACCGACCTCGACCGGCCCTGGACACGATCGACGGTGCAGGAAGTTCTGACCAACGAAAAATACATCGGCAACAACATTTACAACCGGACCTCGTTCAAGCTCAAGAAAGAGCGCACCGTGAATCCCCCCGAGTTATGGATTCGCAAGGATGGCGCCTTCGACCCCATCGTCCCGCCCGAGATGTTCTATACGGTTCAGGGCATCATGCGCGAGCGTGCACGGCGCTATACCAACGAAGAATTGATCGAGCGGCTACGCGACCTGTACCAGAAGCACGGCTATCTCTCCGGCCTGATCATCAACGAAACGGAGAGCATGCCGTCGGCGGCAGTTTATGCGCACCGGTTCGACAGCCTGATCAGGGCCTACAAGATGGTCGGCTATACACCTGATCGCGATTACCGTTATCTGGAAGTCAATCGGCTCCTGCGCCAGCTACATCCCCAGGTGGTGGCTCAGGCAGAAATCGAGATCGGCCGCATCGGCGGCAGCGTCTTCCGCGATCCCACTAACGACCTGCTGTGCATCAATGACGAATTCACCGTCTCGCTGGTATTGGCCCGCTGCCATACCTACGAGACTGGCAGCCATCGCTGGAAAATTCGCTTCGACACTTCCCTGCAGCCGGATATCACCGTGGCCATTCGTCTTGATCCGGACAACCAAGGACTGATGGATTATTACCTGCTACCCAGGCTCGATTTCGGCCAGCCCAAGATCCAGCTCGCCGAGCAGAACGCCATCGAATTCGATAGCTATCGGTTCGACACGCTGGATTATCTCTACGGCATGGCTGGGCGCGCTCGGATCCGGAGAGCAGCATGACTCAGGAGAGCCCTGCAGAAATCCGCATGATTCCGATCGACAAGATCGACGTGCTCAACCCACGGGACCGAAATGCCAAGGCATTCAATGTCATCATCGGCAACATCAAGAATATCGGCCTCAAGAAACCGATCAAGGTGACGCCACGTACTACTGACGACGGCGAGCAACGGTATGTGCTGGTATTCGGCGAGGGCCGTTTGACGGCTTTTCGCAATCTCGGCGAAAAGAAAATCCCGGCCATCGTGGTCGATATCAGCGACGAAGACGCTTTCCTGATGAGTCTGGTGGAAAACATTGCCCGTCGCCAAGAGAAACCCTTGGAAAACCTCGCCAATATCAGCCGCCTTCGGCAGAGTGGTGCCACATCTGCGGATATCGCCAGCAAGATCGGGGTGACCCCTCACTACGTTCAGGGCATGCTGGACTTATTGGAGCAAGGGGAGGAAAGGCTGTTGATTGCCGTGGAGCGTGGGCAGATTCCGTTGAATGTCGCGCTCACCATTCATGGCGCTGGCAATGACGACAAGTCCTTGCAAGCCGCCCTTCAGGAAGCCTATGAATCCGGCAGTCTGCGAGGCAAACCCCTGATAAATGCCCGCCGAATGATCGAAAGGCGCCAAGCCCTTGGGTATTCTGCGGCAAAGCGTGGGCCACGCAAGACCAAAGATGTTTCCGCCGCTTCGGTGGTTCGTGCTTATGAACGCGAGGTTGACCGACAGCGGCAATTGGTGAAGAAGGCCGAATTCACCCAACACTGCCTGATGTTCGTCTCCGGTGCCTTGCGCGAGTTACTCTCTGACGAGAATTTCGTGAACTTGCTGCGCGCCGAAAAGCTGGACACATTGCCGAAATATCTGGCCGAGCGTGTCTGGCCAGGCGGAGGGGCGCCATGAGCAAGGTCGTACTCGGTTTTGATCCGAATTCGATCCAGATTCCGCTGGAATGCATTCTCTCATCACGCAAACTCCCCCTTGGACTGCTGAAATCCCGAAAGTATCGTCAGATACTCGCTTCAGTGCGAGAGGTAGGGGTGATCGAGCCCCTGTCCGTGATCCCTGCCGATTTGAACGCAGGCAGCTATCTGCTGCTTGATGGACATCTCCGTCTGATCGCTCTGCGCGAACTTGGTCATACCGAGGCGACTTGTCTGGTCGCCAAGGACAACGAGGGCTACACCTACAACACCCGAATCAATCGACTGTCGTCAGTTCAGGAATATCGGATGATTCGTCGTGCCATCGACCGTGGCGTTTCGCGTGAGAAAGTGGCCAATACCTTGGGCGT
>SSTB01000001.1 GCA_009469665.1 Azonexaceae bacterium | reverse complement strand
TACTTCTTGGCCGAGCCGCCGAACTTCGCCGACAGCACCGTCGTGATCGCCGCAGTCAGGGTCGTCTTGCCGTGGTCAACGTGTCCAATCGTGCCCACGTTCACGTGCGGCTTCGTACGTGCAAATTTTTCCTTAGCCATTATCGGTTCTCCAATAACAGGTTACTTCTTGTTGATGACAGCCTCGGCGACGTTCTTCGGCGCTTCGGTATAGTGCTTGAATTCCATCGAATAGGTGGCGCGACCCTGGGACAGCGAGCGCAGCGTGGTCGAGTAGCCGAACATTTCCGACAGCGGCACTTCGGCCTTGACCAGCTTGATGCCGCCGACCTGGTCTTCCATGCCCTGGACGATGCCGCGGCGGGAAGAGAGGTCGCCCATGACGTTGCCCATGTAGTCTTCCGGGGTCTCGACTTCGACCGCCATCATCGGCTCAAGGAGCGTCGGGTTGGCCTTCTTCATACCCTCCTTGAAGGCCATCGAGGCGGCCATGCGGAAGGCGTTTTCGTTGGAGTCCACGTCGTGATAGGAACCGTCGAACAGGGTGAACTTGATGTCGACCACGGGGAAGCCGGCGAGGACGCCGCTGCCGACCGCATCTTGCAGGCCCTTGTCCACCGCCGGAATGAATTCGCGGGGAACGACGCCGCCCTTGATGGCATCGACGAACTCGTAGCCCTTGCCGGCTTCGTTCGGCTCGATCTTGAGCCAGACATGGCCGAACTGGCCGCGACCGCCGGACTGCTTGACGAACTTGCCTTCCTGTTCGACGGCCTTCTTGATGCACTCGCGGTAGGCCACCTGGGGAGCGCCGACGGTGGCTTCGACGTTGAATTCGCGGCGCATGCGATCGACGATGATTTCGAGGTGCAGTTCGCCCATGCCGGAGATGATGGTCTGGCCGGATTCCTCGTCGGTGCGGACGCGGAAGGACGGGTCTTCCTGGGCCAGACGGCCGAGGGCGAGGCCCATCTTTTCCTGGTCGGCCTTGGTCTTGGGTTCGACGGCGACGTGAATCACCGGCTCGGGGAAGACCATGCGCTCAAGGGTGATGACATGCTGCGGATCGCACAGGGTTTCGCCGGTGGTGGCTTCCTTGAGGCCGACAGCGGCGGCGATGTCGCCGGCGCGCACTTCCTTGATTTCCTCGCGCTGGTTGGCGTGCATCTGGAGGATGCGGCCGATGCGCTCCTTGCGGCCCTTGACCGGGTTGTAGATGCTGTCACCGGAATTGACGACGCCGGAATAGACGCGGAAGAAGGTCAGCTGACCGACGAAGGGGTCGGTCATGATCTTGAAGGCCAGAGCGGAGAAGGGCTCATCGTCGGAGGCCTTGCGCTCGCCTTCGGATTCGTTCTCGAGGATACCCTTGACCGGGGGAATGTCCACCGGCGACGGCATCAACTCGATAACGGCGTCGAGCATGCGCTGCACGCCCTTGTTCTTGAAGGCGGTACCGCACAGCATGGGCTGGATTTCGCAGTTGATGGTGCGGGTACGCAGGCCGAGGATGATGTCGGCTTCGGAGAGCTCGCCCTCTTCCAGGTACTTGTTCATCAACTCTTCGGAAGCCTCGGCAGCCGCTTCGACCATCTGCTCGCGCCAGCTGGCGGCTTCATCGGCGAGGTTGGCCGGGATGTCGCGGAAGTCGAACTTCATGCCCTGAGAAGCCTCGTCCCAGTAGATGGCCTTCATCTTGACCAGATCGACGACGCCCTCGAAGGTGTCCTCGGCGCCGATGGGGATAACCATCGGGACCGGGTTGGCTTTGAGGCGAGTCTTCATCTGGTCGACGACCTTGAAGAAGTTGGCGCCGGAGCGGTCCATCTTGTTCACGAAGGCCAGACGGGGCACCTTGTACTTGTTGGCCTGACGCCAGACGGTTTCGGACTGGGGCTGGACGCCACCCACCGCGCAATAGACCATACAGGCGCCATCCAGGACGCGCATGGAGCGCTCGACTTCGATGGTGAAGTCCACGTGACCCGGGGTGTCGATGATGTTGATGCGGTGCTCGGGGAAGTTGCTGCCCATGCCCTTCCAGAAACAGGTGGTGGCGGCGGAGGTGATGGTGATGCCCCGCTCCTGCTCCTGCTCCATCCAGTCCATGGTGGCGGCGCCGTCGTGCACTTCGCCGATCTTGTGGTTGACACCGGTGTAGTACAGGATGCGCTCGGTGGTAGTCGTCTTACCGGCGTCGATGTGGGCGCTGATACCGATGTTACGGTAGCGCTCGATAGGGGTTTTGCGTGCCACGTTGGTAACCTTCGAAAATAAAGAACGATCGTCTTGTGGACGTTAGAAGCGGAAGTGGGCGAAGGCCTTGTTGGCTTCGGCCATGCGATGCACTTCATCGCGCTTCTTGACAGCGCCACCGCGATTTTCGGAGGCTTCCAGCATTTCGGCGGCCAGGCGCTGGCCCATGGACTTCTCGGACCGCTTGCGGGCGGATTCGCGCAGCCAGCGCATGGCGAGCGCGGCGCGGCGGGCCGGGCGGACTTCCACGGGAACCTGGTAGTTGGCCCCGCCGACGCGGCGGGACTTCACTTCGACCATCGGGCGGACGTTGGCCATGGCGGCGCTGAACACTTCCAGCGGATCCTTGCCGCCCTTGGTGGTGATGATGTCGAAAGCGCCATAGACGATGCGCTCGGCGACGGACTTCTTGCCGCTTTGCATGATGGCGTTGATGAATTTGGAGACTTCGACGTTGCCGAACTTGGGGTCCGGCAGGATGTCACGCTTGGGTACTTCACGACGACGGGGCATATTTACCTCACTAGATCACTATTCAGTTGAAAAGCCGGAGGGGGTTTCCACCCATCCGGCCTCTCCCGGCCACCCAACCGGGAAACCCCGGGACGGCCACTTACTCAAGCCGCTTAAGCGATTAAGCAGCCTTCGGACGCTTGGCACCGTACTTGGAACGGGCCTGCTTACGATCCTTGACGCCCTGGGTATCCAGGGAGCCGCGCACGGTGTGGTAACGCACACCGGGCAAATCCTTGACACGACCACCGCGGATCAGGACCACGGAGTGTTCCTGCAGGTTGTGGCCCTCACCGCCGATGTAGGAGATGACCTCGAAACCGTTGGTCAGGCGAACCTTGCAGACCTTACGCAGCGCGGAGTTCGGCTTCTTCGGGGTGGTGGTGTAGACGCGGGTGCACACGCCACGCTTCTGGGGGCACTTCTCGAGAGCGGGAACCTTGCTCTTGGAAACCTCGGCCACACGCGGCTTGCGCACGAGTTGGTTGATGGTCGGCATATCAAAAATCCTTAATGGCCAGGCATTAACACTGGCAATTTTGTTATCCCAAGCGAAGACAATGATTAGCCCTCGCCGACAAAGACCATAGATTTTATGGTCGATCAAGCCCCAAGTCAACGAAACTCGGGGAAAGAGACGCCCGGACGGCGGCCGTCCGGGCGCTCAAACAACGGGTTGACCAGCCGTCAGGCGTTCTGGTCGGCCTCCTGGACAACCGGCTCGCCGGCTTCCTCGAGGCCCCGCTCGGCAGCCAGATCCTCGCCCGCCGCCTGTGCCTTGCGGGTGCGGTGGTAGGCCAGGCCGGTACCGGCCGGGATGAGACGACCGACGATGACGTTTTCCTTGAGACCGCGCAGTTCGTCGCGCTTGCCCATGATGGCGGCTTCGGTCAGAACGCGGGTGGTTTCCTGGAAGGACGCCGCCGAGATGAACGAATCGGTCGACAGCGAAGCCTTGGTGATACCCAGGAGCATGTGCTCGAAGGTAGCCGGCAGCTTGCCCTCGGCGACGGCGCGGTCGTTCTCGGCGAGCAGTTCGGCGCGCTCCACCTGTTCCGACTTGATGAACTTGGTATCGCCCGGCTCGACGATGGTGACGCGGCGCAGCATCTGGCGGACGATCACTTCGATGTGCTTGTCGTTGATCTTGACGCCCTGCAGCCGGTAGACGTCCTGGACCTCGTCGGTGATGTAGCGGGCCAAGGCCTCGACGCCCTGCAGGCGCAGGATGTCGTGGGGATCCGGCTCGCCTTCGACGATCTTCTCGCCCTTGTTCACCACCTGGCCGTCGTGCACCAGGACGTGCTTGTCCTTGGGAATCAAGTATTCGTGGGTGATTCCGTCGAGGTCGGTGATGATGAGACGCTGCTTGCCCTTCGTATCCTTGCCGAAGCTGGTGGTACCGGTGAATTCGGCCAGGATGGAGGCGTCCTTCGGGGTGCGGGCTTCGAACAGCTCGGCCACCCGCGGCAGACCGCCGGTAATGTCGCGGGTCTTGGCGGATTCCTGCGGGATGCGGGCCAGCACGTCGCCGACGCCGACCTGCTGGCCGTCGAGCACGGAAATGATCGAACCGACCTGGAAGGCGATGGAAACGGCGTGGTCGCTGCCGGCGATCTTGACTTCCTGGCCGGCGGCGTCGAGCAGCTTGACGACCGGGCGCAGGCCCTTGGCGGCGGCCTTGCCGCCGCGCTTGGAGTCGATGACCACGAGGGTGGACAGGCCGGTGACGTCGTCGACCTGTTTGGCGACGGTGACGCCCTCCTCGACGTTTTCGAAGCGCACCGTACCGGCGTACTCGGTGACGATGGGACGGGTGTGCGGATCCCAGGTCGCCAGCTTGGTGCCGGCCTTGATGACCTGACCTTCGTCCGCCGACATGATGGCGCCGTAGGGCACCTTGTGGCGCTCGCGCTCGCGGCCGTGGTCGTCGGTAATCAGCACCTCGCCGGAACGGGAGATGATGACCTTCTCGCCCTTGGCGCTGGTGACGTAGCGCATGGTGGCGGAGAAACGCACCGTACCGGCCGACTTGGCGTCGACCTGGGAGGCGACGGCGGCCCGGGAAGCGGCACCGCCGACGTGGAAGGTACGCATGGTGAGCTGGGTGCCCGGTTCGCCGATCGACTGGGCGGCGATGACGCCCACCGATTCGCCGGCGTTGACCAGGGAGCCGCGCCCGAGGTCGCGGCCGTAACACTTGCCGCACAGACCGTAGCGGGTGTCGCAGGTGAGCGGCGTGCGGACCTTGACTTCGTCGATGCCTAGCTTGTCGATGAGATCGACCAGGTCTTCGTCGAGCATGGTGCCGGCGAAGATGACGGTTTCCTGGGTTTCCGGATCGACCAGATCGTCGACCGTGACGCGGCCGAGAATCCGTTCGCGCAAGGGTTCGATGACCTCGCCGCCTTCGACCAGGGCCTTGACGGCAAAGCCGTTCTTGGTGCCGCAATCGTCTTCGGTAATGACCAGATCCTGGGTGACGTCCACCAGACGGCGGGTCAGGTAACCCGAGTTGGCGGTCTTCAGCGCGGTGTCGGCCAGACCCTTACGGGCGCCGTGGGTCGAGATGAAGTACTGGAGAACGTTCAGGCCTTCGCGGAAATTGGTGGTAATCGGCGTTTCGATAATCGAGCCGTCCGGCTTGGCCATCAGGCCGCGCATACCGGCCAGCTGACGAATCTGGGCGGCGGAACCGCG
>SSTB01000104.1 GCA_009469665.1 Azonexaceae bacterium | reverse complement strand
GAGCGAGCATCGCCGCCCGAAAGAACGCTACCCGTGTGGCCGAGACTGATTCGGCATCCGAGGCCATTGCCGTAACCCCAACGGAAGCGGAATCGCCTGTATCCGTTCTCGCGGTATAGGTGGACCTGAATCCGCACCAGGAACGTGCGGTTTCCACGGTCGGTCACTGCACTGTCCTTGCATGTCCGGGCTCCGGTAAAACCCGCGTACTTTCCGAGCGAGCCATTCGGTTGCTTGTATCGCATGACAAGGGGCGCTTGTGCGCCGTCACCTTCACACGAGACGCTGCCGAGGAACTCAAGGCACGGATACTTCCCTCCTGTGGTGCCGATGTTGCGCGGCGTCTCGCGGTGGGGACTTTTCACTCCATCGCACTTTCGCAGCTCAAGCGATTACCTCGTGGCCAGAAGCCCAGGCGCCTGCTGTCAGACGGAGAAAGGCTGGCGGTACTGCGTCGCTGCATCGCCCAGCATCCGATCGAAGCCACGTTCGAAGATGTCGTCAAAAACATCGATAGTGCAAAGGCGAGGATCAGAACGCCAGTCTTTGCGGAACCAGACATCGAGGCGATCTATACCGCCTACCAGGACACCCTCGCATCCGAGGGCGCGATGGACTTCGCGGACATCGTGCTTTTGGCAGTCCAGAAAATCAGCTCCGGCGAGTTGCTGACCCTGCCCGTCCTCTGGCTGCTGGTCGACGAAGCGCAGGATATGGATGAAGTGCAAGTGGCATGGGTGAAAGCTCATGGCCTCGCCGGCGTCGAAGTCACTCTGGTAGGGGATGATGATCAAAGTCTGTACGCCTTCCGGCATGCCATGGGGTATGCGGGCCTGATCGAGGTCACCGAGACCCTGGCATCGAGCGAGACAACCCTGCCACTGAACTACCGCTGCGCACCTAACATCCTAGAACATGCCGCAAAGCTGATCGCACACAACAAGGAGCGAGCGCCGAAGCGCATTGAGGCTTTCAGGACATCCACCGGCGATATCCAGATAGTCAGAGCATCTGACCGTTGGGATGAGGCCGATATTGTGGCGGACCGGATCAGGATGCTCGGCATCGGCGCCGAATGGGGAATTCTCGGGCGAACCAATAGTCAGCTGGATCCAATCGAGATCTGCCTCAGCGGATTGGGTATCCCATACAAGCGTACCGGGGGCAAGAGGATATGGGACCGGAAACTCGGAAGCGCCTTTCTGGGTATCCAGCGTAGCGTGCTCGATGGCGGCTGGACAGGCGCCGCGAATGCTCTGGCCTTTGCTGGAGTGGCCCCTGCCTACTTGAATTCACGCGAAGTTCAAGGCGACGGTGATTGCATGCAGTACCTCGCCAGGATCCTCCAATTGCGTGGCCCCGAAGGCGATTACCACCAGCGAGTGGCTGGATTGCTGGCCGGTTTCTCGTCATGGACCGAGCAAGCAAGAAAAGGCCGGGTTGAACTGGTGGTGCATGGAGTATCAGCCTGGCTTCTACCTCACTGCAAGAACGATCAGCAGGTTGCCATGCTGAATCGACTGGAGTCATCCGTCGCCAAACTGTCCGGCTCACTGGGGCAGCGCTTGCGGTTCCTCACAACGGACGACAACAAGCAGAAGTCGGCTGGAATTCATCTGATGACCCTCCATTCCTCCAAGGGGCTTGAGTTCGACAACGTGTGGATCATGGGCACCGAGGACGGAAATCTTCCGCATACCGATTCTTCCGAAGAGGAAGAGCGCAGGCTGATGTACGTCGGCATGACTCGCGCCAAGAATCGCTTGATTCTCAGCAGCGCCATGAACGAGGGTTTTGAGTCGCGATTTCTGGAGGAAGCTGGATTAGTTTGAAATGCGCCCGGCCTGTGCGCTTTTAGCCATCCGAATTACTGGCGATCTGGCTAATATTTGCTTGACTGCAATGCCCACAAAGTTGCGTTCCCAGAGACATCTCGAAACTGAAATGAAAACCTACACATCAGATGAGGCCGCCAAGTTTCTGGCGACAGACGTTTCGACCGTTCGAGCCCTAATCGACGACGGCTTCTTGCCGGCAGCGAAGATTGGCCGAGCATGGGTAATGCTCGAATCAGACCTCGTCGACTTTTTGTCGGTACGAATCCGAGAGCAAACAGCCGAGCGAATTGAACGCGCCGTTATCACTGACAGGAATCGCAATCAGAGCGAGGTTAGTCAAACTCGCCGCTATCGCGGCCGGCGGAGACTCCCCGAATTACCAGAGCTTCCCGGCGAGCGTGGTACCGCGTAGATTCGCATAACGCATCAACATTCTGGGTGATCGATGTCCGGTGATCTTCGCAATTTCCAAGTCCGAGAGCGATGTACGTTCAAAAAATCGACTGGTGGCTTCGTGTCGAAGGTCATGGAAATTCAGACCCACAACTTTTGAGTAGTCAAAAATGCGGGAAAACTGACGTGACAATTTACT
>SSTB01000103.1 GCA_009469665.1 Azonexaceae bacterium | reverse complement strand
TCGCCCCATCATCGGCTGGATGAGCGACCTGGAATCGATGACCGCCGCCGACGCCCGCGCCTGGTACGACACCTGGTACCTGCCCAACAACGCCACCGTGGTTGTGGCGGGGGACGTGGATCACCAGGCGGTCTTCGCCCTGGCGGAAAAACACTTTGGCGCGCTGGAAGGCCGGCCCCTGCCCGCCCGCCGGCCCCAGACCGAACCCCTGCAGGAGGGTACTCGTCGCCTCAACGTCAAGGGCCCCGCCGAGCTGCCTGTGCTGCTCATGGGCTACAAGGCGCCCGTTATCCGCGACGTTGCCCGGGACAGTGACCCTTACGCCCTGGAAATGCTGGGTGCCGTCCTCGACGGCCACGCCGCGGCGCGTTTCGGCAAAAAACTGGTACGGGAAGACAAGGTCGCGGTGTCTGCCGGAGTCGAGTACGACTCCACCGCCCGCGGCCCCGGCATGTTCTACCTGCATGGCAGCCCTTCCGAAGGACGCACGGTGGCCGATCTGGAAGCCGCCCTGCGGGCCGAGATCGCCCGCATCCAGAAGGATGGCGTAGACGAGACCGAACTGAAGCGGGCCCGGGCCCAGATCGTCGCCAGCCAGACCTACAAACTTGATTCCGTCTTCGCCCAGGCCATGGAAATCGGCCAGTTCGAAATCACCGGCCTGTCCTACCGCGACGTGGGGCGCATCCTGGAAAAGCTCCAGGCGGTCACGGCGGCGGAAGTCCAGGCCGTGGCGAAAAAATATTTCAACGACGACAGCCTCACCGTCGGCGTCCTCGACCCCCAACCCCTGGACGGCAAGCCTCGCCGCTCCGGCGTCGCAACTCGCCACTGAGAACGCTCCGATGAAACGTTTGATTCTCGCCTTCACCGCCCTCGCCATCCTTGCCTTCGCCCCGCTGGCCAGGGCTGGCGTCGCCATCGAGCACTGGGTCTCGCCCTCCGGCGCCCGGGTGTTCTACGTCGCCAGCCGGGGCCTCCCCATCCTCGACGTGCAGGTGGATTTCGCCGCCGGCTCGATGTTCGACCCCGCGGGCAAATCGGGCACTGCGGCGCTGACCCGCGCCCTCCTGGATCTGGGTGCCGGAGAACTCGACGAAAACGCCATCGCCGACCGCCTAGCGGACGTGGGCGCCGTGCTCTCCGGCGGCGCAGACACGGACCGGGCCTCGGTCGCCCTGCGCACCCTGGCGGCGAACGACAAGCGCGGCCCGGCGCTGGAGGTGCTGCGCGCCGTGCTGACCGCCCCCCGCTACGACAGCGCCACCTTCCAGCGGGAACAGGCACGCACCGTCGCCAGCCTCAAGGACGCACTCACCCGCCCCGACGCCATCGGCGGTCGCGCCTTCTGGAAGGCGCTGTACCCCGGTCATCCCTACGGCCGCCAGTCCTCCCCGGAGAGCGTCGCCGCGCTGGATCGCGACGATGTCCTGAACTTCTACCGGAGCCACTACACGGCCATGAACGCCAGCATCACCCTGGTGGGCGATCTTTCACGGGCCGAAGCGGAAACGATCGCCGAAGCCCTGGTGGCGGGCCTGCCAAAGGGAACCGTCGCTTCCCTGCCCGCCCCGCCCGCGCCTTCCAAGGGTAGCCGGGACGCCGTCGCCCATCCCGCCGCCCAGGCCCACATCCTGGTCGGCCTGCCCACCGTGGAGCGCGGCAATCCGGATTTCTTCCCCCTGTTGGTGGGCAACTACACCCTGGGGGGCGGCGGCTTCGTCTCCCGCCTGATGAAGGAAGTGCGCGACAAGCGGGGCTACGCCTACAGCGTCTATAGCTACTTCGCGCCGCTCAAGCAGGCCGGCCCTTTCCAGATCGGGCTGCAGACCAAGCGCTCCCAGGCCAGGGACGCCCTGGCAGTGAGCCTCGATGTGCTCAAGGCCTTTCTCGCCGAGGGCCCCACGGCCCAGGAACTGGAGGCCGCCAAGGCCAATCTCACCGGCAGCTTCCCCCTGCGCCTGGACAGCAACAAGAAGATTCTCGACAACGTGGCCAACATCGGTTTCTATGGCCTGCCGCTGGACTACCTGGATCGCTACCAGGAGAAGATCGCTGCAGTGAGTGCCGAAGACGTGCGCCGCGCCTTCGCCCGCCACGTCCGGCTCGACAGTCTGGTGACGGTGACGGTGGCGGCCGACTGAGCTGAGGCCCGGGTGAACACGGTCCGCATCGTGGGAGGCGCGTGGCGCCGCCGCCTGGTGCGCTTTCCGGACAGCGAGGGTCTGCGCCCCACCCCAGACCGGGTACGCGAAACCCTGTTCAATTGGCTGGGCCAGGATCTCTCCGATCAGACCTGCCTCGACCTGTTCGCTGGCAGCGGCGCACTGGGTTTCGAGGCTGCCTCCCGGGGAGCCCGCCGGGTGACCCTGGTCGAGCAAAACGCCAAGGTTTTTGCGGCGCTCAAAGGCAACGCGGCACTTCTGGGTGCCGCGGAGCGGATGGAGTTGCTGCGCGGGGATGCGCTACAATACGCCGCCTCGACGGCATCGCGCTTCGACCTGATCCTCCTCGACCCACCCTATCGGCAAGGTTGGATGGACCGACTGGCCCCCCATCTGGACCGTCTGGCCCGGGACGACGCAGCGATCTACGTCGAAGCCGAATACCCCATCGACTCGCTGGGTCCCTGGACGACGACGCGCCAGGGCCGGGCGGGGGAAGTCCACTACCACCTCTTGCGGCGGGAGCCCGCCTGAATGCTCGACCACAGAATCGCCATCTACCCCGGCACCTTCGACCCGATGACGCGGGGCCACGAGGATCTCGTGCGCCGTGCCGCGCTGCTTTTCGAGCGAGTGGTCCTGGCCATCGCCGAGAGCCCTTCCAAGCGCCCCCACTTTGCCCTCGCCGACCGGGTCGGCATGGCGCGGGAAATCCTGGCCGATGTCCCCAATGTCGAGATCGTCGGCTTCAACACGCTGCTCATGAACTTCGTCCATGAACGCGGCGCCAAGGTCATCGTCCGCGGCCTGCGGGCGGTGTCCGACTTCGAGTACGAATTCCAGATGGCGGGAATGAACCGCAGCCTCTATCCGGAAGTCGAAACGGTGTTCCTGACCCCGGGCGAGCAGTACATGTTCATTTCGGCGACCATGGTGCGGGAAATCGCGCGCCTGGGCGGCGACGTGGGCAAGTTCGTACAGCCCTGCGTCGAACAGCGCCTGCGGGCAAGCAATTCAGTTCAATGAGAGAGGAAAGAAGGCCATGGCCCTGATGATTACCGACGAATGCATCAATTGCGACGTTTGCGAGCCCGAATGCCCGAACGAAGCCATTTCGCAGGGAGCGGAAATTTACGAGATCGACCCCGGCAAGTGCACCGAATGCGTCGGCCACTACGACGAACCCCAGTGTGTCCAAGTCTGCCCGGTGGATTGCATCCCCAAGAACCCCGAGAAGGTCGAGAGCGAGGATCAGCTCTGGGTCAAGTACGAGAAACTCACCGGCAACAAGCGTCCCTGAACCCCGCCGCTGCGGCGGAGCCGTTCAAACGAAAAACCCGCGCTCTGCGCGGGTTTTTCGTTGGCGGGAGGGAATTTTCACAAAAACTCAGGCTGCCCGTAGCGCTGCCTGGGGTGGAGCAAGCAACTGGCGCAGGCCGGTAGCGATCGTTTCCAGCCCCTGGATCTGCTGCAGGAGCGAGGCCTCGACGCTATCCAGCTCGCTGATGCGGTCTTCCAGGGTATCGGTAGCCTGGTGGATGCGCTTGATGCTTTCCAGGCGGCGCTTCAACTGGATCTGGTGCTCCCGCACCTGGGTCTCCATGGGGGCCATGATGGCCTTGAGCCACACTTCCGCGTCCCGGTTGGCGTGCTCGAAGGCGCGCCGTACGAGCACCGCAACCTCGTCGAAGAATTTGTGGATGATGTTGCGCTTTTCATGGGTCAGAAGATTGACCATGGTGGCCAGGTGGGTCTTGCACCATTGCTCCAGGCGATCGATTTCCTTCATATAGCGCAGCAGCGAGAAAGGCGTCGGCGCACCAAGCTTGAGGCCATGCTCCACCGAGAATTTCTTGTAGATGGCGTCCATCATGGAGAGGATCTCCTCCACCTCGCCGCTCGATTTTTGCAGGGCACCGCGGGATTCGGAGAAGAAGTGGCCCATGGAATCGGTCAGGGTCTTGGAGAAACTGGCGCTGTCCATGGATTCCCGGGTTTCCCGGGTGAGCTGCTTGAGGGCATCGATGCCGAGGTGGCTGAACAGCCGGTTGGTCAGGGTCGAGAAGACGCTGCGCACGGCGTAGTAGCGCTGCAGCCCGGCTTCGAATTCGTCTTTCTCGGCCCGCACCTTGCCCATCATGTATTCGACCACGCCCTTGTTCTTGCCGCGCAACTCGTTCAATTCGTTCAGCTGTTCGCGCAGCCCGGCCAAGCGGGATTCCAGCAGACCCCGCACGCGCCGGTGCACCTCGCCGAATTCGGTTTCGGTGTTGTCGCGCACGATGTCCTGCTTGGCGGGGATGAGTTCCTCGGAAAGGGCGGATTCGAGAACCGGCAGGCGACTGCGGGTGAGGAGGTCGGTCTCGCCATTGATCTTGGCCACCAGCCCCTTCTGGGCGGAAACCGGGAAGACCTGCCGCGGCGGAAGGTTCAGGATCGAGGCGCAGGAATCAACCTGTTTGCGGATTTCCGCTTCGATTTCCTCAGCGGTCTTCAACTCGTCCCACAGACCGTCGATCTTGTTCAGGACCACCATGCGGCCGCGCCGCGCCGCGCCGCCTTCGCCGATGTGCTCCTTCCAGATGGTGAGGTCGGACTGGGTCACCCCCGTGTCGGCCGCCAGGATGAACAGGACGGCATGGGCGTTGGGGAGCAGCGAGAGGGTCAATTCCGGTTCCGCCCCGATGGCATTGAGCCCGGGGGTGTCCAGAATGACCAGCCCTTCCTTGAGGAGGGGGTGGGGAAAATTGATGACGGCGTGGCGCCAGCGGGGAATCTCGACCTGACCGTCCTCGCCGACGCGATAGGCGTCGGCATCATTGTCGCCTACCTGGAAGCCCAGCCGCCCGGCCTCCTGGGGCAGAACCCGAATGGTCTCGCTGACGTGCTTCAGGGCTTCTTGCATGGCTTCCGGAGAATCGACATCGAGGGTCACCCAATGCCACTCGTCAGGAAATTTCTTGTATTCGCCAACACTCGCCGTGGCGCCCCGGGTCTGGATGGGCAGTAATTCGATGCGGGGGGGGCGCGCCGCGTCGTAGAGGAGTTCGGTGGGGCACATGGTGGTGCGCCCGGCCGACGAGGGCAGCATGCGGTTGCCGTAATCGGCGAAGAAAATGGCGTTGATCAGCTCCGACTTGCCCCGGGAAAACTCGGCGACGAAGGCGACGTTGAGGCGATCCTCCCGCAGGCGGTCAAGGAGCTGTATGAGGCGCAGATCGGTCTGGGCATCGGAAAGCTCGTTTTCCGCGAGCCACTCCTGAAATTCGCCGACGCAGGCGGAGAGCGCGGATCGCCACTCGCTGTAGGCGGCGAACTGGTGACCGAGGGACATGGGGGTCTCCATCATTTCGGTGTCAAGGTGGTCAATCTAGCACAAAACCCCGCTTCTTCAACATGTTGAAGGCATCCGCAGCGGCTGGAAACGCCGATCTGTGGCGTCTGCGACGCCGCCTGAACGGGGATGAACGCCGGTCCAGCAGCCGGCGGGAATGGGGGGGTGTGACCAGGGGCTAACGCTGGCAGCCAGGGCAAAAGAAGGTGGTCCGCCCGCCCTGGCGCAGGCGCCCCACGGTCCCTCCGCAGCGGCGACAGGACTCTCCGGCCCGCCCGTAGACGGCACAGGCGATCTGAAACCATCCGGTGCCGCCGTCGTGATGGACATAGTCGCGGATACTGCTCCCGCCAGCGGCGATGGCCTCGTTCAGGGTCTGACGCACAGCCTCGGCCAGACGCCGACAGGCGTCCCTGCCCAGTTTACCGGCGGCCCGGTCCGGCCGGATGCCCGCCCGAAACAGACTCTCCGCCGCATAGATGTTGCCGACCCCGACGACCTGGTGGGCATCCATGAGAAAGCTCTTGATCGGCCCGCGCCGTCCCCGGGTAGCGGCGTGGAGCCAGGCCCCGTCAAACGCCTCGCCGAGCGGCTCGATTCCCAGAGAGGCCAGCAGAGGATCGCTGCCGGGATCTTCACCCTCGTGCCAAGCCATCAGGCCGAAACGGCGCGGATCGTGGTAACGCAGCACGGCACCGTCCAGTTCCAGATCCACATGGTCGTGCAGCCCCGCGGGCACATCCGGGCCAAGCAGGCGCAAGCTGCCGGTCATGCCTAGATGGACGATCAACCAGCCGCGTACCCCGGAGCGGCGGCAATCAAACAGCAGGTACTTCCCGCGCCGCTCGAGGGCGGCGATCTCGGCGTCGGCGAGCCTGTCGGGTAGGTTGGCGGGAATGTCAGAACGCAGTTGCCAGAAGCGAATCGTCGCCCGCCGTATGCGCCGCCCGACCAACCGGGGATGCAAGCCCCGGCGACAAACCTCGACTTCCGGCAATTCCGGCATCTTGTTCCCCCTCTCATTCCCCAATACCATCGCGGCTGGGGTCATTGTATGCCGCGCCGCGGCGCCCGCACCCCAACCGTTCTGCCGAAAGACAACCCCCATGCCCCGTTCCCTTGCCGCCGCCCTTCTCCTGGCTTGTTCCGTTCCATGCTGCCTGGCCGCTGAAGCCGCGAAACCAGCGCCCAAGCGCGAGCCACCAGCTGCCCCCGCGGCGGCAATGCGCGAAAGCGAGGCGGATTTCTATGGACGAACGGTCTTCCAGGTCCTGATCGCCGAATTTGCCCTGCAACGCGGCCAACTGGACATCGGCGTCGGCGCCTACGCCGACCTGGCCAGGCGGACCCGGGACCCCCAGGTCGTCGCCCGGGCGACGGAAGTAGCCCTGGCCGCCCGCCAGGGCGAAGTCGCCCTCGAACTGGCGCGTCTGTGGACCCAGATCGAGCCCGATTCCCAGCGCGCCCGCCAGTCGGCGTCAACGGCCCTTGTCATGCTCAACCGCATCGAGGATCTGGCGCCGGAAATCGCCGCCCTCCTCGAGAAGGACAAAGCGAGCCTGCCCGACCACCTCCTGCGCCTCAACCGCCTCCTAGGCAGGCACGCCGACAAGCAGGCCGTCCAACGCCTGATCGACGCCGTGGCCAAACCCTACGAGGGCATTGCCGAGGCCCATCTGGCCATGGCCACCGCCGCCGCCAATGCGGGGGACCATCCCCGGGCGCTGAGCGAGTCGGCCCGATCCCTGGAACTGCGCCCCGACTGGGAAGCCGCGGCCCTTCTGCGCGCCCAATTGCTGGCGCGCCAGTCCCAGAGCGAGGCGACCGCCTTCCTGAGCGATTTCGTGGGCCGCAACACGGGGGCCAAGGACGCCAGACTGGCCTTGGCCCGCCTGCTCATCGCAGAGAAGCGCTACGACGAATCCCGCAGCCACTTCGACCGCCTGCTGAAGGATTTCCCCGACAATCCGGAAATCATCTACCCGGTGGCCATGCTCGCCCTGCAGGCGAACGATCCGGTAACGGGCAAGGCGCAACTGGAAAAGCTGCTGAGCGGCGATTTCAAGGACAAGGCCACAGTACGCTTCTTCCTGGGGCAGATCGAAGAGGAAGCCCGCAACCTGGACGCCGCCCTTGCCCACTACCGCCTGGTGGAGTCCGGAGAGCAGCACGTGCCGGCTCGCGCCCGGGCAGCCCAGATCCTTGCCGGCAAGGGGCAACTGGACGAGGCACGCCAACTGGTGCGCGAAACCACCGGCCGTACACCGGAGGAAAAAACTCAGCTCCTCCTGGCCGAGGCCCATCTGCTGCGCGAGGCCAAGCGGACCGATGACGCCTTCGCCCTGCTCAACGCCGCCCTGCACAAGGCACCCGACGACACCGACCTGCTTTACGACTCGGCTCTGCTGGCGGAACGCCTGGGCAAGTTCGACATCCTCGAAGCCCGCTTGCAGCGCGTGCTGGAAATCAAACCCGACCACGCCCACGGCCTCAACGCCCTGGGTTACTCCTGGGCCGACCGCAATGTACGCCTGGGCGAAGCCTAC
Source organism: Azonexaceae bacterium (assembly GCA_009469665.1). Next base: position 909 of record SSTB01000103.1, on the reverse strand, counting down.
GAACTGATCGCCAAGGCAAACGCCCTGGCCCCCAACGATCCGTTCATCATGGACAGCCTGGGTTGGGTGCTCTACCGCCAGGGCAAGACCGCCGACGCCCTCAAAACCCTGGAACGCGCCTACGGCTTGAAGGCCGACCCCGAGATCGCCGCCCACCTGGGCGAGGTGCTATGGTCCCTGGGCCGCAAGGACGAGGCCCGCAGCCTCCTGCTGGAGGCCGTGCGCAAGCACCCGGAAAGCGACGTGTTGGCCGAGGCCGTGCGCAAGTTCGGCAAGCCTTGAGAGCCATTTTCGCCGCCCTTCTCCTCGCGGGCTGCGCCTCCCTCCCCCCTTCCAGCGCAGACCGCGACAGCGTAGGCGACTTTGCCCTCGACGCCCGTTTTGCCCTGCGCAGCGAGCGCCCGGGCGAGCCCCCCGCCCACGCCAGCGGCCGCCTGAGCTGGACCCACGAGGCAGGCCGGGACTCCATCCTCTTGTCTTCCCCCTTCGGCCAGGGCCTGGCCGAAATCACCGTGGACGCCGACGGCGCCCGTCTCAGAAGCGGCGACGGCCGCCTCCGTCAGGCAAGCGACCCGGCCACGCTGGTGCGGGAAGCCACGGGCTATACGCTCCCCCTGGGGGAGCTGCCGGCCTGGCTCCTGGGACGCGCACACAGCCCCGGTGCCCTTTCCCGCGACGCCCAGGGCCGCCCCGCCCGCCTGCGGGAAGACGGCTGGACCGTGGACTACGCCTACGACGACCCGCGCCCCGGGGCGCTTCCCGCGGGTCTCACCATCACCCGGGAAAGCGAGCTGGAACTGCGTCTGCGCATCGAGGACTGGAAAACTCCGTGACCGCGCCGCCGCCTTTCGCTTGGCACACCCCCTGGCCAGCCCCCGCCAAGCTCAATCTCTTCCTGCACGTGGTCGG
>SSTB01000102.1 GCA_009469665.1 Azonexaceae bacterium | reverse complement strand
GGCTGCCTCATGCATCTCAGGCTTCCACCGGCATGTGGCTGGCCGGCAGCACCTGCACCAGTTCGCCCAGGGTCTCGATCATCTTCTGCTGGATGCCGCCCAGGGTGGCCGCTTCCATCATGCAGCCGGAGCAGGCGCCCTTGAGGTGCACGTAGATCTTCTTGCCCTGCACGTCGGCCAACTCCACGTCGCCGTGGTCCCGTTGCAGCATGGGGCGCACCGCTTCGAGGACTTCTTCGATCTTCTTGATCTTCTCCACGATGGAGAGCTTCTTCACCGGCGGCTTGGGCGCTTCCGGCGTGGCCGGGCAAGCGGGCGGCGGCGACACTTCGCCGGGACCGGCGCGGGAGGCCTTGACCTTGGCCAGTATCTCCTCAATGCCCTCGTGGCAGGCGGCGCAACCACCGCCGGCCTTGGTGTAGAAGGTCACCTCCTCGACGGTATTGAGGTTGTTGGCCGTAACCACGTCCTCGATCATCACCGCGTCAATGGCGAAGCACTTGCAGATCAGGGCGCCTTCCTCGTGGTCGTCCGACCATTCCTCGCCGCGGTAGTTGGCGATGGCGGCCTGCAGGGCTTCGCGGCCCATCACCGAGCAATGCATCTTCTCCGGCGGCAGGCCGTCGAGATAGTCGGCGATGTTCTGGTTGCTGACCTTCAAGGCATCATCCAGGGTCATGCCCTTGATGATTTCGGTCAGGGCCGACGACGAGGCGATGGCCGAGCCGCAGCCGAAGGTCTGAAAATGCGCATCCTGGATGATCTCGGTTTCGGGATCGACCTTGAGCATCAAGCGCAAGGCGTCGCCACACTGGATCGATCCGACGTCGCCGATGCCGTTGGCGTCTTCCAGAGGGCCGGAATTGCGCGGGTTGAAGAAGTGCTCGCGGACCTTGTCGGAATATTCCCACATGCTCTCTGCTCCTCAGACCGAGAAAGAAGAGCCGCAGGAACACTGCGAGCTGGCGTTCGGGTTGTCGAACTTGAATCCGGTGTGGGTCAGGGTGTCGATGAAATCGATGGTCACGTTGTCGATCATCGGCATGGTCATCGGATCCACCAGGAGCTTGACGCCTTCGATTTCCACTTCCCAGTCGTCCTCTGCCTTGTCGGCCTCCAGCTTCATGCCGTACTGGAGGCCGGAGCAGCCGCCGCCGGAGATCATCAGGCGCAGGCCGGCCACCGGCGTTTCGGAACCACGGATGAAGCGCTGGACGGCCTTCACGGCGGCGGGGGTAAGGTTGATCATGATCGTTCTCCGCAGGGTTGATGGCCTCATCCTGCAAGGGGCGTGCCACGCTGCCACGGCGCGATAAACCACATACATTCAATGCCTTGGCGTGCGGCACCCTGCCGACGAAGCTTGTCGCAAACGCGACAATCCAGTGCCAGGCCCCGCCATCCATTGCAACTCCCCGGTCTGCCCTCTTTTCTGAACCCCCGGGTTCCGTGCTGGGGGCGCGGGCGACCTTTTTTCTTGGTGGCTGGCAAGAAGAAAGGTGCCAAAGAGCAAGCCACCCCTGGGTCGGAGGCCCCCTACGGGGGCTTCCCTGCGCTACTCGGGGGCTTGGGCGGCTCGCTAAATCGCCCCCTTTGGAGGCTCGGACAACGCGAGCCGGCTTCCCCCAAGCCCCCTGCGTTGCTCGGCTCCTCTCAGGGGCCCAGAAGCAGCCGGGCTGGAAGGTTGTTCCACTACATGCGCATCACCCACGCTGAGGCTGGGAGTCAACACGAGCCCAGCCCCCGGGCTTGCGCTTCGCGCATCCGCGTATATAATTCATAATTCAATCTATAATTACTTAGAGGGGCCTGATATGACGCAGAAAGTGGCTTACGTGACAGGGGGCATGGGCGGTATCGGGACAGCCATTTGCCAGAAACTCGCCCAGGACGGCTTCAAGGTCGTCGCCGGCTGCGGCCCCAACTCTTCCCGCAAGGACCGTTGGCTCGCAGAACAAAAGGAATTGGGCTTCGACTTTGCCGCTTCCGAAGGCAATGTCTCGAACTGGGACAGCACCAAAGCGGCCTTCGACAAGGTGCGCGCCGATTACGGCACGGTCAGCGTGCTGGTCAATAACGCCGGCATCACGAAGGACGGCGTGTTTCGCAAAATGTCCGTCGAGGACTGGATGGCGGTCATCGACACCAACCTCAACTCCCTCTTCTTCGTCACCAAGCAGGTGGTCGATGGCATGCTGGACCAGGGCTGGGGCCGTATCATCAACATCTCATCGATGAACGGCCAGAGGGGCCAGTTCGGGCAGACCAACTATTCCACCGCCAAGGCGGGCATGCACGGCTTCACCATGGCCCTGGCCCAGGAAGTGGCCAGCAAGGGCGTCACCGTCAATACCGTTTCTCCCGGCTACATCGGGACCGACATGGTGCGTGCGATCCGGGAAGACGTGCTGGAAAAGATCGTCGCCACCATCCCCGTCAAGCGTCTGGGCACCCCGGACGAAATCGCCTCGATTTGCGCCTGGTTGGCCTCCGACGGCGCAGGCTTCACCACCGGCGCCAATTTCGCCTGCAACGGCGGCAACTACATGAGCTGACCGTGCCGGCCGGATGGGGTATTCGGGGCGCGGCCATGGCGGAGAACGCCTGATTCCCGCCTCTTCAGCCCAACACGTGCTCGTAGGCCCGGCGCAGGAGTTGGCGTTCGACGTCGCTCAACTGGCGGGCCTCGGTGAGAGCGATGAAGCGGCTGCTGGTGCGTTCCGCCGCGGCGAAGGGCGGGTCGATGGCGGTGAACACGCCCAGCAGTACCGGCACATCGCCGACCGGCGTATCCACCCAGGCAGCGAATTCCGCTTCCGGCTCGATGGCGCCTTCCGGCAGGCCGAGGTGGATTTCCGCCTCCCGCATCACCGCCGTCGGGTGAAACTGGACTTTGGGCGAATAGTCGTCATCCCGCAGGGCCGCCAGGGCCGGCAGCGGACTGAAAGCCACCACGCCGGAAGAGAGACAAAGAAAGCGCACGCGGCCGCTGGTCTTCTGCTTGTGCAGCAGAATGAGCCGCGGCAGGATCGCGGCCGTCACTTCTGATAGGCGGCGATGACCGCCTCGCCCCGCAGTTTTTCCGGCCGCCCCCAGACCTGCACCGCATCGACGTAGGTGTCGCCGTCGGCCGGGTTCGCTTGCAGCACCTGGTATTCGGCGAAGATGCGCCCATCGGGAAAGAAGGTGGCCTTGCCGAAGCGTGCTCCGCCGCGCCAAGTGGCGACGACGCTCACCTCCCGGGAAAACGGGTCCACCGCCTCGTCAAAGCTTGCCGCCGCCCACACCGGCTCGTCACCGATGGAGAGGCCCAGCTTTTCCACCTGGCCGCGCAGGGCCGCGCACACGGCGGCGCCCGTGGCGGCGTCGGGCCGCTGCGTCATGCCGGCGCGTAGGTGTAGCAGTCCTTGGGACAGACACGGCCGCAGGAGCCGCAGCCGATGCAGTCCATGGCGTTGGCGATGGACATGACCATCATGTTGTCTTCGTCCTCGTCATCGTCGTCGTCCAGTTCGCGCTCGACCAGGTCGAGGACGTTGCGCGGGCAGACCTTGTAGCAGCGGCCGCAGCCGATGCACTTCTGC
>SSTB01000101.1 GCA_009469665.1 Azonexaceae bacterium | reverse complement strand
TGGCCACGTCGGCAATGAGCAGGAGGTAGAGCAGCACGTCGGCGCACTCGTCCCCCAGGGCCTCCGCGGCACTCGGGTCGCCCGGCAGGGCCTCGATTTCCGCATCGAGTTTCCACTGGGTCAGTTCAAGCAGTTCCGCCGCCTCCAGGTTGAGGGAGACGATCAGACTGCGCAGGGTGTGGAACTGGCGCCAGTCCCGCTCGTCCCTAAAGCTCAGGAGGGCGCGCCGCAGCGCATCGAGCTCGCTCAATTACAATCTCCCGCTCTACCTTTAGGAGCCCGCATCATGCCCATTTTCCGCATAGACGAAAAGACACCCGCCATCGACCCCACGGCCTGGGTCGCCGCCAACGCCACGCTCATCGGCGACGTGCGCCTGGGTGCCGCAGCCTCGGTCTGGTGGAACGCGGTGCTGCGCGGCGACAACGATCCCATCAGCATCGGTGCCCGCAGCAACATCCAGGACGGCTCGGTCCTGCACACCGACGAGGGCGTGCCTCTCACCCTGGGCAGCGACGTCACGGTGGGCCACATGGTCATGCTGCACGGCTGCACGGTGGGCGACGGCAGTCTGATCGGCATCGGCTCAATCATCCTCAACCGGGCGGTCATCGGGCGCAGTTGCATCGTCGGCGCCAACACCCTCATCCCCGAGGGTAAGGTCTTCCCGGACCGGGTGCTCATCGTCGGCTCCCCCGGAAAGGTCATCCGCGAACTGAACGACGAGGAAGTGCTGCGCCTGAAGGCCTCGGCCGAGCATTACGTAGGCAACGCGGCCCGTTACAGGGCCGCTCTGATACCCCTCTGACGTCGCGCGCCGGGCACCCTCTCCAGCCAGCTTCCCGCCTTGTCATTTGCCGGCGGATTACGCATAGTTCGCCCTTTTTTTGGTCTCCCGGACGTCCATGCTGCCTCCCATTGAACACCGCATCGCCATCGAACTCGGCGTACGCCCCGCCCAGGTCATCGCCGCCATCTCTCTGCTGGACGAAGGGGCCACGGTGCCCTTCATCGCCCGCTACCGCAAGGAAGTCACCGGTGAATTGGACGATACCCAACTGCGTACCCTGGAAGAACGCCTCAGCTACCTGCGGGAACTGGAGGCACGCCGCACCGCCATCCTGGCCAGCATCGAGGAGCAGGGCAAGCTCACACCTGAACTGAAGGCTGCCCTCCACGGGGCCGAAACCAAGCAAACCCTGGAAGACCTGTACCTCCCCTATAAGCAGAAGCGCCGCACCAAGGCCCAGATCGCCCGTGAAGCGGGCATCGAACCCCTGGCCCTGGCCCTGCTGCAGGATCCAAACCACGATCCCGAGAGCGCGGCCGAGGGCTACGTCAACCCCGACGGCGGCTTTGCCGACGCCCGGGCGGTGCTGGACGGAGCCCGCCAGATCCTCATGGAGAAATTCGCGGAGGATGCCCAGTTGCTGGGCGAACTACGCGACTATCTTCACGCCCATGGCCAGGTGAGATCCACCGTGGTCGAAGGCAAGGAGGCCGAGGGCGCCAAGTTCCGCGACTGGTTCGATTTCGCGGAAGCCGTCGCCAGCATGCCCTCCCACCGCGCGTTGGCGCTGCTGCGGGGCAGGAACGAGGGGGTGCTGGCCATCGGCCTGGTACTCGACTCCGAACTTCTGGAGGAAACGCCCCGCACGGCCAGGAACCCGTGCGAACAGCGCATCGCCGCCCGCTTCGGCATCCGGGACCAGGGCCGCCCGGCCGACAAGTGGCTTGCCGACACGGTGCGCTGGGCCTGGAAGATCAAGATCCACACGCATCTGGAAGGGGAATTGATGAACGCCCTGCGGGAGAGGGCCGAGGAAGAAGCCATCCGCGTCTTCGCCAGGAATCTCAAGGACCTGCTTCTGGCCGCTCCGGCAGGTCACCACGCGACCCTGGGCATCGATCCCGGCATCCGCACCGGCTGCAAGATCGCCGTGGTGGACGCCACCGGCAAGCTGCTGGAAGCCGCCACCATCTACCCCCACGAGCCGCGCAAGGACTGGGAGGGCGCCCTGGCCACCCTGGCCCGCCTGGTTGCCCGACACGGGGTGAGCCTGGTGGCCATCGGCAACGGCACTGCCAGCCGGGAAACCGACCGCCTGGCGGCCGACCTGATGAAGCGCCACCCGGAGGCCCGCCTCACCCGCATCGTCGTTTCCGAAGCCGGCGCCTCGGTCTATTCGGCCTCCGAACTCGCCGCCCGGGAATTTCCCGACCTGGACGTCTCGCTGCGCGGCGCCGTCTCCATCGCCCGCCGCCTGCAGGATCCCCTGGCCGAACTGGTCAAGATCGACCCCAAGTCCATCGGTGTCGGCCAATACCAGCACGACGTCTCCCAAACCAAACTGGCCCGCAGCCTGGACGCCGTGGTCGAGGATTGCGTCAATGCGGTCGGGGTCGACGTCAATACCGCTTCGGTGCCTCTCCTTTCCCGCATCTCCGGGCTGAACGCCGGACTGGCCGCCAACATCGTCGCCCATCGCGATACCCACGGCGCCTACAAGACGCGCGACGCCCTGAAAGCCGTGCCCCGCCTGGGCGACAAGACCTTCGAGCAGGCGGCGGGTTTCCTGCGCATCCCCAACGGCGACAACCCTCTCGATGCCTCTGCCGTCCATCCGGAAGCCTATCCGGTGGTGGAAAAAATCCTGGTGGATCTGAAGAAGCCCCTGCGCGATGTTCTGGGCAGCGGCCTCGCCAAGAGCGTCAACGCCCAGCGCTACGCCAGTGAGCGCTTCGGCCTCATCACCGTGCAGGACATCCTGCGGGAACTGGAGAAACCCGGCCGCGACCCGCGTCCCGAATTCAAGACCGCCACCTTCGCCGACGGGGTCGAAACCTTGAAGGACCTCAAGCCCGGCATGATCCTGGAAGGCGTCGTCACCAACGTGGCGGCCTTCGGTGCCTTCGTCGATGTCGGGGTGCACCAGGATGGCCTGGTCCACGTGTCGGCCCTTTCGAGCACCTTCGTCAAGGATCCCCACGCGGTGGTCAAGGCCGGCCAGGTGGTCAGGGTCAAGGTGCTGGAAGTAGACTTGCCGCGCCAGCGGATTTCACTGACTATGCGCATGTCAGACGATCCGGCAGCCGCCCGTCGGGCGGAGTCCACTTCCGGCCCGGGCAACGCCCCCACCGTCCAGCGTAAGCCACCGCGCCCCGCTACCCCGCCCCCCGGCAGCGGCACCATGGCGGCAGCCTTCGCCAAGTTGAGGAAATGAAATGGTCCGCATCTACGGTATCAAGAACTGCGACACCATGAAGAAAGCCTTCGCCTGGCTGGAAGCCCATGGCGTCGCCTACGAGTTCGTCGATTACAAGAAGGCCGGCGTGGCCGAGGCCCATCTGCCCGACTGGAACCGCCGGGCGGGCTGGAAAGTCCTCCTCAACACCCGTGGCCTCATGTGGAAGAAACTCGATGACGCCGAGCGGGCCGACGTGGACGAAGCCAAGGCCCTGCACCTCATGGCCCGCTCGCCGGCACTCATCAAGCGTCCCGTCCTCGACGCCGGGGGAACGCTCCTGGTGGGCTTCGACCCGGAAATCTACGCCAGAACCCTGGACTGAGAGCCTGTGAAAATTTCGTTCACCCCCGCTCGTCGTGCCCCCCTGCGCCCACTCGGCGTTGCACATGCTCGCCATAGCCCGAGCTATGGCTGTGCTGTGCGTCTTTATCAAGCACACCTGGGCACGCCGCTCGGGCGCGCCCGAAAAATTCACGGGCTCTGAGCGCCTCCACTCCTGCACCCTCACCACACCATGAACGACCACTTCCAACGCTTCCTCTTCGAAGGACTCGATGTCCGCGGCGCCTGGGTACGCCTGGAGGAATCCTGGCGGAAGCTGCAGGAAGACCGGGGCTACGCCTGGCCCGTGGCGGCCCTGCTAGGGGAGCTGGCCGCGGTCACCGTCCTGGTGGCTGGCCAACTGAAGCAGCCGGGCCGCCTGACCCTCCAATTGCAGGGCGAAGGCCCCATCCGCCTGTTGGTGGTCGATTGTGACGAAAGCCTGCGCCTGCGGGGCATGGCCCGCAGCGCCCCGCAGGTGGCCCCCGCCCCGGCGCCGCAACTTCTCGGCGCCGAATGCGGCGGGCGCCTGCTGCTCAGCCTCGACCTGCCCACGGCCCGCCAGCCTTACCAGAGTTTCGTTCCCCTGGTCGGCGAGGGCGTAGGCGCCATCTTCGAGCACTACCTGGAGCAATCCGAGCAGCAGCCTTCGCGCCTCTTCCTCGCCGCTTCGCCCCAGGCGGTGGGCTGTCTCTTCCTGCAAAAGATGCCCGAAGCGGACCGTTCCGACCCGGACGGCTGGCGGCGCGTCACTGCCCTGGCCGAGACGGTGAAATGCGAGGAACTGCTGGGCCTCGACGCCGCCGCACTCTTGCAGCGCCTCTTCCACGAGGACATCGCCGCCCGGGGCGTCCGGCTCTACGACCCGGTGGCGGTGAGCTACCACTGCCCCGAGGACTGGGACAAGGTGCGCAATGTGATCCTCAGCCTGGGCCGTGCGGAGGCCGAAGCCCTGGTGCGGGAGCGGGGGGCCATCGTGCTGCGGGACGACATGTGCCACCGCGAATACCGTTTCGCACCGGAGGATGTCGCCGCCCTCTTCGACGGGGTAGCCCCCGCGACCCTGCACTGACGGCCGCGGATCGGCCCCCGCGATGACACACGACGAAACCGGACGCCCTCCCCGCGCCGTCCTGCCCCATCCTGCCCCTTCCCACGCTCCTGGCGAGGGAAGCCCGCGCAGTCGTTGTGCCTCTCGCGCGCTGAAACTCCCCCCGGGCCCACGATGAACGACACCGCCATCCTCGCCCGCCAGACCGACCTGCTCTATCGCAACACCGCCCTGGGGCAGATTCTCAGCCTGTTCAACGCCACGCTCCTCACCCTGCTATGGAAGGACGCGGTGGGCTTGGGGCCGGCGCTCATCTGGTGGGGACTGGTGCTGTTCGTGGTGGGGGGCCGCATCGTCCTGGCGCGGCGCTACCTGGAGCAAGCCGAAGCCGCTGCCCGGGATCCGCAGCCCTGGCTGCGCCTGGCGGTGGTCGGGGCGGCCGGCGCCGGGCTGCTCTGGGGGGCCGGGGCTCTGCTCTTCATGCTGGGTGCCGACCATGGCCGCATGTTCTTCACGGCCTTCGTCATGGCGGGGATGACCGCCGGAGCGGTGCCCTTCCTGGGCGCGCACCGCACCGCCTTCCGCGTCTATGCCTGGCCCATCGTGGTCGCCACCCTGGGTGCCGGCGCCGGAACCGATTTGCTCCATGCCGCCTTCGCCTTGATGGCCGCGGCCTTCCTGTACGGAGTCACCCGCAGCGCCGACCGTTTTCACGACACCCTGCGCGAAACCCTGCGCCTGGAGCACGAAAAAGACCGCCTCCTGGCCGATCTCACCGCCGCCCGGATCCGCGCCGAGGCTTCGGCCCAGGCCAAGGCCCGCTTCCTCGCCAGCATCAGCCACGAATTGCGTACTCCCATGAACGGCATCATGGGCATGGCGGATCTGCTGGCCGGCGAGGGTCTGACCCCGGAGCAGCGCGAGCTGCTCACCCCCCTGCGGGAATCGGCCCAGGATCTGTTGGGCAAGATCGAGAACATGATCGAGCTCTCGGACCTGGAGGTGGGCCAGATCGCCCTGCATCCGACGCCTTTCAGCCTGGCGGAACTGCTCCCGGCCATCCTCGGCGACCTGGGCCGCGCCGCCCGGGCCAAGGGGCTCGATTTCACCATGGCGCAGGACGCCGACCTCCCCGAGGTGGTGGTGGGCGACCTGGACAAGCTGCGCAAGGTGCTGCGCCACCTGGTGCACAACGCGGTGAAGTACACCGCAAGGGGTACGGTGCAGGTCACCGTCAGCCGCGGCGCCTTCGACGAGCAGGCACTGCGCTTGCACATCGTGATCAAGGACACCGGACCCGGCATCCCGGTGGAGGAAATCCCCCATCTGTTCGAAGTCTTCACCCGAGGCCGGGAATCCACCGGCCATCCGGACCGGGGCGCCGGTATCGGCCTGCCCATCGCCCACCGGCTGAGCCAAGCGATGGGGGGCAGCTTGACGATAGAAAGCACGGCCGGCGCCGGGACCACCGTACGCCTGGAACTCCCGCTGAGTCTGCCTCAGTAAGGTGCGCCCCGGCCTGATTTCCCGCCCCCCGGGATGCGGAAGGCTCCCGACGCGGTCCCGACTAAAGCACCTTGCCCGGGTTCATCAGGCCCCGCGGGTCCAGCGCGGCCTTGACGCTGGCCATCAGGTCCAGTTCGACCTCGCTCTTGTAACGGCGGATTTCCTCGCGCTTCAATTGTCCCAGCCCGTGCTCGGCGGAAATGGAGCCCCCCAGTTCATGGACCAGGTCGTGCACGCGGCGGTGGACTTCCTCCTGGCGGGCGATGAAGGTGGCGTTCCCTTCCGCTTCAGCCATGGACAGGTTGTAGTGCAGATTGCCGTCCCCGACATGGCCGAAGGCGACCACCCGCAGCCCGGGGAAGGCAGCCTCCACAAGGGCGTCGGCGCGGGCGAGGAATTCTGGAATCCGGCTGACCGGCACGGCGATGTCGTGCTTGACGCTGAAGCCCTCGATCTTCTGGGCCTCGGAAATGCTCTCTCGCAGATGCCACAGCGCCTGGGCCTGGGCTGCCGACTGGGCGATGGCGGCATCGCTGACCAGCCCCACCGCAAGCGCCCTGGCGAGCCAGGCTTCCAGACCGGCCGCCAGGGGGGCCGCCCCGTCGCTGGCGGAAACCTCGGCCAGGACATACCAGGGCGTAACGACGGTGGGCCGCCGGGTACCCGGGATATGGCGCATCACCAGCCCCAGGGCGGCTTCCGATACCAGTTCGAACGCCGTCAGGCGGGCGTCGAAGGCCTGCTGGGCCCCGCCCAGCAGCGCAAGCGCGGCCTCGGGATGGGACACATTGATCCAGGCGGTGGCCTGAACCGCCGGACGGGGGAAAAGCTTGAGCGAGGCGGCGGTGATGATGCCCAGGGTACCCTCGGCGCCGATGAAGAGCTGCTTCAGGTCGTAGCCGGTGTTGTCCTTCCTCAACGCCCGCAGGCCATTCCACAGCCGGCCGTCGGGCAGCACGGCTTCGATGCCGAGGACCAGATCCCGGGTGGTGCCGTAGCGCAGCACCTGGACACCGCCGGCATTGGTGGCCAGGTTGCCGCCGATCTGACAGCTCCCTTGCGAAGCGAGCGACAGGGGGAAAAGACAGCCCACCGCCGCCGCCGCATCGTGGACCGCCGCCAGGGTGCAGCCGGCTTCCGCCGTCAGGGTGCGATTGGCGGCATCGACCCCGCGCACCCGGTCGAGGCGGCCCAGGGCGATGAGGACCGCTTCGCCTTCAGGGGCCGGGGTGGCCCCGCCGCACAGGCCGGTGTTGCCCCCCTGGGGCACCATGGGCACGCCAGCGGCGGCGCAGGCCCCCACCACCGCCGCCACTTCGGCCGCAGTCCCCGGCCGCACGACGCAGCGCGCCGCGCCGCGGTAGCGCCCGCGCCAGTCGGTCAGGTAGGGAGCACACTCCGCTGGCGCCGTGAGGACTTGGGCCGGCCCCACCAGATGCACCAGGGTGGCGACGAGTTCGGCACTCATCCTAGAAACCTCAGTTGACCGCTTATCGATGCCCGGAAAACCTTCTGCCCGCGACCTCCGTGCCACTCCGAATCACTCACCCATTGTGTAGCACCGCTACGCGCCCGCTGGCGCATCCGGGCGAGCGCCTGGCTTTGTCGTTCCTCCTTGCAGGCATCAGCCTGCCGCGTCGTCGCTTCGCGCCAGACTCCCGCCCGAACGCCCCAACGGGCTCGTCCAACCGAGGTTTCTAGGATCATTCCAGACAGTTTTCCAGCAGCGGCAGCATGTGCTCGGTAGCCTTGCGCCCCGCGGCAATGGCTTCCGCCGCCCGGTGGTAATCGAGGAGCCCCAACTGCCCGAGGCGCGGGGCGATCAGCACGTCGGCCGGTTCGCCGGCCAAGCGGGAACGGGCAATGCGCCCCTGCATGATGGCGATGCTGTTGGCCAGCACGTCAGCCAGGGAAGGACGAAAGGCCCCGCTCTCTTCTCCGCCGCCCCGGCCCAGCCAGCGCCCGACCCGTTGCCGCCAGCCCGGCGGGCGGCTGGCCCCGGCTTCCGCCTTGCGGTAACGCTGGTGGACGACGTCGGTCCCCAGGTCGACGGCAATGACGATGTCGGCGTCGAGGGCACGGCAAAGCGAGACCGGCACGGGATTGACCAGGCCACCATCCACCAGGTGCCGGTCATCGATGATCTGCGGGGCGAAAAGCCCGGGCAGGGCGATGGAGGCGCGCACGGCGTCGGCCACGGCGCCCTCCCGCAGCCAGATTTCCCGCCCGCTTGCCAGGTCGGTGGCGACACAGGCGAAGGGCCGTTCCAGGTCTTCGAAGGCGCTGTTGAGGAATGTCTGGGCGGCGAAGGCCAGGAGTTTTTCGCCCTTGATGAGCCCCCCCGCCAGGGTGACGTCGAAATAGCCCAGCACGTCGCGCCGCCCGAGGCCCCGGGCCCAGGCTTCCAGCTTGTCCAGGTCGCCCGAGGCGTAGGCGGCGCCCACGAAGGCGCCGATGGAGGTACCGCACACCACGTCGGGCTCGATGCCCGCTTCCTGCAAGGCCCGCAGGACGCCGATGTGGGCCCAGCCCCGGGCGGAACCCGATCCCAACGCGATGCCGATGCGCGGCCGGGGCATGACGACCTAAAGCGGCGAAGCTGCCGCCCCGGCCCTCGCCCGCCATGCGGGTGAGGGCCGGGGGGAGGCGAAAAGCGGGGCAGACGCGGCACTCATCGCGGACCCCCCCCCTCCGCCGGCTGGGCGTAGAGGTCGTGAGTATCGGCGTCCACCACCCGCACCCTGAGGAAATCCCCGGGTTCGGCGTCGAAGAAGCCGTCCAGGTAGACCAGACCGTCGATTTCGGGAGCGTCGGCGCGGGAACGGGCGATGACGCCCTCCTCGTCCACCGCATCGACCAGCACCTCGATTTCGCTGTCGATGCGGGCGGCAAGCTTGTCGGCGCTGATGTCCTCCTGCACCTGCAGAAGCCAGCGGCGGCGATCCTCGCGCACGTCTTCCGGCGGCAGGTCGGGCAAGGCATTGGCCTGGGCGCCCTCCACCGGCGAGTAGGAAAAGGCGCCGACGCGGTCGAGCTGGGCATCCTCGATGAACTGGATCAACTGGTCGAAATCGGCGTCGGTCTCCCCGGGGAAGCCGGTGATGAAGGTGGAACGGATGACGATTTCGGGACAGATTTCCCGCCAGCGGCGAATGCGCTCCAGGGTGTTCTCGGCGCTGGCAGGCCGCTTCATGGCCTTGAGGATCTTCGGGCTGGCGTGCTGGAAGGGCACGTCGAGGTAGGGCAGAAGCTTGCCCTCGGCCATCAGGGGAATGACCTCGTCCACCGAGGGATAGGGATAGACGTAGTGCAGCCGCACCCAGATGCCGAACTGGGCCAGGGCCTCGCACAGCTCCTTGAGCCGCGTCCTGACCGGACGGCCGCCCCAGAAGCCGGTGCGGTACTTGAGATCTACGCCGTAGGCGCTGGTGTCCTGGGAGATGACCAGGATTTCCTTTACCCCGGCCCGGGCCAGGCTCTCCGCCTCGGCCAGTACGTCGCCCACCGGGCGCGAGACCAGCGGCCCACGCAGGGAGGGGATGATGCAGAAGGTGCAACTGTGATTGCAGCCTTCGGAAATCTTGAGGTAGGCGAAGTGGTCTGGGGTGAGCCGCACGCCCTGTTCCGGAACCAGATCGGTGAAGGGGTCGTGGGGCTTGGGCAGATGGGCATGGACGACGCCCATCACCTCGTCCGCTGCATGGGGACCAGTCACCGCCAGGACCGCCGGGTGGGTCTGGCGCACGATGTCGCCCTTGGCCCCCAGGCAGCCGGTGACGATCACGCGGCCATTCTCCGCCAGGGCCTCGCCGATGGCGTCCAGGGATTCCTCGACGGCGGCATCGATGAAGCCGCAGGTGTTGACCACCACCAGGTCGGAATCCTCGTAGGAGGGCGAAATCAGATAGCCCTCGGCCCGCAGCCGGGTGAGGATGTGTTCGGAATCGACGGTGGCTTTGGGGCAGCCGAGGGAAACGAAGCCGACTTTGGGCGGGTTCGCGGCCACGGATTACTTGGCGCCGTCCTCCGGCTTCTTGAAGGGGAAGCCGGTGAACATGGTGCGGGCCTGACTCTGGAGCTGATCCTGCATCTGCTGGAACATCTTGTTGGACTGATCCATGTAGGCCGACATCATGGTCTGCATGGCGGGCTGCTGGAAATTGAGGAACTGGTTCCAGATGTCGGCCTGCACCTGCGTGTTGTCGCCGTACATGGGCCGAGTCTGCTCCTGCATCTTGGTCTGGAATTCGACGAAGGTCTTCATGTTGTTTTCCAGATACTTGCCCAGCATGCCCTGCATGGCATTCCCGTAGAAGCGGATGAAGCCCGAGAGCAATTCGCAGGAAAACAGCGGCACCCCGCCGGTTTCTTCCTCCAGGATGATCTGCAGCAGGATGCTGCGCGTCAGGTCTTCATTGCTCTTGGCATCGACCACCTTGAAGGCTTCGAACTTGAGGACCAGTTCCTTCACGTCGCCCAGGGTAATGTAGGCGCTGGCCTTGGTGTCGTAGAGGCGACGATTGGGGTACTTCTTGATGAGCCGGACGGGTTCGGACATGCCGTGCATCCTCGGGAATCTGGTCTAGGAAATTCGCTGCTGCGTGGAGTGTGCCATTGCGGTGGACGCACCAGGCTAGTGCGGTGCAGCATTGTAGCCCAAAAAACAGGCGCCCGGAGGCGCCCGTTGTTGATGCAGCGCAAGAAAATCCGCTGTTTACTGATAGTACAGGCCGCCGTTGATATTCAAGGTGGCACCGGTCATGAAACCGGCCAGGTCGGAGGCCAGGTACACACAGGCCGCGCCCATTTCCTCCGGCTTGCCCAGACGCTTCATGGGAACGCCGTCGATAATGGTCTGCAGGATTTCCGGCTTGATGGCCATGACCATCTTGGTGGCGATGTAGCCCGGGGTGATGGCATTCACGGTCACGCCCTTGGCAGCCAGTTCGGCGGCCAGGGCCTTGGTGAAACCGATGACGCCGGCCTTGGCGGCGGAGTAGTTGGTCTGGCCCGCCTGGCCCTTGACGCCATTCACCGAGGAGATGTTGACGATGCGGCCCCAGCCGCGCTCGGCCATCTTGGCGGAAACCTGCTTGGTCATGTTGAACAGGCTGGTCAGGTTGGTGGAGATGACGGCATCCCACTGGTCCCGTTCCATCTTGGCGAACATGCGGTCGCGGGTGATGCCGGCGTTGTTGATGAGAATGTCGATGGGGCCAGCGGCAGCTTCGCCTTCGGCAACCATGCGCTGGCAGTCTTCCAGGGAGGAGACGTCGCCGGCAACGCAGACGAAGCCGGTGAAGCCGGCGGCTTCCTGTTCCTTCAGCCACTCATCCTTGTTGTCGAACTGGGGATGATAAGCGGCGACGATCTTGTGACCAGCCTTGGCGAGTTCCTGGCAAATGGCGGTTCCGATACCCCCCATGGCACCGGTGACGAGAGCAACACGTTGCGTCATTTTGATTCCTTCCTGTTGAGTTTGTTGCGAGTGAAAAAGACGGCGGTCAAACCATGTGCTGGCCACCGTTGATGGAAATATTGGCGCCGGTGACGAAGGCTGCCTCGTCCGAGGCGAGGTAGGCCACCAGGCCGGCGATTTCTTCCGGCTTACCCAGGCGGCCCACCGGAATCTGCGGCAGTATCTTGGAATCGAGGATGTCCTGGGCGATGGCAGTCACCATATTGGTGCCGATATAGCCCGGCGAGATGGTGTTGACCGTCACCCCGGACTTGGCGACCTCCAGGGCCAGCGCCTTGGTGAAGCCGTGCATGCCGGCCTTGGCCGCCGAGTAGTTGGTCTGGCCGAAAGCGCCTTTCTGGGCATTGACCGAAGACACATTGACCACCCGCCCCCACTTGCGCTCGACCATGCCGTCCATGACCTGCTTGGTCATGTTGAAGACCGAGTCCAGATTGGTGTGGATCACGGCGTCCCAGTCGGCCTTGCTCATTTTCTTGAAGGTCATGTCCCGAGTGATGCCGGCGTTATTGACCAGCACGTCGATGGGGCCAACCTCCCGGGAGACCTGTTCGACACAGGCCTGGCAGGAATCGAAATCGGTCACGTCGCAGGAATAGGCCTTGAAGCCGTGGCCCAGATTGTTCATGGCCTGGAGCCATTCGCCGACCCGGGTGTTGCCCTGGGTGTAGGTGGCGACCACCTTGTAGCCCAGGGCCGCGAGCTTGAGGCAGATCGCCTCGCCCAACCCCCCCGTTCCACCGGTAACCAGCGCGACCCGCGGCATGGCTCAGACCGCCCGCTCGCGCACGTAGCGCCCCGGCGCCGGTTCCAGGGCCTTGTGGCTGGCATTGCCCAATTTGGCGCGGGCCGCCCGGGGTTCCCCGGCATGGGCTCGCAGCCAGGTGGCCCAGTCATTCCACCAACTGCCTTTCTTTTCCTCGGCAACGGCGAGCCAAGCTTCAGCGTCGCCCTTCATGTCCTCATTGATCCAATAGCTGCGCTTGTTCTTGCTGGCGGGGTTGATGACCCCCGCGATATGGCCCGAGGCTCCCAGGACGAAGCGCACCGGCCCGCCCAGGAGGCGCGTGCTTTGGTACGCCGAATGCCAGGGCACGATATGGTCCTCCCGGGTCGCCAGCAGGTACACGGGCATGTCCACTCGACCCAGGTCTACCCGGGCGCCGCAGACACTGAGCTTGCCTGGCACGCGCAGGGAATTGTCGTGGTAGAGGTTGCGCATGTACCAGCAGGCGAACGGCCCCGGCAGGTTGGTGGAATCGCCGTTCCAGTACAGGAGGTCGAAGGCCTGCGGCTTCTGGCCCTTCAGGTAATTCTGGGTGACGTAGTTCCACACCAGGTCGTTGGCGCGCAGGAAGGAAAAAGTATTCTGCAAGTCCCGGGCGGGCAGCAGGCCCCCCTTGCCGATGGTGGCTTCCCGGGCGGCGAGGCCCTGCTCGTCGATGAACAGGCCGATTTCTCCGGTATCCGAAAAATCGAGCAGCGTGGTCAACAGGGTGAGAGAGGCGACGATGTCTTCGTCGCGGGAACGCAGGACGGCCAGGGCCGTGGTCAAGAGGGTGCCGCCGACGCAGAAGCCCAGGGCATTGACCTGGGCGGTACGACAGATGTCCTTGGCCAGGT
The DNA here is from genome assembly GCA_009469665.1 of Azonexaceae bacterium. Next base: position 2,552 of record SSTB01000101.1, on the reverse strand, counting down.
GCAGCGCGGTGATGGGGCCGTTCTCGATATAGTCGTCCCAGGTCAGATGGCCCTGCTCTTCCTTGGGATTGCGCCAGGAGACGAGGAAGACCGTATTGCCCTGCTCGACCATGAAGCGCACCAAGGAATTCTCCGGCTGGAGATCCATGACGTAATACTTGTTGATGCAGGGCGGCACCACCACCAGGGGCCGGCTTCCCACCTTGGGGCTGAGCGGCGCGTACTGGATGAGCTGCATCACCTCGTTCTCGAATACCACGGCGCCGGCACTGGCGGCAATGTTGCGGCCCACCTCGAAGACTGTTTCGTCGGTCATCGAAATGCGGCCCTTTTCCAGGTCGGCGATCAGATTGTTGATGCCGTTGGTGATGCTCTGGCCCTTGGTTTCCAGGGCGTGCTTGATGAATTCCGGATTGGTGGCCGCGAAGTTGGAAGGTGCCAGGGCATCGCTGATCTGGCGCGCCAGGAAGCGCATCTTGTCGCGGGAGCGGTCGCTCTCGGCCGGCAGCACGTCGATCAGGTCACGCAAGTACTTGGTATTGAGGAGATAGGCCTGGTGCAGGTAATCGAAGACCGGGCTCTCGCGCCATTCGGGCGCCGCAAAGCGGCGATCGCCGGGCTCGGGCGCCACTTTGAATCCGTCGTCCCCCGCTGGCGCCGCCCCCCGGGCCAGGATGGCCTGCCACAAGCGGGTGTGCTGTTCCAGGTAGGCCTTCTGGAGATCGGACATGGCCTTGGGGTCGGCGGGAAGCTTGGCCGCCGCGGGAGCGTCGCCCGCCTGGGCGACGAAATTCATGAACTGCTGCGCTGCGTTCTGGCTCGCCTGCATGAACTGCATGGCCGCGCCGAGGAAAGCGTCGTTTTTATTCGATCCCTGCGACATGGGGGCTCTCGCGTCTGAAGCTGAAGACATTGGGGGGGTTGAGCCGTGGGATTCTCCATTCCCGCCGGACCCCTGTCAATGCGTGGCTCCCGGCACCCTATAATCGGCCCATGTACATCGTCGCCATCGCCTGGCTCTACGTCACCCTCCTGGTCGCCGCCATGGAACCCACCTTGCTGGCGGGAGTGATGGGCTTCTGCTTCTACGGCCTGCTCCCCGTCGCCCTGCTGCTCTGGCTGGGCGGATTTTCCAGCCGCCGCCGGCGACGCCTACTCGCCGACCAGGGCGCGCACGCCCGCGATGCTGAGAACGCCAAGGGCGATCAGTGAAACCTGCTGCAGGGTGGCCTTAAGTTCCGGGCGCCGGTGCAGGCCTGGAATGAGGTCGGCCACCGCCACATAGAGCATGCTGGCCGCGGCGAGCCCCAGAAGCTGCGGAATCCACTCTCGCACCGAGGACAGGGCGAAATAGGCCAGCAGCGCCCCTATCAGGGTGGCCAGACTGGACAGCAGATTGAAGAGCAAGGCCCGCAAGCGGCTGTAGCCCGAGTGTAGAAGAATCAGGTAATCGCCGACTTCCTGCGGAATTTCGTGGGCGATGATGGCCAGGGCGGTGACGATGCCAAGTTGGGTGCTTTCCAAAAAGGCCGCCGCGATGAGGATGCCGTCCACGAAGTTGTGGAAGGTGTCCCCCACCAGGATGAGCAGGCCGGAGCGTCCGTGGTCGTGGGTGGGCGGCCGGGCGTCATGGGCCTCGCAGTGGTCGTGGTGGCAGTGGCGCCAGAGCACCAGTTTTTCCAGGACGAAGAAGGCCAGGATGCCAAGCAGAATGGTTGTCGCCAGGGCATGGACGTCGCCGCCGTGCTCAATAGCGTGGGGCAGGATTTCCAGGAACACGGCCCCCAGAAGCGCGCCGATGGCGTAGGAGATGAGTACGCCGACACTGGCACCACCGGCCGCCAGGGTCATGGCCGCGGCCGCGCAGACGCTCAGGGCGCCGCCAGCAAAAGTGGCGAGGATGATCCAGGCAAGGGGGCTCAAAGCGGGTGGTCCGGGACGAAAGGCGCGGATTATACGCCCGGTGCCGCGAGCCAGATGAAGCTTCCCTGCCGGCCTGACACGCCATCGCGGCGGTGGGAGAAAAAGCGCTCCGGCTGGGCCGCCGTGCACTGTCCGCCTCCGTAAACCGCCTGGATTCCCGCCGCCGCGAGGCGCCGCCGCGCCAGGCACTCCAAATCGGCGAGCCACTTGCCTCCCGGCGCCGGGGCAAAGGCCGCCTGCGTTCCCGCATCGCGGGCCGCGAAGGCCTGCCTGACCTCCTCCCCCACCTCGAAATGCGCGGCACCTATGGCGGGGCCGATCCAGGCCAGGCATTCTTTGCCCGGCCGCCCAAGGGCGGCCACCCCCGCTTCGATCACCCCGGCGGCAAGGCCCCGCCAACCGGCATGAATCGCCGCCACCGCGCTCCCGGCACGATCGCAGAGCAGAATCGGCAGGCAATCGGCCGTCATCACGGCGCAGACCAGGCCGGGGCGGAAGGCCACCGCACCGTCGGCCGCCACGCCGGGCGGGGCCGTCGCCGCATCCACCACCACCGTGCCGTGCACCTGCTGAAGCCACAGGGGAGGCCCCGGCAGGCGGGCCTGCACACGCTCCCGGTTAAGGCGCAC
>SSTB01000100.1 GCA_009469665.1 Azonexaceae bacterium | reverse complement strand
GCATCCTGCGCGGGGAGACGGCATTTGCCTGGAACGCGGTCCTGGCCACGGTCCTGCTCCTGGCCCTGGTCGGCGTGCCGCTCCTTCAACTGGCGGGGAATTACCATGTCTTCGGCACCGACAAGGTGGGCCAGGACGTCTTCTACCAGGTGTTGAAGAGCGTGCGCACGGGGCTCATCATCGGCCTCGTCACGACCCTGGTGACCCTGCCCCTGGCCGTGGTTCTGGGCATCGTCGCCGGCTATTTCCGGGGCTGGGTCGACGACCTGATCCAATACGTTTATACGGTGCTCAACTCGATTCCCGGCGTGCTGCTCATCGCCGCCGCGGTGCTCATGATGCAGGTGGTGATCGACACCCATCCGCAGTGGTTTTCCACTGCAGCCGAACGGGCCGACCTGCGGCTCCTGGCCCTGTGCTTCATCCTGGGCATGACCAGCTGGACAGGCCTGTGCCGCCTGCTGCGGGGCGAAACCCTCAAGCTGAGGGAACTGGAGTACATCCAGGCGGCCCAGGCCTTCGGCGTTTCCGGTGCCCGCATCATCGGCCGCCACATCCTGCCCAATCTCATGCACATCGTCATCATCGCCCTAGTGATGGATTTTTCCGGGCTGGTGCTGGCGGAGGCGGTGCTCTCCTACGTGGGCATCGGCGTCGATCCCACCATGGTCAGTTTCGGCACCATGATCAACAACGCCCGCCTGGAATTGGGGCGCGAGCCGGTCGTGTGGTGGTCCCTGGCGGCGGCCTTTGCCGCCATGTTCGTCCTGGTCCTGGCTGCCAACCTGTTTGCCGACGCCGTGCGGGACGCTTTCGATCCGAGGGCCGCATGAGCGCCCCCGCCCGGCCGCCCGAAGGGGGCGTTCCCTCCCTTGGGGAGGAAGGCGCGCAGCGCCAGGAGGGTCGTTCCCGCGCCCCCGCCCGGCCGCCCGAAGGGGGCGTTCCCTCCCTTGGGGAGGAAGGCGCGCAGCGCCAGGAGGGTCGTCCAATGAGCGCGCTGCTGGAAATCACCGATCTCCGTCTAGGTTTCGCGGCCGCGGGGAACACCGTGCTCGCCGTGGATGGTATTTCCTTCCGCATCGGCGCGGGGGAGACCTTTGCCCTGCTGGGGGAATCCGGCTGCGGCAAGTCAGCCACCGCCCAGGGGGTGATGCGGTTGCTGCCGGCGGCCGGGCGCATCGTCGGCGGCACGGTGCACCTTGGTGGGGAGGAGCTTCTGGCCTTGCCGGAAGCCACCATGCGCGGCCTGCGCGGCGGTCGCATGGCGATGATCTTCCAGGAGCCGGCCACAAGTCTCAATCCGGTCCTCACCGTGGGGCGCCAGATCGGCGAGGTGCTACAGCTGCACCGGGGGCAGCGGGGGGCCGACGCCCGCGGAACCATGGCCGAATTGCTGCGTCAGGTGGGCATCGCGGACCCTGAGCGGCGCCTGGACGAATACCCCTTCCAGCTTTCCGGTGGCATGAAGCAGCGGGTGATGATCGCCATTGCACTGGCGGGGGCGCCTGAACTTCTCATCGCCGACGAGCCGACCACCGCCCTGGACGTCACCATCCAGGCCCAGATCCTTGATCTTCTGGCGGGGCTCCAGGCGGAGCGGGGCATGGGCATGCTGCTCATCACCCACGACCTGGGCGTGGTAGCTCGCATGGCCCACCGCGTCGGCGTGATGTACGCCGGCGAGCTGGTCGAGGAAGCTGACCGGGCCAGCTTCTTCGCTAGCCCCGGCCACCCCTATACCCAGGCCCTTTTTGCTGCCCTGCCCGAGGTTTCCCGTCGCGGCCGGCCGCTCACCACCATCCCGGGCCAGGTGCCGGCCCTGGGTGCCATGCCGCCGGGTTGCCGCTTTGCCGAGCGCTGTCCCCACGCCATGGCGGTATGCCGCGAGGTGTCGCCCCCCTGGCGCGAGCTCACCCCCGGCCACCGCCTGCGTTGCCATTGGGACGGCGGCGGGGGGAGTGGCAGCGACTTGGGCGAGACCGTCCGCCGTGGCGAACTCCAGTCCCCCGACCGCGCGGTACTGGAAGTCAGCGACCTCAGGGTGCATTTCCCCATCCGGCGGGGCTTCCTGCAACGCACCGTGGGCCACGTGCGTGCCGTGGACGGCGTTTCCCTTTCCCTCACCCCAGGCCGTACCCTGGCCCTGGTGGGGGAGTCGGGCTGCGGCAAGACCACGGTCGGAAAGGCCATCCTGCAACTGGTGGCGCCCAGCGGGGGCAGCGTACGCCTGGGGGCCTCGCAACTGGTGGGCATGCCGCGGCGCCGGCTGCGGGCGGTGCGCCGACACATGCAGATGGTTTTCCAGGATCCCTTTGCCTCCCTGAACCCTCGCTTGCGTGTCGGCGAGATTATCGCGGAGGGCATGGCGGCGCTGCGTGTCGGGGGAGGCGGCGATCCGGCCGCCGCCGTCACGGCCCTGCTGACCCAGGTGGGGCTGCCGCCCGAGGCCGCGCTGCGCTATCCGCACGAGTTCTCCGGCGGCCAGCGCCAGCGCATCGCTATCGCGCGCGCCCTGGCCGTGCAGCCGGAAATCCTCATCTGCGACGAGCCGACTTCGGCCCTGGATGTTTCGGTCCAGGCGCAAATCCTGAATCTGCTCAAGAATCTCCAGGAATCACTGGGGGTGGCCTATCTGTTCATCACCCACAACTTTGCCGTGGTCGAGTATCTGGCCCACGAAGTGGCGGTGATGTACCTGGGGCGCATCGTCGAATGGGGGAGTGCCGCCGAAGTGCTGCGCAATCCCCGTCACCCTTACACCCGGGCGCTGCTCTCGGCGGTTCCGGCCGTGCATCCGAGCGGGGGCGAAGAGCGCATCCGGCTTCCCGGCGAGGCGCCTTCGCCCGCCAGCCCGCCCCAGGGCTGCCATTTCCATCCGCGCTGTACCCTGGCGAGCGAGGCCTGCCGCCAGGCCTATCCGGTGGCGGTCGAGGTCGCCCCGGAGCACGCCGTCGCCTGTCATCTGTATGGCCCCGCGCCGGGGGCTAAACCGGCGTAGCCGCGCTGGGGGCTTCAGGCGCTCAGCCGCGGCGGCCGTTGCCTGCCCTGGCGACCTGGGAACTCCTGGCGGGAGCCTTGGCTGCGGCGCGGGCAGTCGCCTTGGGTTTGGCAGCTACGGTCTGGGCAGTCGCCTTGGGCTTGGCCGCAGCGACCCGGGTCGTGCTCGATGTGCCCCGGGAGGACGCCTTGGCCAGGGCACGGTCCGCGGGGACTTTCGTCTTGCCGGTCCGCGCCGTCTGGACTCTTTCCTCACGCCGGTCGGCGCCCTTCTTGCCCTTGCCGATCCGGGCCGGTGCTTCCTCCGCCTCGATGCGGGGCAGGCGGGCCTGGGGTGAGAGTTCGTCGATGTCGATTCCGTCCCGCCCGGCGGGGACAAGCAGCATCGATCCCACTGCGGGCCTGGTCCGGCCACCCAAGCCATTCACTTCGCGCAGTTCGGCCGCCGAGATGCCGAAGCGGGGGGCGAGTTTTTCCAGCCGCTCGCCGGGCTTGACCGTATAGGCCTGCCAGCGGCTGAGGGGGGCGTCGTGATTTTCCAGATTGGCCTGGAAGGTTTCCAGTTTGTCCGCCGGAATCACGACCGGGCAGTCGGGGGTGATGACCGGCCGGTTGTGGCCCGGATTGAGGGCGACGAATTCGCTCACCGGCATCCCCGCCAGGCGGGCGGCGGTCTTGATGTCGATGGGCTTGCCCGGATCCACTGTGGCGAAATAGGGCTGGTTCTCCAGGGCGGGAAGGCCCAGTTCCGCCATCAGGCGCGGGTTGCCGAAGATATTCTTGAGGGCTTGCAGCTTGGGGACGTAGTTGCGGGTCTCGGCGGGCATGCTGAGGCTGGGGAAGTCGGTGGGCAGCCCCCGGGCCAGATTCTTGTCCACCGCCCGCTTGACCGCGTTTTCACCCCAGTTGTAGGAGGCCAGGGCGAGATGCCAATCGCCGTTCATATCGTAGATGGCCTGCAGATAATCTAGCGCCGCCGCGGTGGAGGCGAGGATGTCGCGGCGCTGGTCCTGCCACCAGTCCTGGGCCAGGTTGTAACGCTTGCCGGTGGCGGGGATGAACTGCCACAGACCCGAGGCCCGGGCGCGGGAATAGGCCATGGGGTTGAAGGAGCTCTCTACCATCGGCAGAAGCGCGAGCTCGGTGGGCATGCCGCGGCGCTCCAGTTCCTCGACGATATGGTGCATGTAGCGGCGGCTACGTTCGACCATGCGGCGCAGCATGTCGGGCCGGTTCATGTACCACTGCTGATGATGGAGTACCACCTCGTCGTTGAGGTTGGGCATGGCGAAGCCATTGCGGACGCGGACCCACAGATCGTCGGTGGGGGCGGTGAGATCGATGGGTGTGCTGATGCCGTGGGGCGCGGCGATTTCGTGCGTCGCCAGACTCTCGGACGGCGGGAGCGGAGAGACTTCCCGAGGGGCGAAAAAGGCTAGCAGCGAGAAGCCGGAACCGGAAGCTGCTTCGGGGGAAGCTTCAGGAACGGCCCCGGGCAACTGGGCGAGAACCGATCCCGAGAAGGCGGTCAAAACGAGAAGGGCCGCGGAGCCCAGGACTTGCGCAAAGGACCGCGACAGAACGTTACGCAGCGGCATGAGGGATCCTCCTGGCTCGGAACGGGGTCGACTAAAACGTGAAATTATACCGGAAGG
>SSTB01000099.1 GCA_009469665.1 Azonexaceae bacterium | reverse complement strand
GCCCGGGCCGCCGCCTACCAACGACTGTTCGAGGAAACCGCCCATGAGCTCCCGCAACCAGCAACTCTTTGAACGCGCCCAGCGCCACATTCCCGGTGGCGTCAATTCGCCGGTGCGCGCCTTCCGCTCCGTGGGCGGCACTCCCTGCTTCTTCCAAAAGGCCCAGGGGCCCCGGGTGCAGGACGTCGACGGCAAGTGGTATACCGACTACGTGGGCTCCTGGGGGCCCATGATCCTCGGTCACGGCCACCCGGAGGTATTGCGGGCCGTGACCGAGGCCGCGGCCGACGGCCTGTCCTTCGGCGCCCCCACCGAGCGCGAAGTGGAGATGGCCGATCTGCTGTGCGACCTGGTGCCCTCCATGGACATGGTGCGCCTGGTTTCCTCCGGCACCGAGGCCACCATGAGCGCCATCCGTCTGGCCCGGGGTTACACCGGCCGTGACCTGCTCATCAAATTCGAGGGCTGCTACCACGGCCATTCCGACAGTCTGCTGGTGAAGGCCGGCTCCGGGGCGCTCACCTTCGGCAATCCCTCTTCCGGCGGCGTGCCGGCGGACCTCGCCCAGCACACCCTGGTGCTGGCCTACAACGACCCGCAGCAGTTGGCCGACGCCTTTTCCACCCATGGGGAGCGTATCGCCGCGGTGATCGTCGAACCGGTGGTGGGCAATATGAATCTCATCGCCCCCACGGCTGAATTCCTCAAGGCCATGCGCGAGTTGACGGCCAGGCATGGCGCCGTGCTCATCTTCGACGAGGTGATGACCGGTTTCCGCGTCGGTCTGAAGAGCGCCCAGGGCCACTTCGGCATCACGCCCGATCTTTCCACATTCGGCAAGGTCATCGGCGGCGGCATGCCGGTGGGTGCCTTCGGCGGCAAGCGGGAGATCATGGAAAAGATCGCACCCCTGGGGCCGGTGTATCAGGCGGGCACTCTTTCCGGCAATCCGGTGGCGGTGGCCGCCGGCCTGGCGACCCTGAAACTGGTCCAGGCACCCGGCTTCTACGAAGCCCTCACCGCCAAGACCAAGGCCCTGTGCGACGGCCTGGTGGCCGCCGCCAGGAACCACGGCGTCGCCTTCGCCGCCCAGAACGTCGGCGGCATGTTCGGTCTCTATTTCGCCGACGCCTGCCCGGCCAGCTACGATGCCGTGCTCGCCTGCGACAAAGAGGCTTTCAACCGCTTCTTCCACGCCATGCTGGACGCAGGCCATTACTTCGCCCCCTCCGCCTTCGAGGCGGGCTTCGTGTCGGCGGCCCACAGCGATGCCGACATTGCCGGCACCGTGGCGGCGGCCGAAGCATACTTCGCCAGCCGGACGTGAATAGCGGTTCCGCGTGGGCGATTCTGTTCCTGGCCGGGCTCTGTGAAGTCGGCTGGGCGGTGGGCTTGAAATACACCGAAGGGTTCAGCCGTCTGGGCCCCAGCGTGGGCACCCTGGCCGCCATGGTGGCCAGCGTGGTGCTGCTGGGCTGGTCCCTGAAAGTGCTTCCTCTGGGCACCGCCTACGCCGTATGGACCGGTATCGGCGCCGTCGGCACGGCCCTGCTGGGCATGGCCCTGTTCGGGGAATCCCGGGAAGTGTCGCGGCTGGTCTGCATCGGCCTCATTGTGGCCGGCATCGTCGGGCTCAAACTGGTGACGCCCGCCTCACATTAGGAAGAGCGTGGCCAGCCCCAGGAAGATGAAGAAGCCGCCCGAGTCGGTGAGGGCGGTGATCATGACCGAACCGCCTACGGCCGGGTCAGCGCCCAGGCGCTGGCGCAGGAGGGGGATGCCGACGCCGGCGCTGGCGGCGAGCAGCAGATTGAGGGTCATGGCGGCGGTCATGACCAGGCCCAGCTTCAGACTGCCGTAAAGCCACCAGGCAGCGATGCCCAGCAGTCCGCCCCAGATCAGGCCGTTGATGAGGGCGACGCCCAGTTCCTTGCGCAGCAGTCGCCGGGCGGCGTCGGGTTGCACCTGCCCCATGGCGATGGCGCGCACGATCATGGTGATGGTCTGGTTGCCCGAATTGCCGCCGATACCGGCAACGATGGGCATGAGGGCGGCCAGGGCCACCAGCTTTTCGATGGAACCCTCGAAGGCGCCGATGACGCGGGAGGCGACGAAGGCGGTCACCAGGTTGATGGCCAGCCAGGACCAGCGGTTCTTCACGGAATCCCAGACCGAGGCGAAGATGTCCTCCTCCTCCTTCAGGCCGGCCTGGGCCAGTTGCTCGCTTTCGGCTTCCTCGCGGATCACATCCACGACCGTGTTGACGGTCACCCGGCCGACCAGCTTCCTTTCCGGATCGACGACCGGTGCCGAGACCAGATCGTAGCGTTCGAAGGCTTTGGCCGCTTCTTCGGCGAAATCGTCGGGTTCCAGTTCGATGAAGTCGGTCTGCATCAGGGTGCCGACCTCGGTCTCCGGGTCATTGACCAGCAGGATGTTGAGGGGCAGCACGCCTTTGAGGTGGTCTTCCCGGTCCACGACGAAAAGTTGGTCGGTGTGGTCGGGCAATTCGTCGAACAGGCGCAGGTAGCGCAGGACCACTTCCAGGGTCACGTCCTCGCGCACGGTGACCATGTCGAAGTCCATGATGGCGCCGACCGAATCGTCGGGGTAGGACATGGCCGAGCGCAGTTGCTCCCTTTCCTCCACCGAAAGGGACTTGAAAACGTCGGCAATGACTTCCTGGGGCAGGTCGGGGGCCAGGTCGGCCAGTTCGTCGGTGTCCAGCGTCTCGGCGGCAGCCACCAGTTCGGTGCGCTCCATCGAGTCGATGAGACTTTCCCGGACGGCGTCCGAGACTTCCAGCAGGATTTCCCCTTCCCGCTCGACCTTGACCAGATCCCAGGCGATGAGGCGCTCGTCCGGCGGCAGAGCCTCCAGGATGTAGGCCACGTCGGCTGGATGCATGGGTTCCAGCTTGCGCTGCAACTCGACCAGATGCTGGCGATGCACGAGACCTTCGACGAGGTCGTGATGCGGCATTTCCTGGCGATGCACCAGATCCTCCACCAGCTTGTGCCGCGCGAGCAGGGACTGCACCTCGGCGAGGCGCTCCTGCAGGTCTTCGGTATCGGTGAGGGGGGAGTCTTCGCTCATGGCGCGCCGCCGCTGGGGAGCCGGAATTCTAGCACCGGCGGAGGGACGCCCGGGCCGGTGATCAGGGCAATTCGGCGGCCGGCATGCGAGCCAGGATGATGGCCGCCTTGCGCCCCAGGCCGGGGGCATTGCGGTTGCGGTCGTAGAAGCGGGGGTTGGGAACCATGCCGGCTAGCCGCGCTGCCTGTTCCGGCGCAAGCTGGGCTGCGGGAATGCCGAAATAGTGGCGGGCGGCGGCCTCGGCGCCGAAGACGCCGTTCCCCCACTCGATGACGTTGAGGTACACCTCGAAAATGCGCCGCTTGCTCCAGCAGGATTCGATCATCAGCGTCACCACGGCTTCCTCGGCCTTGCGCAGCATGGATTTCTGCGGGGAGAGGAAGAGGTTCTTGGCCAGTTGCTGGGTGATGGTCGAGCCGCCGGCGACGATGCGGCCTTTTTTCTGGTTCTTCTCCATGGCCTTCTGGATGCCTTCCCAGTCGAAGCCTTCGTGATCGACGAACTTGGCGTCTTCAGCGGCGATGATGGCCCGCTTGAGATGGGGTGAGATGCGCTCGTAGGGCACCCAGGCTTTCTGCAACTGGGCGTCCGGTCGCTTCTGGCGCAACTCGGCCAGGCGGATTTCCATGAAGCGCGTGCTACCCGGGTCGAACTGGCTCCAGAAGAGTACCCAGCCCAGGAGCCAGAGCTGATAGATCAGAACGACGCCCAGGAGACCGAGGACGCCGAGCTTGAGCCAATGGCCCAGGCGCTTCATGCGGCGGCGAGCCGTGCGCGCAGGTCGGCCAGGATCGGGGCGGTGTCGGGTCGAACGCCCCGCCAGTGCAGGAAGGCCTCCGCGGCCTGCTCGACCAGCATGCCCAGGCCGTCGGCCCCGCGGGAGGCCCCCAGGAGCCGGGCCGCCGCCAGGAAGGGCGTCTCGTCGCGGCCGTACATCATGTCGTAGGCCAGGGCGCCGGGGGCGTAGCTGCCGGGGGGCAGGGGGAGGGATTCTCCCGCCAGACTCGCCGCCGTGGCGTTGATGACCAGATCGAAAGGGCCCCGGATTTCGCCCAGTCCATGGCCGGAAACCTCGCCGTGGGACGAGAAAAGCCGTGCCAGCTCGTGGGCACGGGCGGGGTTGCGATTGGCGATGAAGAGTTGCGCGACGCCCGCGTCGACCAGCGGACCGGTCACGCCCCGGGCGGCGCCCCCCGCCCCCAGGAGGAGCACGCGGCGACCAGCCAGGGCAAAGCCCAGATTGCCCTCCAGGTCGGTTACCAGACCGGCCCCGTCGGTGTTGTCCCCGGAGACGCCCTCGGCATCGAAGCTCAGGGTATTGACTGCCCCCGCCCGCACGGCACGGGGCGAAAGCCGAGTGGCGAGGCGGTGGGCCTCCTCCTTGAAGGGCACCGTGACATTGGCGCCGCGGCCACCGGCGGCGGCAAAATCGCCCACGGCCTGTGCAAAGCCGTCCAGGGGGGCGAGTATGGCCTCGTAGCTCATCGCCTGGCGCGTTTGCGCGGCGAAGGCGGCGTGGATGGCCGGCGACTTGGAGTGGCCGATGGGATTGCCAAATACCGCGTAACGGTCGGTCATCGCGCTTTGGATTCCAGGCTGTCGCCCTGGGTGAAGTACCAGATGCGTGTCACATCCAGAATGTCGGTATCGCGGCGGATTTCAGGGGGAAAGGCAGCGTAGGGGGAGGCCATCTGGACGATGCGGCGTGCGGCGTCGTCGAGAACCTTGTGGCCGGAGGATCGGCTGATGTCGATATGGGCGACGCTGCCGTCGGCCAGGATGGAGACCGTCATGACCAGGGAGCCGTAGAGTTTGCCGCGTGCGGCATCCGGGTAGTTCAGGGTGCCGACCCGTTCGACCTTCTGGCGCCAATCCTCGATGTACTGGGCAAAACGGTATTCCTCGGCCCGGGCGCCGATGAAGCGCCGCCGGGGCCGCTTGCTGTATTCGTCCACCGATTTGCTGATTTCGCCTTCCAGGCGGGCCATGGCCCGGGCGGCTTCGACCAGGTCGAGACCGCTGGCGTTGGGGGTCGTGTTGCGCTCTTCGCCAGGGGGCGTCACCGTAGCGCTCCTCAGGGTGCGGGCCTCGCTCAACAATTGCTGCTGACGGGCTTCCAGTTCCTGCACCCGGCGCTGCATCTGCTCCACGTCGCTGCCGGCGGTCTGCTGTCGGGTCGGCGGCAAGGGGGTCTTGGCGCGGCGGTTTTCGTCGGTATTGCCCCCGCCGTCCAGATTGCTCTGGGCCAGGGCCTGGGGGTCCTTGGGCTTGGTGGCCGACTTGGCGTTGACCAGGATGATGTCCAAGGCCTTCTCGCGCACCGCGCGGGAAGCTTCGGGAAACTGGAAGTGCAAGGCGAGCAGGGTGGCATGCAGCGCCAGGGAAATCCCGATCGCCAGGGCCAGACGCCGCGACTCCGCGGGCGGTGGCGAGGCGACCAGAAGGGCGCTCATTGCTCCTCGTCCTCCTCCGCTTCCGCGGCGTTGCGGGCGGCCAGGATTTCGACGAAGCGGCAAGTGAGTTCGGGCCCCAGTAGATCCAGGGTGTCGATGGCCAGGAGAACCTGCTGTCCGGGAACGAGATCGGCTGGCAGGGAGGCGACCCGCAACAGCAGCGGCAAATGGTCGAGCTTGACCAGTTGCTCGCGGCGCACCGTGGCGACCAGGGTTGTGACTGCGCGCTGCTGCAGCCAGCGCAGACACCAGTAACGCTCCATGAGGCGCTGGAATTCGGCGTAGGCGGCGTAGGTGAGTTCGAAGTCGCGCAGGGCGGCGAAAAGTTCCGCGGATTTCTGGGCGAAGGCGGGGGTTTCGCCCTTGAGGCAGGCGATGAGCTGCCACTGATTGACCAGGTCGCAGTAGCGGCGCAGCGGCGAGGTCATCCAGGCGTATTGCGGCACACCCAGGCCTTCGTGGGGCAGGGGCGAGGTCGTCATGCGCACCTTGCCCTGGGTCTGGGCGCGGTACAGGCAGGCGATGTTCTTCTCGGCCAGCAGGCCACCCCAGGTGGCATTGGCGACGATCATCAACTCCGCCACCAATTTGTCCAGGGGACTGCCACGCTTCCTTTCGCTGATGTCGACGCTGCAGGCGTCGGGGTCGCTCAGATCGCCCTCGATGGCGAAGTTGTAATCGTTGATGCCCTGGGTGGCCGAGGGCTTTCCCCGGCGGCCCTCGCAGGCATTGGCGAAGTGCCATAGGTGCAGCAGTTCATCCTTGAAGGGCCGGTCGGGCAGCGGGCCACCGACGGTTTCGGCGTTGAACCAGGGCTCCACCTCGTGATGGCGCAGGTTTGCGGCGATGTGCACCCGCTCCAGGCGCGATTCGTGGCTGAGGACTTCCAGGGACTCGTTCACCGTCAGATAGAGCGAGACCGCCGGGCAATCGACGCCGCCGGCCAGGGTGTAGTGCTGCACCACGGAGTCCGGCAGCATGGTGATCTTGTTGCCGGGCATGTACACGGTGGACAGGCGCGCCCGGGCCACGGCGTCCAGGGGCGAGCCGCGTGCGATGGCCAGGCCGGGGGCGGCGATGTGAATGCCGATGCGGCTGCCGATGCCGGGCAGCCGGGTCACCGAAAGCGCATCGTCGATCTCGGTGGTCTGGGCGTCGTCGATGGAAAAGGCGCGTACGTCGGCCCGGGGCAGGTCGTCGGGGGTGGCCGGGGCTTCCAGGGAGGGGAAGCCGGTTCCCCTGGGAAACTGCTCATGCAGGAAGCGCTTGTAATGTAGGTGGTAGGCCGAGGCGATGGCCCCGCACTTGAACAACAATTGTGCGGCGGAAAGGCCGGTGTCGGCGCAGGCGGTTTCGAAGGCCTTGGTTTCCGGTTTGTTGCGATCGGGGGCGTAGAGCAGGGAGTCGCTCAGGGCTCCGATCTCCGGCGGCAGACGGAAGGCCTTCAGTTCCCCGATCCAGCCCTCGATGGCGAGCGCTTGCTGACGCTTTTTTTCAAGAGCGGCCAGAGCAGCCGCGAGAATGTCGGGAGGAGCCTTCCTGAAACGGCCCTTGCCTTTGCGATGGAAATAGATGGGCGCTGCCTGGAGGGCAAGCAGCACCGCCGACGCTTCGACCGGCGCAGGGTCGTGGCCGTAATAGTCGCGGGCAAAATCAACAAACGAAAACTCGCCGTCATTGACGCACTCCCAGAGGAATTCGGGTTCCATTCCGGCGGCGAGCGGTTCCGCCTGCTCCAGGAGCGCGCTCGCCCCGGGTTTGTCGAACCGCAATAGCACCGCCGCTGCCTTGATCTTGCTGCGCTTCCCCGACGCCATTTCGACCTGCAACGACGTGTCGTTGTCGGCCAGGAGTGTGCCGGTCTTGAAGCTTCCTTCGTCTTCGAACAATAGGTGCATCGCGGGATTATATCCCGGCACGAACTCCAGCGAACTCAAGGATTTGCGTGATGAATCCGGGAAACTGCGTGAAGCTGTGATCGCCCCCCGGGAGGACGATCTGGCGGCAGCCCGCGTAGTGCCCTACCGCCTGCCGGTAATCGAGAACTTCGTCGCCGGCTTCGACCAGTAGGAGGTAGCGGCTGGGGTCCGGATGCTCTACGCACTGGGCCGCCAGTTGGGCGGCGTGGGCCGTGGTAAAGGTAAAGCGCTCGCCGCTATGGAAGTTGGCGTGCTCGCCCAAGAAACGGGCGGGGTCGAGTCGGCTGACCACGGCGGGATTGATGAGTACTGCCTGGAGATCGTGCTTCTCGGCCAGCCAGGTGGCGTAGTGTCCGCCCAGGGAACTGCCCACCAGGGTCGGCGGGCGGCGGGCCGTGCGGATGAGGGACTCCGCCCGGGCCATGGCCTCGGCGGGAACCGGGGAGAGCGCGGGGCAGAGAAAATCCTCGCCCAGACCCCGTTCGGCGCAGACCTGGGCCAAAAGGCGGGCCTTCCAGGAGTCGGGGGAGGAACAGAAGCCGTGCAGGTAGAGGATCATTGCCGGAGGCCAAAAAAACAATCCCGCCGGAGCGGGACTGTCGTTTTGAGCAAGGCGTCGGGTCAGGCCTTCTGGCGCCGGCGCGCGGCCCCAAGACCGGCCAGGGCGATCCCGACCAGAGCCAGGGCGCCCGGCTCGGGAACGCTCACGCGAGTGCCGCTGTATTCGATGATGTAGCCCACGCGGTAATCAGTGAAGCTGGGAAGGCCGATGTCGTTCCAGCTGCCATCGGCGCCCCAATTGATGACCACGTCGTCTTCACCGTTGCAGCAATTGTTGGGTTCGCCGCCCGACCAGAAGGTGAAGGCGAAGGCGCTGCCGGTCTCGGGGCCAGTGACCCAGGTGAAGCTGCCCTCTACGCTGCGGTCATTGCCGCCCAGCCAAGCCGTGGCTTGGGTCACGGAATTGAAGATGAAGTTCTGCTCCCCCAGGGAGGTCACCGTTGCGACATATCCGGTCATGCCGAGGTGGCTACGGCCGGCCGCGTCGGCCAGGGCTTCGTCTTGGGTGAAGCCACCGCTGGTGTTGTTGATGTAATCGTAATAGTGACCATTGAACAACTGGGGAGCAGCCTGGGCGGACAGGGCTCCGAGGAGTCCTGCAGTGGCGAGGGCGAGGCGAAGGGTGTTTTTCATGGAATCTCCGAGTGGCAGTGAAGTGCCGAAAACAAAGCCATATTCATGCCATGTGACCTAGGCAATTGTATTTGCTTTATTTTCTATGGGTTTATGCCGCCGGCCCGTGCTGAGGTGTCAAATTCTCCGACGGCACCCTGGCCTGCTCAGTGAGACGTCCACTCGACCCAGCCCAACTGCCAGGTTGCCAGGACGACGATTCCAAAGACGATGCGGTACCACGCGAAGACGGTGAAGTCGTGGCTGGAGATATAGCGCAGCAGCCAGCGCACGCAGAGAAAGGCGGAAACGAAGGACGCCACGAATCCCACTCCCCACATGCCCAGATCGTCCGTGCTGAGCAGGGCACGCTCCTTGTAGGCTTGGTACAGGCTGGCGACGATCAAGGTGGGGATGGCGAGGAAGAAGGAAAATTCGGTGGCGGCCTTGCGGGACAATCCGAAGAGCATGCCACCGATGATGGTTGCCCCGGAGCGCGAGGTGCCGGGAATCAGGGCGAAGGCCTGGGCAATGCCGAGTTTCAGGGCGTCCAGCCAGTTCATGTCGTCCACCGATTCCACGCGAACGCGATGCTCGCGTCGCTCGGCCCACAGGATGACGAAGGCGCCGAGGATAAAGGTGGTGGCGACGGTGATGGGGTTGAACAGGTGGGCCTTGATGGCCTTGCCGAACAGCAGCCCCAGGGCGGCCAGGGGGACGAAGGCGATCGCGACGTTGAGGATGAAGCGCTGGGCGGCGGCGTCGTTGAAGGCGCCTCGGAGTACTCTGGCCAAGCGAACCCGGTATTCCCACACGACGGCCAGGATGGCCGCCGACTGGATGACGATTTCGAACAGCTTGCCTCGTGCGTCGTTGAAATGCAGGAGATCGCCGGCCAGGATCAGGTGGCCGGTGGATGAAATGGGGAGGAATTCGGTCAGGCCTTCGACGATGCCGAGGATGAGGGCCTTGAGGAGAAGCAGGGTGTCCATGGATGACGCTCGATTGGGGAGGCGGCATTCTAGCCCGGAAGGGTCGCCGCCTCCAGTTCGGCAAGCCAGCGTAGGGCGTACTCGCGGGAAGTGCCGCACATCTCGGGCGAAGGCTGAAGGCCGGAGCAGCAGGCGGGACGTTCTAGCCGGCCGAAGAGCCGGCAGCGTAGGGCGGCGTCGAGGTGTTGGCAGGGGACACCGGCCGGCTTGGGCAGCGAGCTGATGGAGGGGGCGATGCAGCAGGCTGCGCAGCCCGGGCGGCAATCCATGGGGGTGGCCCGAAAGTGGAAATCGTTATTGTCGGCGATCCGCTGGGCCTTTCTCTACCTCGCCAAAGGAATTACGCTTGGCCCGTGCCTTTGCCCTGGGAGTGACCATGCCTGCCCATGCCGACCTGCCTGATCTCCCCGCCCTCCTTGCCGCCCGTGAGTCGATTTCCGGGGCGGTCCTGGCCACGCCCTTGTGGGCCAACGAGCCCCTGTCGCGGGAGTTCGGTGCCCCTATCCATCTCAAGCTGGAAAACCTCCAGCGCACCGGCTCCTTCAAGCTGCGCGGTGCCGCCCACAAGATCGCCTGCCTGGTGGCCCGGGGGGAAGGTGGTCGCGGTGTGGTGGCCGCCTCGGCCGGCAACCACGCCCAGGGGGTGGCCCGGGCCGCCCGGGAGGCGGGGCTGGGGGCCAGCGTCGTCATGCCGATCAACGCGCCTCTGACCAAGATCGAGGCCTGCCGCGGTCTGGGGGCGAAGGTTCTTCTGGAGGGGGCCAATCTGGAAGAGGCGCGGCAGGTCGCCGAGACTCTTGCAGACCAGACCGGCGCCAGCCTCATCCACGCCTACGATGATTGGGAAATCGTGGCCGGCCAGGCAGGCGTGGGGCTGGAAATCCTCGAATCCCTGCCTGAGGTCGGGCAAATCGTCGTTCCCCTGGGGGGTGGAGGGCTGTTGGCCGGTGTAGCCCTCGCGGTCAAGCTGCAAAGGCCGGACGTTAGACTGGTGGGGGTCCAGGCCGAAGCCGTCGCGCCCTGGCGGCGCTTTCTGGCCGACGGTGGCATCGACCCGGTGTCAGCGGATGCCCATACCATCGCCGACGGCATTCGGGTCAAGCTGCCAGGCCTGCTGACGCGGCAGGTCATCGCACGCTTCGTGGATGCCATCGTCACCGTAGACGACGCCACGATCGCCGAGGCCATGGTACGGCTGCTGGAGCGTACCCGTACCCTGGTCGAAGGGGCAGGCGCAGTGGGGCTTGCTGCCCTCATGGGTGGCCGGGTGCCGCTGGCTCCCGATCGTCCGACGGTGGTGGTGGTGAGTGGTGGCAATGCCGATCTAACCCTTATCGGCCGCAGCATCGACTACGGGCTCGCCTGCAGCGGGAGACTGCTCAGTCTGGCGGTGAGGGTGCCCGATACTCCGGGTCGCCTCGCCGGGCTCCTCGGGCTGGTCGCCGAGCACGGGATGAATGTGCGCCATGTCGAGCATCGCCGCGGGGAACTGCACGTTCCTGTCGGCATGACCGAAATCATTCTGCACATTGAGACTCGGGACGGCGAACATCAGGACGAACTGATCGTTCATTTTGAACGCCAAGGCGTCGTTGCGACCCGGCTGGGGCGGGACTGATCTTCGGTATACGGGGATTGCCGGGCCGGCGACGGACCGCCGGAAAGCGCCGCGGGACGACCGGCACGACGGTGCCGGCCATCCCGCAGGTACGCGCAGTGTCAGGCGCGCCGGATGCCGCCTTCCGCTAGAACGAAGAACTGAGGCTTCAATCCGGCCAGGGGCTCGCGCAATTTGTCGATTTCGGCTGCCGGGCCATGCACCTCCAGACGGACGATCTTGGCCAGCTTCAGCGCTTCCTGGAGCGGAGCGTCCACATTCTTGAGGTGGTCGAGAACACCCTGGGCATTGACGTAACCCTCGCGGCAATGGGCGATCTGCCCGCTGAACGAGAAGGCGTAATGGACCACCCCGGCTTCTTTTCGGGTGAGTTTGACGAATTGCGGGCCAAGCGCCTTGAACGCATCAAGCTTGCCTTCCTGGACTTCGAAATAAGGGACCAGGGTACAGACGGTATCGGTTTTGAGAGCGCCTTTGGCCAGGGCAGGGGCGGCGCCTCCGGCTAGAGCCAGACCGGCTCCGATCCCGGCGGACTTGACGAATTGGCGGCGGCTTAAGGGATGTTGATCGTGAGCCTTGTCATTTTTCATGGTGTCTCCTTGGGTGAATGGGTCGGGCAGGCCTGAGCGGGGGAGGAGGGGGTCGATCCGAAAGCTCCCCCGTTGGAGCATCGTTTGCGTCGGTTGGTATCTCATCTCCCCAGCGTTTTGAAGGGCGTACCGGCCGGCGAGTTCCATGGGTCGCGCAAGAAGTGGAAAGGGCGGCCGAAGGGGGCAGCCTTTCCATAAGCGCTCGTCTGCCCTTGCAGCAGGCCTTGTGGTGAGTCGCCGCGCTCGACGGCCCGGGTCTCCATGTCCTTCTTCAGGGCACGGTCTTCGCGGAGACCCTGGGCTGCCGCGAAGTTCCCCACGTCCAGGGTGATCTTCCAAGAGCAGAAGTGGGCCACCTTGGCCGATTTCCTGGGCGGGATTGCGTCGTGGAAACGGCGGGCCTAGTCCGGGTCGAGGCCGAAGTTGAGTGAGCATCCCAGCGGAACTCTAAGGGGGTCTTGTTCAAGGCATTGTCGCGGATCTGGACACCGCGGTGGCCCTTGGTCTGGCGGCCGTCAGCGTGTAAGCGATGATGCCTGCCTTGACGTCGTCCGTGTCGGGGAGGCCCAGCCGCTCCTCCGCAGTTGACGTAGCGCAGCAAGGCAGATTGCCGAGGGGCTCGACCGGGACTCGGGAGCGGCCCTGAGCCATCGGCCGGAAGGCTCAGGGCCGCTCGCGCGGCTTGTGGTGGCGACGGCTGGGGGGGTATTCGGCAGCGACGAGTTTACGGGGGGCTCGCCGGAGCCAGGCGCAGCGCTTCGAACCCGATCCCGAAACGAGCCAAATACTTGCGCAGACGATCGGCATCGTTGCTCTTCTTCTTTTCTGCCCGGGAGACGGCAAATAGCCGGCGACCGGCTTCCGACAGGCTGGGGCTGTCGCGGCAGACGGTGATCACCGCGTTCAATTGGCTGCGGTCGAAGAGGTCAAGCTTGTCCGCCGCGGCCCCGAGAACTCGGGCGCAAGCGTCAAGAGTCGGCTCCTCGCTCCAGGTGGCGGCGAGGCGGGCGATTTCGTCGGCCACGTCGGGCTCGGTGATGCGTCCGGCGGTGGCAAGGGTGGCGAGGCGGGTCAGGGAGGCGCCGAGTTCGCGGAAATTGCCGTGCCAGCGCGCAGCGGCCGAGGTGGCGAAGGCGAGATAGCGCCGCCTCGCCTCGCTGTTGAAGCGCACCTGCTGGCCGTGGTCGGCGGCAATGCGCTCCAGTTCGTAGTCGAGGTTGGGTTCGATGTCCTCGGGCCGGCCGGCGAGGCCGGGCAGGTCGAAGGTCCATAGGTTGATGCGGGCGTAGAGGTCTTCGCGGAACCTGCCCTGGCGCACCCACTGGCGCAGATCGCGATGGGTGCCGGCGATCAACTGAAAGTCGCTGCTGGCTTCCAGGTCGCTGCCGAAGGGAAAGAAGCGCTTTTCCTCG
>SSTB01000098.1 GCA_009469665.1 Azonexaceae bacterium | reverse complement strand
TTCGACGGCAGCACGCTGTCGATGACGGGGCTGGATTACGCTGGCGATTTCATTCCCAGCACCTTCAGCTTTGCTCTTGTGGCGCGGGTAGGCGATTCTGCGACCGTTGCTGAGCCTGGCATCCTTGCTTGTCTTGCCGTAGCCGGTCTGGGGGCGGGCGCCATCGGTCGACGCCGAAAGCATCTCCGCGGCTAAGCAACTGGGTTGGACCAACGAAGAAGGGCACCCTGGTGACAGGGTGCCCTTCTTGTCAGTTGCGAGCCCGGAACTGCTCAGACTTGCGTTTCCGGCCAGAACTCGGCAATTACCCGCCGAAATTCTGTTCCGCGAAGCTCCAGTTCACCAGATTGTTGAGAAAGGTCTCGACAAACTTGGGCCGCAGGTTGCGGTAGTCGATGTAGTAGGCGTGCTCCCAGACGTCGACGCAGAGCAGGGCCTTGTCGCCGGTGGTCAGGGGGGTGCCGGCGGCGCCCATGTTGACGATATCGACGGTGCCGTCGGCCTTTTTCACCAGCCAGGTCCAGCCGGAGCCGAAGTTGCCTACGGCGGAGGCCTGGAAAGCCTTCTTGAAGTCATCCAGGGAGCCCCACTTCTTGTCGATGGCGGCTGCCAGGGCACCGCTGGGGGCACCGCCGCCGGCGGGTTTCATGCAGTTCCAAAAGAAGCTGTGGTTCCACACCTGGGCGGCGTTGTTGTAGACGCCGCCGGCGGGGGCCTTCTTGACGATGGCTTCCAGGTCGAGGTTTTCGTACTCGCTGCCCTTGATGAGATTGTTCAGGTTGGTGACGTAGGCCTGGTGGTGCTTGGCGTAGTGATAGTCGAAAGTTTCCGCCGACATGTGGGGGGCGAGGGCGTCCTTGGCATAGGGCAGGGGCGGCAGTTGGTGTTCCATGGTTTTCTCCGGATCTGGATTGGGGTTGAGGGAAAGCGGTGGTAATGCCAGGAGTCTAGCGGGTGGCCGGGCCGGGGGGCAATTCCTCGACGACGACACCGGCAGCTCCCCGGGCGAAAGCGAGGCGGAGGCGCTCGCCGAGCTGGAGCGATGCCGCATCCCGGATGGCACGCCCCTGGCGGTCGAGGGCCAGGGCGTAACCCCGGGAGAGCACCGCATGGGGGTTGAGTGGGCTCAGACCCGCAGAAGCGGCTTTAAGTTTCCCGCTGGCGAGGGCGAGGCGGTGGCGGCCTGCCCCGGCCAGGCGCAGGGCCATGCTTCGCAGGCGTTCGGCTTCCACCACAGTGGCCGGCCGGCTGGCCGTCAGGCGGGCCTTGAAGGCGGCCAACGTCATCCATTCCTCGCTCACCCGGCGCAATGCGCTGCGCTGGAGACGATCTGCCGCCATGGCGAGGGTGTCACGCTGAAGCGCGATGCGGCGTGCCGGGTGGAGCAGGCGGATGGCAAGGCGATCCAGGGATTGATTGGCTTGGGCGAGATGGCGCTCCGTGCGGCGCTGGAGCAGCTTGGCGAGGCTGTCGACGCGGGCGAGGAGGGCCGCCCGGTCCGGGGCGGCCAGTTCGGCGGCCGCGGTGGGGGTGGGCGCGCGCAGATCGGCGGCGAAGTCTGCGATGGTGAAGTCGGTTTCGTGGCCGATACCGGCCACCACGGGTACCGGGCACGCGCGGATGGCCCGGGCAACGGCTTCCTCGTTGAAGGCCCACAGATCTTCGATACTGCCGCCGCCGCGGCAGAGCAGGACGAGGTCGTGACCGCCGGCGCCAGCCCGACGAAGGGCGGAGGCGATGGCCTGGGCCGCGCCATCGCCCTGGACCGGCGTGGGGTAGAGGGTCAGAGTCAGGTGCGGCGCCCGGCGGGTGAGGGTACTCAGCACGTCGTGCAGGGCCGCGGCCTGCGGGCTGGTCACAATGGCCAGACGGCGGGGGAAAGCCGGCAGGGGACGTTTGGCGGCTGGGGCAAAGAGTCCTTCTTCCTCCAGGGTCGCCTTGAGGCGCAGGAAGCGCTCGTAAAGCTCGCCTTGGCCGGCACTGCGCACGGCTTCGACACTGAGCTGGAATTCGCCCCGGGGTTCATAAAAGGACACCAGGGCGCGAACTTCGAGCCGTTCTCCCGTTTCCAGACGTCGCCCGAGCGTCTGGGCGCGGCTGCGCCAAAGGACGCAGCGCACCTGGGCCGTGGCGTCCTTCAGAGTGAAGTAGACGTGGCCCGATGCGGCGTAAGTCAGGTTGGACACCTCACCCGCGACCCAGCATAGGGGAAAGCCGGCTTCCAGGCATTCGCGCACCTGCCGGTTGAGCAGGGAAACGGTCAGGACCGGGGGCAAGGGAGTTCCAAGCATGGCAGGCTGGAGGCAAACGAGAATTCTAGCGCTTCTCCGGGCTGGGTGGGGGGCGGCATTCGGAGACAGTCGCAGCAAGTGAGAAAACTGTATGCCTGATTTTCGGGCACGGCAGGGAAACTTCAATCGGGCTGGCGACTTAGGAAACTTGGCGGCTGTCGCTCCACAACCTTATCCACAGAAAATGGGGGTAAGTCCCGCCCTTGAGCGAGAGCGATCCGGAGCGCGAATGAAATCAAGGCTTTCCAAACATCGGCCCTGGAGTAATATTCCAAGCGGGGAAAATAACAAGGCAGTCCAGGGCATGTCGTCAATCGGAAAACTATGGCATCGCGCCATGCGCAGGCTGTTTGCGGCTTTGCCGCGGGAGCGGCGCTTTGCCATCTATCGTTCCTTTGTCGATTGCGATCCGGCCCCCAGCGAGCGTCTGCAATTGAAGATCGCTGAAACGCGGGAGGAACTGGAGGCCTGTTTCCGCCTCCTGCACGACGCCTACGTGGACGCCGGCTTCATGCAGCCCGATCCTTCCGGGATGCGGGTGACCCTCTACCATGCACTGCCGACGACGACGACCCTGTGTGCCAAGTGGGACGGAGAGGTAGTGGGTACCATCTCCCTCATCCGCGAGAGCGCCCTTGGTTTCCCGCTCCAGGCCATCTTCGACCTCTCCAATGTGCGCGCCCGGGAAGGGCAGGTGGCCGAAGTTTCTGCTTTGGCGGTCCATCCCCGCTTCCGCAAGACCGGAGGGTCGATCCTCTTTCCCTTGATGAAGTTCATGTACGAGTACTGCACGACCTTCTTCGATGTGCGGCACCTGGTCATCGCCGTGAACCCGAACCGCATCGAAATGTACGAGTCGCTGCTGTTCTTCCAGCGGCTTACGGCCAATGTGGTCGAGGAGTACGATTTCGCCAACGGGGCGCCAGCCGTCGGTGCGAGCCTCGATCTGCTCTACGCCCCGGCCACCTTCAAGGCGATCTACGGCAAGAAGCCGGCGCGCAAGAACCTGTATGCCTACTTCGCCGAGGTAAGGTTGCCCAATATCCATCTTCCCAAGCGGCGCTACTTCACGACCAATGATCCAGTGATGACGCCGGAACTGCTCGATTATTTCTTCAACCAGCGCACTCAGGGGTTTGCCAATCTTGATGAGCGCAAGAGGCTGCTCCTGCACTCCATCTACGACCTAGGGGAGTACCGCAGCGTCCTGCCGCAACTCCCGGAGCGCGAGGGCGCGGGGGCCCAGTTGCGTCAGCACCAGCGTTATTCGGTGAAGTGTCCGGGAGAACTCGCCGTGGTCATTTCTGACGGGCGCCTGCGATACCAAATGCAGGTGGTCGAGGTTTCCGCCTTCGGTTTTCAGGCCCATTCGACCGATCCGCTCCCCCTCAACGTGTGGAGCGACGCCACCGTGCAGTTGGGGCGCCTCGAACAGTCGACCGTCAAGGCCCTCGCGGTGCGCGACAAGGCCAACGGCTTCAACGGGTTCTACGGTTTCAAGCTGGGCGAGCCTGACATCATCTGGCGCAAGTTCGTAAACGTCCTGCAGCAGGGCAAGACCCACGAGGATCTGGAAAACGCCACCATGTTCCTGGTGTAGATACTCGCCGCGGCCGCGCGGGAAGCGTGGTGGCGAGCAGGGCTTGCCGGGAAGGGCGCCGGCAGGCAAAATCAGCGGCTGTCATTTTGCGGGGAATCTTACGTGTTCGCCATCGTTCAGGCTGCCGGCTGGCCCATCTGGCCCCTTCTGCTGGCATCGATCATCGCCGTTGCCCTCATCATCGAGCGTCTCGTCGCCTTGCGCCGCGGCAAGGTCGTTCCCGCAGGGCTCCTCCAGCGCGCCGTAGGCGAGTACAAGCGCGGAAGCGGAAATGAGCAATTGATCGGGGATATGGAGAAACACTCCCCCCTCGGCCGTGTCCTTGCGGCGGGGCTGCGCAACGTCGGCTCGTCCCGGGAAGTCATGAAGGAATCCATCGAGGAAGCCGGCGGCGTCGTCGCCCACGATCTCGGACGCTATCTCACCACCCTGGGCACCATCGCCTCCATAAGCCCCCTGATGGGCCTGTTCGGCACCGTGGTCGGCATGATCGAGATCTTCGCCTCCCAGGCGCCCACCGGGGCCAATCCCATGCAGTTGGCCCACGGCATCTCGATCGCCCTCTACAACACTGGCTTCGGCCTCGTCATCGCCATCCCCAGTATGATTTTCTGGCGCCACTTCCGTGCCCAGGTCGATGGATTCGTCGTGGAAATGGAGCAGCAGGCCGTCAAACTGGTTGAGTACATGCACGGCGAGCGCAAATGAACTTCCAGCGCGGCCGCAGCCGGGAGGAGCCGGAGATCAACCTGATTCCCCTGATCGACGTGCTCCTGGTCATCATCATCTTTCTCATGCTGACCACAACCTACGCAAAGTTCTCGGGGCTGGAAATCAACCTGCCTACGGCGGAAGCCAACAAGCAGCCGGAAAAACCCAATGAAATCGATGTGGCCGTCACGGCCAGCGGGCAGGTTCTGGTGAACAAGTCGCCCCTCGCCGCCGCCGACGTGAAAACCATCGCCGAAGCCCTGCGCCGGGCCGCCGGCGAGCGCTCCGATCCGGTGGTGGTCATCAACGCCGACGCCAAGGCGACCCACCAGAGCGTGGTCGATATCATGCAAGCCGCCCAGACCGCGGGCTATCCCCACATTTCCTTCGCCACCCAGACCCCGCGCTGATGGCCTTGCAGGAGCGCTGGTTCGAGCCTCGCCTCGCCGCCGGACTCCTGCCTCTCGTACCGCTTTCCGCTCTTTTCGCGGCCCTGGCCGCTTCCCGCCGCCTTGCCTACCGGCGGGGCTGGCTGGCGACCCGGCGCTTGCCGGTGCCGGTGGTCGTGGTCGGCAACCTGATCGTCGGGGGCGCTGGCAAGACGCCCCTGACGCTCGCGCTGGTGCGGGAACTTGCTGAGCGAGGTCTGCGGCCCGGCATCGTGAGCCGGGGCTATGGCGGTGGCGTGACGGCTCCCCTGAAGGTGAGACCCGATGGCGACGCCGCCCTAGTGGGTGACGAGCCGCTGATGCTTGCCCGTCGGGCGGCCTGCCCGGTCTGGATCGGCCGCGACCGGGCCGCGGCCGGGGTGGCGCTGCTGGCGGAGCATCCCGAGGTGGATGTCCTGCTCTGCGACGACGGCCTGCAACACTACCGCCTGGCCCGCGATGTGGAGCTTGCGGTCTTCGACGGGCGTGGTGCGGGCAACGGATGGCTGCTCCCGGCGGGCCCGCTGCGGGAGCCGCTGGCCCGCCTGAAGGGAGTGGACGCCGTGGTGTTCAATGGTCCCTGCGACTCCGGGCTGGCGGGTTGGGCACCGTGCAGTTTCGCCATGAGTTTGCAGCCCGGGGCCTTCCATCGCCTGCACGACTGGGCGCAGACTTGCGGCGCGGACGCCCTGCATGGGCGCCGCCTCCATGCGGTGGCGGGCATCGGTCACCCCCAGCGTTTTTTCCGCACCCTCGCCGATCTGGGGCTCGAGGTGAAGCCGCGGCCCTTCCCGGATCACCACCGATACAGCCGCGAGGATCTTGCCGTCCCCCCCGGGGACGTGCTCCTGCTCACCGAGAAGGATGCAGTAAAATGCCCGACGGACCTGGCTGGCGAAGCCTGGGTATTGCCGGTGGAGGCGGGGATTCCCCCCGGCCTCGTCGATCTCATCGTGGAGAAAATCCGTGGACGCAAGGCTTCTTGACATCCTTGTCTGCCCCCTGTGCAAGGGCAATCTCGATTACCGCAAGGCGGAGCAGGAACTGGTCTGCAAGCCCTGCCGTCTGGCTTTTCCCATTCGGGACGATATTCCCGTCATGCTGGAAGACGAGGCGCGGCAACTGAAACCCGAGGAAGCATGAGCTTCAAGGTCGTCATCCCGGCCCGCTACGCTTCGACGCGGCTGCCGGGCAAGCCTCTCCTCGATCTGGGCGGACGACCCATGGTGGTGCGGGTGGCGGAGCGTGCGCAGCAGTCCGGAGCCGAGGAAGTTATTGTGGCCACCGATCATCCCGAGGTGGAGCGGGCGGTCCGGCAGCACGGAATTCCTGTCCTCATGACCCGGTCCGACCACCCCAGCGGCACCGACCGCCTGGCTGAAGTAGCGGCGCTGCGAGGCTGGGACGGTGAGACTCTGGTGGTCAATGTGCAGGGCGATGAACCCCTGATCGAACCGGAAATCATCGCCCGTACGGCGGGACAACTGGCCGCCACCGGCGCCGCCATCGCCACGGTGGCCCACCCCATCCTGGATGCCGCCGACTTCTTCAATCCCAATGTGGTCAAGGTGGTTTGCCGCCAGGACGGCGATGCCGCCTACTTCTCCCGGGCGCCCATCCCTTACGCCCGGGATCATTTTGCCCGGGAAGGCGGCGGCGAGACCTTGCCCCCGGATCTGCCCGCCCTGCGCCATGTGGGGCTATATGCCTATCGCACGAGCTTCCTGCACGCCTACGCGGGGCTGGCCCCGGCGCCCACGGAGCGGTTCGAGTCCCTGGAGCAACTGCGGGCGCTTTGGCACGGCCACCGCATTTCCGTTCTGGTCGTCGATGCCGCTCCTGCCCCTGGAGTCGATACCCCGGAAGACGCTGAGCGCATGCGCAAAGTCTTTGCGCAAAGGGTTTGACCGGGCCTGAAATACCGAGTAATTTTTCACACTTTGAAGTCGGCGCCGACCGGCACAAGAAGTACAAAACTCCATCAACGACAAACAATGCAGAGGGATTTCCCATGAAACTCATCCTCTTGGGTGCTCCGGGCGCCGGTAAGGGCACGCAGGCCAAGTTTATTTGCGAAAAGTTCGGCATTCCCCAGATTTCCACGGGCGATATGCTGCGCGCTCAAGTCAAGGCCGGCACCCCGCTGGGCCTGGAAGCCAAGAAGCACATGGATTCCGGCGGCCTCGTTCCTGATGCCGTTATCATTGGCATGGTCAAGGATCGCCTGCAGGAACCCGACTGTAAGAACGGCTACCTGTTCGACGGCTTCCCTCGCACCATTCCCCAGGCCGAGGCCATGAAGGAAGCTGGTGTGCCGATCGATTTCGTGCTGGAAGTGGATGTGCCTGATTCCGATATCATCACGCGGATGGCGGGTCGTCGCGTGCACTTAGCCTCCGGCCGAACCTATCACGTCACCTTCAACCCGCCCAAGGTGGCCGGCAAGGATGACGCCACCGGCGAAGACCTCATCCAGCGCGACGACGACAAGGAAGAAACTGTCCGCAAGCGCCTGGAGATCTACCACGCCCAGACCAAGCCCTTGGTGGATTTCTACAGCAAGTGGTCGGCCAGCGGCGACGCCAAGGCCCCCGCGGTGCGCAAGGTTGCCGGCGTCGGCAGCGTCGATGGCATCACTGCCCGCGTTTTCGAAGCGCTGAAATAAGAAGGCTTCGGTGATGACGGCGAAGAACGCCTTCTACGCACAATCGGGAGGCGTCACCGCCGTCATCAACGCCACCGCCTGCGGTCTCATTCAGGAGGCGCGGCGGCATCCCGAGAGAATCGGCAAGGTCTTTGCCGGGCGCGACGGCATCATCGGCGCCCTCACGGAAGACCTGATCGATACCAGTCTGGAGTCCGACACCGATATCGCCCGCCTCAGGTACACGCCGGCGGGCGCCTTCGGTTCCTGCCGCTACAAGCTGAAGAGCCTGGATGAGCACCGGGCGCAGTACGAGCGCCTGATCGAGGTGTTCCGCGCCCACGACATTGGCTACTTCTTCTACAACGGCGGTAACGATTCCATGGACACCGCCTGGAAGGTGTCCCAGATTTCCGAGAAGCTCGGCTACCCGGTGGTCTGCGTCGGCATCCCCAAAACGGTGGATAACGACCTGCCCCTCACCGACTGCTGCCCGGGCTTCGGTTCCGTGGCCAAATATGTCGCCACCTCCATGCGCGAGGCGGGTTACGACGTGGCCTCCATGGCGCGGACTTCAACCAAGATCTTCGTCCTTGAAGTCATGGGCCGCCATGCCGGGTGGATCACCGCTGCCTGCGGCCTGGCCAGCGAAGGCGAGGGCGAGCCCCCCCATGTGCTGCTCTTCCCGGAAGTGCCCTTCGAACCTGAGCGCTTCGTCGCCCGGGTGGATGAATGCGTGAAGCGTTTCGGCTACTGCACGGTCGGTGTCTCGGAAGGACTTTCCGACGCGAGCGGCAAGCTGATCGCCGAGACCGGTGCCAAGGATGCTTTCGGCCACTCCCAACTGGGCGGGGTCGGGCAGGTGGTGGCGCAACTGATCAAGGATCGCCTGGGCCATAAGTACCACTGGGCCCTGGCCGATTACCTGCAGCGTTCGGCCCGCCACATCGCGTCCAAGACCGATGTGGACCAGGCTTACGCCCTGGGCAAGGCGGCGGTGGATCTGGCCCTGGCCGGCAAAAATGCCGTCATGCCCACCATCGACCGCAAGGCCGACGCACCGTATCACTGGGAAATCGGCGTGGCGGCTTTGAAGGACGTCGCCAATGTCGAACGCAAGATGCCGCCGGAGTTCATTTCGGCGGATGGGTTTCACATCACAGACGCGTGCCGCGCGTACCTGCGCCCATTAATAGAGGGGGAAGACCCCCCACCCTTCAAGGGCGGGCTGCCAGATTACGTGCATCTAAAAAACTGCGCCGTGCCGAAGAAGCTGGGGGAGTACAAGGTTTAAACCCTGGCAGTTCAGGTCGGTTCAAGGTTTCAGTAGTGGTTTTAGCTCATTAACCAAAGGAGGGGTTTGATGTCTACAGCGTTGATATTGGCACTTGGGTGTGCCGTCCTGGCCGTGCTTTACGGCTGGATTGCGAGCAGCCAGATTCTTGGCTTGTCGGCGGGTAATGCCCGCATGCAGGAAATCGCCAAGGCCGTCCAGGAAGGGGCGTCGGCCTATCTCGCCCGGCAGTACAAGACGATCGCCATCGTCGGCGGGCTGTTGTTCCTGGTCATTGGTTTCGTACCCAAGCTGGGCTGGCCAACCGCCATCGGCTTTCTTATCGGTGCGGTGCTTTCCGGCGCCGCCGGCTTCATCGGCATGAACGTTTCCGTGCGCGCCAACGTGCGCACGGCCGAAGCCGCCCGCGGCGGCATTGCTCCGGCCCTGGCGGTTGCCTTCAAGGGCGGGGCCATCACCGGCATGCTGGTGGTGGGTCTCGGCCTCCTCGGTGTTGCAGGTTACTACGCCGTGCTGCGCATGGGCGCAGGGGCCGATGCCAATCTGCACCACGTCATCGAGCCGCTGGTCGGCCTGGCCTTCGGTTCGTCCCTGATCTCCATCTTCGCCCGTCTGGGCGGCGGCATCTTCACCAAGGGGGCCGACGTAGGCGCCGACCTGGTGGGTAAAGTGGAAGCCGGCATTCCCGAGGATGACCCGCGCAACCCGGCGGTGATCGCCGACAACGTGGGGGACAACGTGGGTGACTGTGCCGGCATGGCCGCCGACCTGTTCGAAACCTACGCTGTGACCGTGGTGGCGACCATGGTGCTGGCGGCGCTGACGATCAAGACCGCGCCCGGCCTGGGCGAGAATCTGATCCTTTATCCGCTCGCTCTGGGCGGCGTGTCGATCATCGCTTCCATCATCGGTTGCATCTTCGTCAAGGCCACCGAAGGTGGCAAGATCATGGCTGCCCTCTACCGCGGTCTCGCCGTGGCGGGCGTGCTGGCCCTCATCGCCTATTACCCGATCACCTCCTGGATGATCGGTGCCGGGGACGCTGCCGCCAAGATCACCACCATGAGCATGTTCGGTTGTTCTGTCGTCGGCTTGTTGCTGACCGCTGCACTGGTCTGGATCACCGAGTACTACACCGGGACCGACTACGCGCCGGTGAAGCACGTCGCCTCCGCTTGCCAGACTGGCCACGCCACCAACATCATCGCCGGCATCGGCATCTCCATGAAGGCCTGTGCCCTGCCGGTGATCTCGGTGTGTATCGCCATCTATGCTGCCTTCTCGCTGGGCGGCCTGTTCGGCATCGCTATCGCGGCGACCTCCATGCTTTCCATGGCCGGTATCGTCGTCGCCCTGGACGCCTACGGCCCCATTACCGACAATGCCGGGGGCATCGCAGAAATGGCGGAGCTGCCCAAGGAAGTGCGCAACGTGACTGATCCCCTGGACGCTGTGGGCAACACCACCAAGGCCGTGACCAAGGGTTACGCCATCGGTTCCGCCGGCCTCGCCGCCCTCGTGCTCTTCGCCGACTACACCCATGGTCTGGAAGCTGCAGGCCTCACCGGCATCACCTTTGACCTGTCCAACCACATGGTCATCATCGGTCTCTTCCTCGGCGGTCTGATTCCATTCCTCTTCGCCGCCATGGCGATGGAGGCGGTGGGTCGCTCCGCTGGTGCCGTGGTGGTCGAAGTGCGCCGCCAGTTCAAGGAGATCCCCGGCATCATGGAAGGTACCGCCAAGCCGGATTATTCCCGTGCGGTGGACATGCTGACCGTGGCCGCCATCAAGGAAATGATGATTCCGTCCATACTGCCGGTGGCGGTGCCCATCGTCGTCGGCCTCGCCCTGGGTCCCCAGGCCCTGGGTGGCTTGCTGGTCGGCACCATCGTCACCGGCCTTTTCGTGGCCATTTCCATGACCACCGGCGGTGGCGCCTGGGATAACGCCAAGAAATACATCGAGGACGGCCACTTCGGTGGCAAGGGTTCCGAAGCTCACAAGGCTGCGGTGACCGGCGACACCGTCGGCGACCCGTACAAGGATACGGCCGGCCCGGCGGTGAACCCGCTGATCAAGATCATCAACCTGGTGGCGCTGCTTATCGTGCCGCTCATGGCCTGATCGGGATCTGTCACGGAAAAAGGCGGCTCAGGCCGCCTTTTTTTGTGCCTCCGCCCGGAAAGGAAGCAAAGGACTTGTGCAGCCTTCCCTTGGCCCTAAGCCAACGCTGGATTGAGGGTATAAGTGCCAGTCAGGGAGGCCTCGTCCAGGACGTGACCGCTCAGGGCGGCGCGCAGTCCGGCGCCGTCGAAGCGGTGGGCAAGTTCCAGGTGTTCGACATCCAGGGCATATACGGTGAAGACATAGCGATGCAGCCGCTCGTCGTTCCAGGGCGGGCAAGGGCCATCGTAGCCATGGTAGTCGCCCCGCATGTCGTGATCCCCGGCGAACCAGCCGGTGTAGTCGTTGATGCCCTGACGTGTGCTCTGGGGCCCCTGCGGGCCGCCCTTGCCCCGCGGAGTGACCTCCCGTGAGAACTCGCCCGCGAGAATCTCGCGGCGATTTGCGGGCAGATCCACGAGTAGCCAGTGAAAGAAATCGACGCGGGGAAGGTCGGTGGGAACACTGCGCCCTTCCTGGTTGACGGCGTCGCCCTGGCTGGGGACATCCGGATCGCAGCAGATTACGGCGAAGGATCGCGCCCCCGGGGGCACCTCGCTCCAGGCGAGGTGGGGATTGAAATTGCGCCCCAGGCAGACGTGGTGTGTGGGATCGGGGGTGCAGAAAGCGTACTCCCCGGGGATGCGCTGCCCTTCGGAAAAGCTGGTGCTGACGAGTTTCATGGGTATCTTCCTCCTATTCTGCTGCCCGGCGCCGGAAGTCGGCCAGGCGAAATCCCAGAACGCCCAGTGTAGCGAAATAGGCGCCTGCACCGAGAACGACCAGGAGGCCCAAGCGGCCTATGCGCGTCGCACTGCCTGCCTCGAGCCAGAGGGAGTCTGGACCTGCGGCTGCCAATAGGGCCCCGGCCATGACCGCGAGGGCGATGAGCAGCTTGACCAGGAACACTATCCAGCCAGGCTGGGGGTTGTAGACGCCATGGCGGCGCAGGCCGTAGTAAAGCAGGGCTGCGTTGAGACAGGCGGCAAGCCCGATGGAGAGTGCCAGTCCCGCATGGCCCAGGTCGAGAACCAATACGAAGAGTGCGTTCATGACCTGGGTGGCGACGAGGGCACCAATGGCGATGCGGACCGGGGTGCGAATGTTCTGCCGTGCGTAGAAGCCAGGGGCCAGGACCTTGACCAGTATGAGCCCGGTAAGGCCCACGCTGTAAGCCACCAGGGCCTCCCGGGTACGAAAGACGTCCACGCTTCCGAAGGCGCCGTGATGAAAAAGAGTGGCGACAAGGGGAACGGCCAGGAGCGCCAGGGCCAGCGCAGCCGGGACGGCAAGCAGCAAGGTGAGGCGCAAACCCCAGTCCAGCAGGCGCGAATAGTCCTCGAGACGATCGTCGGCATGGTACTTGGCGAGAGAGGGTAGCAGGATGGTCCCCAGCGCCGCGCCCAGCATGCCCGCGGGAAACTCCATGAGGCGATCGGCGTAGTACAGCCAGGAGACACTGCCCTCGCCAAGAAACGAGGCGAATATGGTGTTGATGAGCAGGCTGATCTGGGACACCGAGACGCCGACCATGGCCGGTCCCATGAGGGTGATGATGCGTCGTACACCGGGATCCTGCCAGGTG
>SSTB01000097.1 GCA_009469665.1 Azonexaceae bacterium | reverse complement strand
GTGGATCGCAACTGCCACAAGTCGGTGCTGCACTCCATCATGATGACCGGCGCGGTGCCCGTATTCCTGATGCCGACCCGCAACAACTTCGGCATCATCGGCCCCATCCCGAAAAGCGAGTTCGCCTGGGAAAACATCCAGAAGAAGATCGCCGCCAACCCCTTCGCCACCGACAAGAACGCCAAGCCGCGGGTGCTGACCATCACCCAGTCCACCTATGACGGCGTGCTCTACAACGTCGAGGCCATCAAGGACGAATTGGACGGCAAAATCGACACCCTGCACTTCGACGAAGCCTGGCTGCCCCACGCCGCTTTCCACGACTTCTACGGCGACTACCACGCCATCGGCGCGGACCGGCCCCGCTGCAGGGAATCCATGGTCTTCGCCACCCAATCGACCCACAAGCTCCTGGCCGGCCTTTCGCAAGCCTCGCAAATCCTGGTGCAGGATGCCGAGAACCAGCGCCTGGACCGCGATATATTCAACGAGGCCTACCTGATGCATACCTCGACATCGCCGCAGTACTCCATCATCGCTTCCTGCGACGTGGCGGCGGCCATGATGGAGGAGCCTGGCGGTACAGCCCTAGTGGAGGAATCCATCGCCGAAGCCCTCGACTTCCGCCGTGCCATGCGCAAGGTGGATGAGGAATGGGGCACCGACTGGTGGTTCAAGGTTTGGGGCCCGGACGACCTCTCCGAGGAAGGCATCGAGGAGCGCGAATCCTGGATGTTGAAGCCTGGCGAGCGCTGGCACGGCTTCGGCCAGTTGGCCGAGGGCTTCAACATGCTCGACCCCATCAAGGCGACCATCATCACTCCGGGCCTGGACGTGGACGGGGACTTCGCCGACGACATCGGCATCCCGGCGGCCATCGTCACCAAGTACCTGGCCGAGCACGGGGTCATCGTCGAGAAGTGCGGTCTCTACAGCTTCTTCATCATGTTCACCATCGGCATCACCAAGGGCCGCTGGAACACCCTGGTCACCGCGCTGCAGCAGTTCAAGGACGACTACGACAAGAACCAGCCCCTGTGGAAGGTGCTGCCGGAATTCGTGCAGAAGAACCCGCGCTACGAGCGCGTCGGCCTGAAAGAGTTGTGCACCCAGATTCACGGCGTCTACAAGCAGAATGACGTGGCTCGGCTGACCACCGAGATGTACCTTTCCGACATGGTGCCTGCCATGCGCCCCGCCGATGCCTTCGCCAGGATGGCCCATCGCGAGATCGAGCGGGTGCCGGTGGATGCCCTAGAAGGCCGCGTCACGGCGGTGCTGCTGACGCCCTACCCGCCGGGCATTCCGCTCCTCATCCCCGGCGAGCGCTTCAACGCTACCATCTGCAGTTATCTGAAGTTCGCCCGCGAATTCAACGCCGGCTTTCCCGGTTTCGAGACCGACATCCACGGCCTGGTCAAGGGCGAAGATGGACGGTATTACGTGGATTGCGTGCGATGAGCAGGGCGGTGCCTCTGGTGGCGCTCCTCCTGCTCTGGGGATCGGGTGCTTCGGTCGCAGCTGCCGAGGTTGCGGCGGGAATTGTGTTCTCTGCGGGGGCCGCGAGCATCGTCACCCCGGACGGCCAGCGCCGTCCTGCTTCCCGCGGGGGCGAACTGCTCGCCGGAGAATCGATCGAAACCGGCGACGACGGCCGCGCCCAACTGCGCTTCCGGGATGGTGCCAGCATGTCACTGCAACCCGCCACGCGCTTTCGCGTGGACGACTTCCGCTTTGCGGGCGGCAAGGGCAGTCCGGAGGACAAGGGCTTCTTTACCCTGCTCAAGGGTGGCTTCCGCACTATCACCGGCTTGATCGGCAAAGGGCGCCGCGAGCAATACCAAGTGGGGACCACGGTCGCCACCATAGGCATCCGCGGGACCGAGTATTCGGCCAACCT
Source organism: Azonexaceae bacterium (assembly GCA_009469665.1). Next base: position 13,318 of record SSTB01000097.1, on the reverse strand, counting down.
GGGAAGCGGGGGCCTGGTCGTCACGACAGTTTCTGGTCTGGTCGAAGTGTGCAATGCGGCAGGTTGTGTCCTCGTGAGTCCGGGCGAGACCACCACGGTTGTCGACAAGGACGCCAAACCCGGCCCGGGCAGTCCGCCCAAGGTCGGCCAGGGCGATCTGCTGCCCCAGTTGCCCAGCGGTCCGGGGGCGGATGATCGCAGTCGCGTGCCCGTGCGGCCCGTGGAGCCGCCGCCCATCAACCGAAATACAACAAACTGGTAGGGTTTTTCCCCTATCCGGCCGTACGGGATATGCCCCCGTTGTGATAAGATTCAGCTACTTATCGCTGGTAGGGGGAAGATTCGGTGCGTGTCGTTCGTGGGTTGAAAAAAATTGTCGTCGTCGCCGGGCTCGCCCTGGCCGCGGTGCCGCTGCCGGTTCTGGCCGATGCGGTGACGGATCAGGCCAAAGGCCTCATCGAGCAGGGCAAGGGTGCCGAAGCCTACCGCATGCTCGACATCCTGGAGAGCGAGCGGGCGGGGGATCCGGTCTATGACCTGCTGCTCGGCATCTCCGCTCTGGATGCGGGCCAGGGAACCCGGGCCATCTTCGCCCTGGAGCGGGTGCTGGCGGTGGAGCCCAACAACGTTCGCGCCCGGGCCGAAATCGCCCGCGCCTACATGCTCGTGGGTGAGACAGAGACCGCCAAGGCGGAATTCGAAACCACCAAGAAGCAGGGGGTTCCGCCCGAGGTCGCCGCCACCATCGACAAGCTGGTGGTCGCCATCGACCGCATGGCCGACGCGAGTCGCAGCTCGATCAAGGGCTACATCGAGGGGATCGTCGGCCACGATTCAAACGCCAACGCCGCACCCAGTCGCACTACGGTGGCGGTTCCCGTCCTGGGCGGGCTACCTTTTACCCTCGATTCCGACAGCCGCAAGCGCAGCGACTGGTTCGGCACCCTGGGAGGCGGGATCAGCATCCGCCACCCCGTTTCACCCGGCGTCGTCCTGTTGGGCGGGCTTTCTGGCTCCCAGCGCTGGAATTTCGATCATACCGACCTCGACACGGCCAGCATCGACGCCTACGGCGGCGTCCTGCTCAACCAGGGGCGCAACGTCTATTCCATTACCGCCCAGAGTTCCACCCTCTTCGTCGATGACGAAGACTTTCGGCGGGCCAACGGGGTCACCGGCTTGTGGCAGCACAATCTCGACTCGCGCAACCAGTTGAGTGCCTTCGCCCAGTATTCCAATCTGAGTTACCTCACCCAGTCGGTGCGCGATGCCGACCGCTATGTCCTGGGCGGTGCTTGGGCTCACGCTTTCCGCGAGGGGCAGGTTGCGTTTCTCAGCGCCTACCTCGCCAACGAGCGTCCGGAAAAATCCAATGTGGAGCACCTGGGGCACCACGCCTACGGGCTGCGGGCCGGGGGCCAGTGGGGGCTGGATGCCAAGTTCTCGCTGTTCGGCAGCGTGGCCTTCGAGCACCGCCGCTACGGCGGCGAGGATCCTTCCTTCCTCAAGCGGCGCAGTGACGACCAGTTGAACATCAACCTGGGGGTCACCTACCTGGTTACCAAGGAACTGTCGGTGACGCCGCAGATTTCCTTGACCGACAACCAGTCCAATGTGCATTTCAATGATTACCGGCGCGACATCGTTTCAGTGACGGTTCGTCGTGAATTCTGATTGACGGGATTAGCCATGCCATCCAAAACTCGCATCGCACAAGCCGCAGCCCTGGTTTCCCTGGGCATTGTTCCCACGCTTGCCCCGGCGGCAGGGGCTGCGCGCGTCGATTTCTCTTCGGGCAACGTGTCGGCCATTTCTGCCTCCGGTGCTCAGCGCCCCCTGGCCAAGGGAGCCGAGGTCGCTCCCGGCGAAACCATCGCGACAGGCGACAACGGGCGCACGCAACTGCGCTTTGCCGACGGTGCCCAGATGTCCCTTCAGCCCAAGAGCGAGTTCCGCATCGAGGCCTATGAACACAAAGGGGGCGAGGGAGACAAGGGTTTCTTCAACCTGTTGCGCGGCGGCCTGCGCACCATCACCGGACTCATCGGTCGCGGCAACAAGGACGCCTATCGGGTCACCACTCAGGTGGCCACCATCGGCATTCGGGGCACCGAATATTCTGTGGGCTACACGGGTCCCGACGGCCAGGGCGTGTTGATCCACACCGGCGAAGGCGCCGTGGAAGTCTGTAACGCCGCGGGTTGCGTCATTGTGTCGGGGGGCGAGTCGGCTCTGGTGACCGGCAAGGATACCAAGCCGACGGTGGCCGGAAGCCCGCCGGTCCTGCCACCGCAGCAACCGCCCGGCGAGGCCGTGACGCCCTACGGTGCTGGCGATTGCACCGGATCGGGCGGTGGATCTTGCGTGCTGGGCGCCGACCTGACCTCCGGCAAAAAATACGCCGTAGCCGTTGCCGCCGTGTTCGACGGTTCGGCGGACGTCTACAGCTTCGCTGCACCGGCCGACGCCGTTTTCGGCGGTGGTTCCACGCTCCAGTCAGTGTCCGACAGCGACGGCCAGCACCTCACCGCCGGAAACGTCAAAGGTGCCCTCGCCATCGACGGCGTGATCGGTTGGGGTGTCTGGACCACCGGTTCGGGGGTGGTCAATTGCGACGGCGCCTGTTCCGTCAACGCCACCCAACTGCACTACATCGCGGGCCTGCCGACCTCGACGGCCGACATTTCCGCATTGCAGAGTGCCAACCTCGTCGGCACCTACAGTCTGGCGGGGTATTCTCTGCCTACCTCCGAATCCGGCGTGGTCGGCAACGTGACCGGCGGCACCCTCACGGCCCATTTTGCGCCCGCCCATGTGACCGTCGGCGTCAGTCTCGGTGTCGCGATCGGCGGGTCGAGCTATGCCCTTTCAGGTACCGGCAGCACGGGCGGTGGCTCGAGCTTTTCCGGCTCAGGAGGCAGCGGCTTCGGATTCAACGGTTTCTTTGCGGGAGCCAATGCCTCCCACGCAGGCATTGCCTACAAGTTCAGTGCCGGTGGCCTGGACGAGCATGTCATGGGCGCCGCCGCCTTCCGCCGCACCAGCACGACCAGCGCTGGCGGCAGTATCGCCTTGGATTGACCGAGCGACAGCGCCTGTTTCGGCCGACCCATGCAAAAGCGCCTCGCAGATGCTGCGAGGCGCTTTGCTTTTGGCTGTCGCCGTGGCGGCCAGTCGGCTAGGATTTTCTCTGGCGGGCAACCCCGATGCCCAGGAGACCGAGGGCAATGAGCGCCAAACTTGCGGGTTCGGGAACTGAACCCGTCGCGCCGGTCCGGAAGTTGGCCCCGAGCCAAGCACCGTCGGCATGTCCATCGGTTTGAGTCGGGAACGAGAAAATCGAATTGAAAGCGCTGTACCGATCAACGATGACGTCCACGTCCGGGTCGATGCTGCCGGAGCCACCCTGGAGGGTGTTGAGAGACGAGGCCAGATCGGTGGTGTAGGCGCCGATGACGTAATGCGTTCCCGCGACCAGCGAGAAGCCGCTGATATTGACGTAGCGGAACAGGCCGTCCAGTTGCCCCGTGCCTGCCAGGATCGTGGTGGAGGTGAGCAGATTTCCCGAGGTATCCCAAATGCCGATTTGCGCATTGGAACTCAGCCCGTTTGCCCCGGAGTCATAGACACCCAGGGAGGTGATGGTCCGGTTGGACGAGACGGTGAATTCAAAGCCAAGCGTGTATTGCCCGCCACCATACTCGGAGCCGGGGGTGGTGAGATTGATGGCCGCCCCATGGGCATAAAGCGAAGTGCAGAGTCCCAGCGCCAGGGCCAGTGCCTTTCCGGTGTTGAGTGTTGCCATTGATATACCTCCTGTTGAGGGTTGGATTACTCGATTCTCTGGGTTCCGAGGGTTTGCATGTTCCCCCTGCGATACGCTAAAGCAATATTTACGCCGACTGTTGTACTGGAGGCGTACTTTTCGAAGAAACAGAGGCTTGGCCTTGTGCCTGCGGTGCTGCGCGCCGCACGCCGAGCGCCAGGTGTAAAAAAAATCGACAGGCTTCTCCGGCACTTGCGCGCGGCCTTGCGCCTGGCGTCCCTTACCGTAGCCGCCGGCTCACAAAGGCAAAGCGGATGCCGTCGGCCGTTCGGTGTTCCTCCCGCTCCGCCTCGTACCAGGTGTCGTCCCGAATGTCTGGAAATCGTACGTCCCCCTCCGGGGCAATGTCGACTTCCGTAAGTTCAAGGCGGTTGGCATAGGGCAGTGCAAGGGCGTAGAGCTCGCCACCGCCGATGACGAACAAGGAGTCTGCGCCGGCCTTGGCGACGGTTGCCAAGGCTGCAGGAAAGGACGAGACGACTTCCGCACCGGGGGCGTCGTAGCCGGACTGTCGGCTCACCACCAGATTGCGCCGGCCGGGCAGGGGGCGAAAGCGCAGTGGCAGGGATTCCCAGGTCTTGCGGCCCATGACCACGGTTCCCCCTTGGGTGAGGGTCTTGAAATGCTGCATGTCCAGGGGATCACGCCAGACCAGCTCGTTACCCCGGCCGATGATGCCGTTGCGGGCGACGGCCGCCACCAGGACGACGGCGGGGGAAGTGGCGGGGGGATAGAGCATAGCTAGCATTCTAGCGGCGCCCGCAGGCCTCCCGGTAAAGCCGCTGGTAGTCGCGCGCGGCGGGCTTCCAGGACCAGTCCCGGCGCATGCCGTTCTGCTGCAATCGATGCCAGGTACGGCGGTCACGCCAGGCGGCGACGACCCGCTCCAGGGTGAGCCACAGGGCGTGGGGCGTGGCGTCGTGCAGGACGAAACCGTTGGCCTGTCCGGCGGCCAGGGACTCGGGGCCGAGATCGACCACCGTGTCCGCCAGGCCCCCCGTGGCCCGAACCACCGGCGGTGTACCGTAGGCCAGGCTGTACATCTGGTTGAGGCCGCAGGGTTCGAAGCGGCTGGGCATGAGGAATGCGTCGGCGCCGGCTTCGATGCGGTGGGCGAGACCCTCGTCGAAGCCGATGGTGACGGCCACCTGACCGGGGTGGGCGGCGGCGAGCGCCGAGAAACCCGCCTCCAGTTCCCGTTCGCCGCTGCCCAGCACCACCAGTTGGGCCGGCAGATGGGCGAGGCCTTCGCCCAGGGTGAGCAGCAGATCGAGACCCTTTTGATGGGTCAGCCGGCTGATGACGCCGAAGAGGGGACGGTCGTCACAGACCGTGAGCCCCAGGGAATCCTGAAGCACCGTGCGGTTGCCCCGCTTGGCCCCCAGGCGGCCGGCATTGTAGGCAAAGGCTAAGGCGGGATCCCGGGCCGGGTTCCAAAGCGTGGTGTCGATGCCGTTGAGGATGCCGCTCAGGGCGTCGGCCCGGTGGCGCAGCAGCGGAGCCAGGCCGTAGCCCAAGGCCTCCCCCTGGATTTCCCGGGCGTAGGTGGGACTGACGGTGGAAATCCGGTCAGCCAGTTGCAGCCCGGCCTTGAGGAAAGAAAGCTGGCCGTGGTATTCGACACCGTCGAAGCGCCAGGCGTGGTCGGGCAGCCCCAGCTCGGACGCCAGGGATTTGGGAAAACAGCCCTGAAAGGCGATGTTGTGGATGGTGACGAGGCTCGCTGCACCGCCTTCGTAATGCAGGAAGGCGGCCGCGAGGGCGGTCTGCCAGTCGTGGGCGTGCACAAGATCGGCCCGCCAGGGAAGGGGCGAGTTGTCCTGGCCGAGTACGGCGGCCACGCGGGAAAGCAGGCCGAAGCGCAGACCGTTGTCGCTCCAGTCCTGCCCCTGGGCGTCGAGGTAGGGATTGCCGGGTCGCTCGAAGAGGGAGGGGCAGTCAAGCAGGATCAGAGGCAGGCCGGCCGCGTCCGCCCCCAGGAGGCGGCAGGGCGGAAGTGCCGGGGCCAGCGCCGGCAGGGCGGCCAGTTCCCGGGCGGCGGGGAAGGCCTTACGCAGGGCTGGATAGGCTGGCACCAGGACGCGCAGATCTTCGCCGACCGCCCGCAGCGCCTGGGGCAGGGCGGCGGCAACATCGCCCAAGCCGCCGGTCTTGACCCAGGGGGCAACTTCGGAGGTGGCGAAAAGAATCTTCATCCCGCAATCCCTCGCCCGGGAATGGCCGCCCCTGGCCTGTTCCCGGGTGTGTCGCTTGCGACCCAGAGGAGCGGCCTCAATCCGCCACCTGCCAGAGGCCTTCCGGACTGCGCACCACCACCAGCCGGGGCGGATAGGCGACGCTCAGGGAAATGCCCACGCACATCTGGGTGTCGTTGCCCTTGAGTTTGGCGAAGGCTTTCTGGTCGGCGGAAAAGAGATCGCCGCCGCGGCGGGCCACGGCCACCGCTGCGCTGCCCGTGGTGGCGATGTCCAGGTCGGCGGGCGCCGGTCCCTGGATGCGCACGCCGGCCGCGTAGGCCTTGTCCAGGCACTTGAGCTTCTTCACGTCGGCGACCTGGATATTGGGCCGCGCTTCGAGAATCTTGTAGAAGCGGTCGAAATTGGGGGCGAAGGCCTCGGCGCGTTCCTTCACCAGGGCAGCGATCTTCTGGCGGTCATCGTCGGAAAGGTTGCTGACCGCAGGGTAGCGGTGCCAGGGGCGATCGGGGGCGAAGTCGGCGACAAATTCCTTTTCCACCACCGCCTTGCCCTGGGCCTTCTTGCGCTCCTGGCCTTCACCTGCCTGATTGGTGGTGGTCGTGGCATTGCCTCGGGTTTCCTGGGTCACCTGATCGGTGACCTGGGCCCACTTGAGGCTGGTCTGATAGGACTGCTTGGTATCCGCCGGTTCGAATTCGATGCGCAGGACGTTCTTGCCCTTCCTCAGCCCCAGGGCCATGGACTGGCCGGTGATCCAAACCGCCGGCGCGATCTCCCGCCGCTCGAAGAGCACCGGCATGGACTGTTTGCGGATTTCCTGCTCGCCGATGGGGATGTTATTGACCAGGATGCGAGCCTTGCCCGGCACCGCCTCGACTTCGGGCTTGGCCACGTCGCCGACGAAGGGGGTGAATTCGAACTCGATGTTGATGACCGCGGCGGGGGCGAGAACGGACCACAGCGCGATGGCGAGGGCAGCAAGAAATCTTCTCATGGGGAAGCTCCGGGGGGTGGGAAAAGTATCAGCCTCGCCTCAGGGCTTCGATCAGCCCGCGGGTGGAAGCGTCGAATGCGTCGCTTGCCCCTCCCTCCAGAGCGGGGGCGAGGCGGCCGGCCAGGGTCTTCCCCAGTTCGACGCCCCACTGGTCGAAGGAATTGAGGCCCCACAGGACACCCTGGCAGAACACCTTGTGCTCATAGAGGGCGATGAGGCGGCCCAGGTTGTAGGGGTCGAGGCGGGGCAGCACCAGGGTCGTCGAGGGCTGATTGCCGGGAAAGACCTTGAACGGGACCAGGGCTTCCGGCGCACCGGCGGCGCGGGCTTCTTCGGCGGTCTGGCCGAAGGCCAGGGCGGCGGACTGGGCGAGGCAGTTGGCGAGCAGTTGCGTGTGATGGCCGTGCAGGGGGAAATCCGGTTCCTTGAGAGCGATGAAATCGCAGGGGATGAGGCGGCCCCCCTGGTGGAGGAGCTGGTAAAAGGAATGCTGCCCATTGGTGCCCGCTTCGCCCCAGAGCACCGGGCAGGTGGAGACGCCTACCAGCTGGCCGTCGCGGCCCACCTGCTTGCCGTTGCTTTCCATTTCGAGCTGCTGCAGATGGGCGGGGAAGAGCTCCAGGGACTGGCTATAGGGCAGGACGGCGTGACTGTCGGCGCCGAGGAAGCCGCTGTTCCAGACCCCCAGCAGGGCGAGCAGCAGGGGAAGATTGTCGGCGGCGGGGGCCGTGAGGAAATGCTGGTCGAGGTCGTGGGCTCCGGCCAGCAGTTCCTCGAAGGCGTGGAAGCCAGTCGCCAGGGCTATGGGGAGGCCGATGGCGGACCACAGGGAGAAGCGGCCCCCCACCCAGTCCCAGAATTCGAAAACATTTTTTGGCGCGATGCCGAAGGCGCTGGTGGCGGCGAGATTGGTCGACAGGGCCACAAAGTGCCGCGCCACGGCGGCGCTGCTTCCTGCGGCGCCGACCAGCCATTCCCGGGCGCTGGCCGCATTGGTCATGGTCTCCAGGGTGGTGAAGGTCTTGCTGGCGACGATGAAGAGCGTACGGCGGGGATTGAGGCCGTCCAGGGTGGTGGCGAGATCTGCGCCGTCCACGTTGGCGACGAAATGAAGGGTGATGTCCGGCAGATGGCGGGAGGCCAGGGCCCGCACCGCCATGCGGGGACCCAGGTCGGAGCCGCCGATACCCAGATTGACCACGTCGGTAATGCGCTCGCCGGAATAGCCCCGCCAGGCTCCGTCGTGGATGGCGGTGCAGAAGTCCCGCAGGCGCGCCAGTACGGCCTGCACGGCCGCCGGGGCGGAGGTTCCGGCGCGCAGGTCCATGTGTCGTACGGCGCGGCCTTCGCTGCTGTTGATCGCCTCTCCGGCAGCAAGTTTCTCGCGCCAGCCTTCCAGGTCCGCGGCTTGGGCCAGATCCAGGAGGGCAGCGAAGACTTCCAAGCTGATGCGCTGCTTGGAAAAATCGATCAGAAGGTCGCGCTGGCGACGGGAAAAATGCCCGAAGCGCTCTGGGTCGGTGGCGAACCGCGCGCGCAGGTGAGTAGAACCCTGCGCGGCAGCCAGGGCTTCGAGGGCCTTCCAGGCGGGGGAGCCGACGGCGCTCATGACGCCCTACTGTGGACGGGCTTCACAGCCAGGCCATGAGACCCAGTTCGAACTTGTGGGTCAGCAGGGGGTGGGAGGGGAAGGCGCGCAGCCGGTATTCCAGCTTGCCGCACTGCTCCGGCGTCAGGTCCAGGGCGAAAATCTGCTCACCCCGGTCGTTGGCGCCGATGGGGGCCAGTTCGTAGTGGCGGGCGCGGGAGTGGTAGTGCTCGCTGTCCGGCCGGCCGAAGAGGGCTTCAACCGTCACGTCCGAAGGTGCCAGGCCATCGAGTTGCACTGCCACTTCAAGGCGCAGGGCCTGACCGAATTTCATGCGCCGGGTGGGTTCGTCCAGGCGACGCAGGCGGACCGCCGGCCAGGCGGCGCGGACGCGGGCCTTCCAGGCGGCTACGTCGCAGGCCGGGGTGTAGCCGTCGGCGGCGTAGCGGCGTCCCTGGCGAGCGGCGGGGGCGTAGAACTTCTGGGCGTATTCGCCCACCATGCGGGCCACGTTGAAGCGCGGCGTGATGCTGGCGATGGAGCGCTTGGCGATGGCCACCCATTCGGGGGAATAGCCCATGGGACCGGTGCGGTAGTAGGTGGGGACCACCTGGTCCTGCAGCAGTTCGTACAGCGTGCGGGCCTCTTCGGCGTCGCGCCGGGCTTCGTCCAGATGGCCCGAGGCGGGCTTGATGGCCCAGCCATTGGGAATGCCGTCCCGCACCTCGTAACCCTCGCCCCACCAGCCGTCGAGGACCGAGAGGTTGATGGCGCCGTTCATGGCCGCCTTCATTCCGGACGTGCCTGAGGCTTCCAGGGGGTAGATGGGATTGTTGAGCCACACGTCCACCCCGGCCACCAGACGGCGCGAGAGGTGCAGGTCATAGCCTTCCACCAGCAGGATGCGCCCTTCGAACTCCGGCCGGCGGGCCATGTCGGCGATGCTGCGGATGATCTCCTGGCCGGGTTGGTCCGCCGGGTGCGCCTTGCCGGCGAAAAGGAAGAGCACGGGCCGTTCCGGGTCGGAGACGATCTCCTCCAGCCAGGCAGGGTCCTGGAAGAGGAGGGCCGCCCGCTTGTAGGTGGCGAAGCGGCGGGCGAAACCGATGGTGAGTACATTGGGCTTGCCCGGGTCGGCCAGGCGGAGCAGGCGATCAAGATGGGCGGGGGAGCCCTGGTTGCGGCCATGCTGCTCGCGAATGCGGGCGCGCACTAGGTGCAGCAACTGGGATTTGAGCAACTGACGGATGCTCCAGAAGGTCTGGTCCGGGATGCGCTCGACGCCCTCCCAGCAGGCCCCATCGGTTTGCCGTTGCTGCCAGCCGACGCCCAGGTAGCGGTCGAAGGTCTCGTACCATTCGGTGGCCAGGAAGGTGGGGATATGGACGCCGTTGGTCACGTAGTCCATGGGGTTTTCCTCGGCCGCCACCTGGGGCCACAGGTGGCCGCAGATGCGGGCCGACACTTCGCCGTGGATGCGGGACACTCCGTTGTGGTGGCGAGAGCCTCGGATGGCCAGGGCGGTCATGTTGAACTCGCTCTTGCCCGGTTCCATGCCGAGGGCGACGACCTGGTCGCAGGCGATGCCCAAATCCTGGCACCAGCGGCCGAAGTACTCGCGGATCATGGCTTCGGAAAAATGGTCGTGGCCCGCCGGGACCGGGGTATGGGTGGTAAAGACCACGTTGGCGGCCACCGCCTCCAGGGCGGCGGCGTAGTCCAGGCCCGCTTGCATCAGGCCGCGGATGCGCTCCAGGATCAGGAAGGCGGCGTGGCCTTCATTCACGTGCCACACGGTGGGCTTGAGTCCCACGGCGGCCAGGGCGCGTACACCGCCCACCCCCAAAAGGATTTCCTGCTCGATGCGTGTGCTGCGGTCGCCGCCGTAGAGGCGGTGGGTGATTTCCCGGTCGTGGTCGGAGTTTTCCGGCAGCCAGGTGTCGAGGAGGATAAGGCGCACGTGGCCGACCCGCACCTCCCACACCTTGACCTGCACCGTGCGGCCGGGCATGTCGATGGAAACCCGCACGTCGCCGCCCTCCGGCGTGGTGAGCGGCGTCACGGGCAGGTCGTCGAAATCGGAATCGCTGTAGGTCGCATGCTGGCGGCCGTCGCCATCCAGGGTCTGGTGGAAGTAGCCCTGGCGGTAAAGCAGTCCGACGCCGACAAAAGGCAGGCCCAGGTCACTGGCCGCCTTGCAGTGGTCGCCGGCCAGGATGCCCAGGCCGCCGGAGTAGATGGGCAGGCTTTCATGAAAGCCGAATTCGGCGCAGAAATAGGCGATCAGATCGTCGTTCCGGAAAGGGCGCGCGTGGGGATGGCTGCCCACCGGAAGGCCGTGGTACGTGTCGTAGGCCGACAGGACGCGATTGAGCGAACCCAGATAGACCGGATTGTCCGCAGCGGCTTCCAGGCGTTTCTGGTCGGCACGCTTCAGGAAAGCCTTGGGGTTGTGGCCGGTGGCCTGCCACAGGGCGCTGGACAGGCTGGCGAACAGCGCCCGGCTGGGACGGTCCCAGCTATACCAGAGGTTGTTGGCCAGTTCCTCCAGGCGTTCGAGGCGGGGCGGGATTTCCGGATTGACTTCGAGGTGATAGAGAGTGCCGGTCATGGGCGGATGGCCTCGACGGTGAGTTGGAGTCGGATGTGGCAGTCGTCGCCGGGAATGTTCCAGGCCAGCACGATTTCCGCTGCCTGCATGATTTTCTCAAAGCCGGCCTCGGATTGGGAAACCGTATGGTGGGGCCGGCCAGTGATGGCTGCCGGCGGCGCGCAGGCAAGGCGCAGGGCGCCGCCGAGAACGCCATCTTCCAGGGTCACGCCAGGGGCCTCGGCGAGGGCCAGCGGCTGGCCGAATCCGCCGGGGATGCTGCCGTCTGGCGCCACGTAGCGGCCGAGGAAGCCGTCGCAACTGGGCATGGCCAGATTGAGCACGGTTTCCAGGCGGTGGCCGGCGAGGCCGGTGAGGCGCCAGGTGACGGTGAGGGTGGTGCCGTCGAGGGCGTAGGTCTTGGCGACGCCGGAACGTGCGAAGGCGAGATCCCCGGCCGGCAGGTAGTCGGTGAGGGGCTTGCCATCCAGGCGATCCAGGCCGACGGCCCGGGGCAAGGTATCGGGGACCACATCCTCCGCACCCACCGGATGCTTGAAGCGCACGATGTCGTGGGCCGAGGCGATGCCCTCGCCGGCGTGGGCCGAGGGGCCGCTGTCGATCTTGGCGTGATAGTGCTCGGGATAGCGGCGCAGGGTGTCGCCGAAATTGTGGCACAGGGCGTAGCTGGTGAGTTCGTGGGCGGCGCCCAGGCCGTCGTCGCGCAACACCAGTTGCAGGGCGCAGGTGTGGGCCAGGGTTTCCTGGTGGCCGTCGTGGTCGAGGTCGCCGGCGGTCACCGGCGGGCGCGCCGCCAGTTTGTCCAGGCCCGCTTCCAGGGCCGCCAGGTTGTTCCACACCGCCCGGCGCAGGTGGGGCAGGTAGAGGCCGCCGAACAGGCCGTGCCAGTAGGCGTCGTTGGCCTGGGCGCGGTAGAGCTCGGCGGTGAGTTCCTGCGGCGGAGAAGGCAGGGCGGCGAGGCGCTTGGAAAGCCCCAGCATGCGCTTGTGCATCCAGTTGGCTTCCGGGTAGCGGGTGAGGAAGTTGCGCCAGATGCCGCCGCGCAGGAAGGGCCGGTGCAGGTCGCCGCGCCCTTCGGCCTTTTCCTTGGTCAGCAGGGCGGCGTAGGTGGCGGCGGCGGGCATGGGCAGGGTCCACTCGTTCATCTCGCTGTAGGAGGCGGTGGGCAGATAGACCACGCCGCGGGTGGCGTGCTGGCGGTGGAAATCGGCGTAGGTGCCGGTGCGCACCTTGGGGCTGGCCAGCACGCCCTCGATGAAGGCCCTGAGCCAGCCGCGGTTGTAGACCCACTCGTAGGTCTCCGGCCAGATGCCGAATTTCTCGATGTCGTCGAAATAGACGGCCCCTGCATGGTCCTGGTCGGCCAGGTGTTCCAGGTAGCCGACCACCTCGTGGGCGGGCGAGAAGGGCAGGCGGTAGCGCAACGCTTCCGAGATGGGAAAGAGGTCCAGGCGGGTGCCGCCCTCCTCGGTGGTGAAGCAGCCGTCCAGGTCGGCGGCATTCTTGCCGGTGCAGAAGAAATGGTAGTCATCCACCGTCACGTAGCGGATGCCGGTTTGCGCCAGGGCAGGCACCACCGCCGATTCCCACACCCGCTCGGTGAGCCAGGCGCCAGTGGGGGTCACGCCGGTCCAGGCCGTCAGCTTGTCGTTGAGCGCCTTGATCTGCCCTACCCGGTCCCGGTGCGGGATGGCGGCCAGCACCGGCTCCGTGTCGCCGGAGCTGAACAGCTCCACCTGTCCCCGCCGTACCATGGCCGCCAGTAGCTCCATGTCATCCGGGTGCCTTTCCCGCAGCCAGTCCAGTAGCCAGCCGGAGAAATGGGCGGCGAAGCGGAAATCCGGATAGGCGAAGAGTGTTTCCAGGAAGGGCTTGTAGCAGCGCTGGTGGGCGTCTTCGATGACCTCGGGAAAGTTGCCCACGGGCTGGTGGGCATGGACGCCGAGGAGGAGGGTGACGGGGTGGGTCATGGCAAAAGAATTTTCTCCAGGTCGCCGAGGTCGCGGGGGCGGCCCGAGGCGCGTTTGTTGGCCTTGAGGTCGGCGAGGCCGAAAAAGTTGATGGGCAGGCCATCGTGGGTGACGACTTCCCGCCTAGGCCC
>SSTB01000096.1 GCA_009469665.1 Azonexaceae bacterium | reverse complement strand
TGGCGGCAAGGTGGAGGGGTTGCGGTAGGCGGCATGCCCGCAAGCCATTTAACGCCGCGTAGCCACCACCAGGCCCATGCGCATCGTTAAGGGCGTGTTCCCCGCAAGCGACGCTGGCGCCGCCTGTCTCCCAAGGTCAAACTTCAGCCCAATCCCCTGAGGAGACATCATGACCCAAGGCTAGTGGCGCGTTCCTCCCTTGCCTTTTGCTTCGCTGCCTCACGATCTTGTTCTGCTCGAACAATTTCAGTCTGCTCCCGAATATGCTCGTTCAGTTCAGATACAGCCTTGGACGCATCTCGAATTTTTTCTGCCGAGTCCTCCCAGTTTCGCAGATCCGGAAATGAGGTTTGCTCAGCCAGAAAAATCGCCATCTGACCAATAACCGCCTTACCCTTATCGGTCTTTTGAAGCGCAGCAAGACTCGCGTAGCCCGCGGGGCGCTCAGCATTGCTCGGCACTGGACCGGTCTATATACTGGTCTATCCGAACCCCGAGGAGAACGCTATGGGAACGCCCAAGGAAATCGGCGCTTACGACGCCAAGACTCATCTGCCGGAAATCCTGCGTAAGGTCCAGGCGGGAGGGAGCTTCGTCATCACCCAGCGGGGCCGGCCGATCGCCGATCTGTCGCCCATCCACTCAGCCGATGCCCAAAAGACCTCCGCGGCGGCGGGCCGTATGCGGGTCTTCATGGACGAACGCCCGGCGGCGGCGGTTGACATCAAGGCACTGATCGAAGAAGGGCGCGATTGATGCGCTTTGTCCTCGACAACTCGGTGGTCATGCGCTGGCTGTTCGGCGACGGTTCAGTGGCGGATCGCGAGTACGCTGCCGGGGTACTGGAGCGCATGGAAAGCGCCGGTGCCCAAGCCGTCGTGCCGGCGCTTTGGTCCCTGGAGGCGGGGAATGTCATCGCCCGGGCCGAATCCCGGGGGCTACTCAGCGAGGCCCACAGTGCCAGGTTTCTCGGGGTCTTGCAGGACATGGCCATCGTCACCGATGACGAATCGACACGCCACGCGCTCCATGACACCCTCAATCTGGCACGGCGCTTCGGACTTTCCACTTACGACGCGGCCTATCTTGAACTGGCGCTGCGCGAGGGTCTGCCCCTGGCAACGCTGGATGCGGCGCTGCGCAAAGCCCTCGTGGCGACAGGAGCCGCTCTCTTTTAGTCACCGCACCGCGTATAGTTGTCGGTTTCCCCGCCGTCCCCCGCCCCGCCATGGAAGAAATCCGCATCCGCGGTGCCCGCACCCACAATCTCAAGAACATCAACCTCGACCTGCCCCGGGACAAGCTCATCGTCATCACCGGGCTTTCCGGTTCCGGCAAGTCTTCCCTGGCCTTCGACACCCTCTACGCGGAGGGGCAACGGCGTTACGTGGAGTCGCTTTCCGCCTACGCCCGCCAGTTTTTGCAATTGATGGAGAAGCCGGACGTGGACCTCATCGAGGGCCTGTCGCCGGCCATTTCCATCGAGCAGAAGGCCACCAGCCATAACCCGCGCTCCACGGTGGGCACGGTCACCGAAATCCACGATTACCTGCGCCTGCTCTTCGCCCGGGCCGGCACGCCCTACTGCCCGGAGCACGGGCAGCCCCTGGAGGCCCAGACGGTTTCTCAGATGGTCGATCACGTTCTGGCCCTGCCGGAAGAAACCAAGCTGATGATCCTGGCCCCCGTGGTGGCGGCCCGTAAGGGCGAGCAACTGGATCTCTTTGCCGAACTGCGCGCCCAGGGCTTCGCCCGGGTGCGGGTGGACGGCACGGTGTACGAGATCGACGACGTGCCCAAGCTCAACAAGATGCAGAAGCACGATGTGGATGTGGTCGTCGATCGCCTGAAGGTGCGGGAGGACATGCGCCAGCGCCTGGCCGAATCCTTCGAGACGGCGCTCCGCCACGCCGACGGCCGGGCCATCGCCCTGGAGATGGAGAGCGAGAAGGAACACCTGTTCTCCGCCAAGTTCGCCTGCCCGGTGTGTTCCTATGCCTTGCAGGAACTGGAACCGCGCCTCTTCTCCTTCAACAATCCCATGGGCGCCTGCCCCAAGTGCGACGGCCTGGGGGTGATCCAGTTCTTCGACCCCAAGCGGGTCGTCGCCCACCCGGAGCTGTCCCTGGCCGCCGGCGCCATTCGCGGCTGGGACAAGCGCAACCAGTTCTATTTCCAGATGCTGGCCTCCCTGGCCGCGCACTTCGCCTTCGATATCGACACGCCCTTCGAGCAACTGCCGGAAGCGGTGCAGAAGGTGGTGCTCTACGGCTCAGGCCGCGATGTGCTGCCCTTCCAGTATTTGAACGAGCGGGGCCGGCTGGTGACGCGGGAGCACAGCTTCGAGGGCATCGTCCATAACTTGGAGCGGCGTTACAAAGAGACGGATTCCCTGGCGGTGCGCGAGGAACTGGCCAAATTCATCAGCAACACGGCCTGCCCCCAGTGCGCCGGCACCCGCCTGCGCACTGAAGCCCGCCACGTGCGGGTGGGGGAAAAGACCCTGCACGAAATCAGCCGCCTGCCCCTGGGCGAGGCGCGCAATTACTTCAACCTGCTGCAGATGACAGGCCACAAGGCCCAGGTGGCGGAGAAGATTTTGAAGGAGATCACCTCGCGGCTCTCCTTCCTCATCAACGTGGGCCTGGATTACCTGTGCCTGGAGCGTTCCGCCGAGACTCTCTCCGGCGGCGAAGCCCAGCGCATTCGGCTGGCGTCGCAGATCGGTTCCGGTCTCACCGGGGTCATGTACGTCCTGGACGAACCTTCCATCGGCCTGCACCAGCGGGATAACGCGCGGCTCTTGCAAACCCTGCAGCAATTGCGGGACATCGGCAATACGGTGATCGTCGTCGAGCACGACGAGGACGCCATCCGCCTGGCCGACTACGTGGTGGATATCGGCCCCGGCGCCGGGGTCCATGGCGGCGCCATCGTCGCCGAGGGTGAGCCGGACGAAGTGGCGAGGCACCCCAATTCCCTCACCGGCGCCTACCTCTCGGGCAAGAAGCAGATCGCGGTCCCGGGGAAGCGCCGGGTGCCCAACCCGACGAAACAGCTCAAGGTCATCGGCGCCAGTGGCAATAACTTGAAGGACGTCACCCTGGAAATTCCGGTGGGGCTGTTCACCTGCATCACCGGCGTTTCCGGCTCGGGCAAGTCGACGCTCATCAACGACACCCTCTACGCCGCGGCGGCCAAGCATCTCTACGGCTCCACGGCGGAGCCCGCGGCCCACGAGGACATCGAGGGCCTGGACCTGTTCGACAAGGTCATCAACGTAGACCAGTCGCCCATCGGCCGCACGCCGCGTTCCAACCCGGCCACCTACACCGGGCTCCTCACCCCCATCCGCGACCTCTTTTCCGGCGTGCCGGAAGCCCGCGCCCGGGGCTACGGGCCGGGGCGCTTCAGTTTCAACGTCAAGGGAGGGCGCTGCGAGGCCTGCCAGGGCGACGGCATGATCAAGGTGGAGATGCACTTCCTGCCGGACATTTACGTCCCCTGCGACGTCTGCCACGGCAAGCGCTACAACCGGGAAACCCTGGAAATCCAATACAAGGGCAAGAACATCCACGACATCCTGGGCATGACCGTCGAGCAGGCGCGGGAATTCTTCGATCCCGTACCGGTGATCGCCAGAAAGCTGCAAACCCTGGTGGACGTGGGCCTCTCGTACATCACCCTGGGGCAGAGCGCCACCACCCTCTCCGGCGGCGAGGCGCAACGGGTCAAGCTGGGCCTCGAACTCTCCAAGCGCGACACCGGCCGCACCCTCTACATCCTGGACGAACCCACCACCGGGCTCCATTTCGCCGACATCGAACTGCTGCTCACCGTACTCCACCGCCTGGCCGACCACGGCAACACCGTGGTGGTCATCGAGCACAACCTCGACGTGATCAAGACCGCCGACTGGCTGGTGGACCTCGGCCCCGAAGGCGGCGACGGCGGCGGGCGCATCCTGGTGGCCGGCACGCCGGAGGCGGTGGCCCGGGAAGCCGCCAGTTACACCGGGCGCTTTCTGAAGCCCCTCCTGGCCTGCGACTGACTGCGCCGTGGCCCTGACCCTCTGCGCCACCGCCCGCCTGGCCGAGGCCCTGCGCAGCGCGGTCCCCGCCGGGGCGGACGGCACCTGGGAGACCCCCGCCGCCTTCACCGTGGGCGCCTGGTTGGCCCGCCTGGTGGAAGACGCGGCCCTGGACGGCAGCGGACCCACGCTGCGTCTGCTCGACGGCGCCTGCGAAAGGCTGCTGTGGGAACAGGTGATCGCCGCCTCGCTGCCCGACGACACCCTGCCCCTCTTCGACCTGGCCGGTCTCGCGGCCGCGGCCCATGAAGCGCATGCCCTGGCCCTCATCTGGAACCTGGAACTGCCCCCCGCCGCCCTGGCGGAGGAAGGCCGCCTCTTCGTCGCCTGGCGCCGGGAATTCCGCAAGCGCTGCGCGGCTGGCGGCTGGACGGAGGCGGCCCGCCTGCCGGAAATCGCCCGCAGCCTCATCGCCGCCGGGTCGGTCCCCCTGCCCGCGGCGGTGGACTTCGCCGGCTTCGACCGCTACACCCCGGAAGAGCTGCGTCTGCGCCAGACTTTGGGCGAACGCGGCGTCCGGGTCGGCGAATACCCGGCCGGCGCAATGCCGGCGACGGCCCGACACCGTCTGGCCTGCGACGACGCCCAGGCCGAAGCCCTGGCCATCGCCGCCTGGGCGCGGGACGCCCTCGCCGCCGACCCGGACGCCCGCCTGGGCATCGTCGTCCCTGACCTGGCGGAACGCCTGGACGCCCTCGGCTTCGCCCTGGAGGACGCCCTGCACCCGGAAATTCTCGCCCCCGGGGCGCCGGACAGCCCGCGGATGTTCAACATCTCCCTCGGCCGCCCCCTGGCCAGTCAGCCCCTGGCGGCCGCGGCCCTGGACCTCCTGGCCCTGGGCGTCAGCCCCCGGCACGAGCAGGCCGTCTTTTCCGCCCTGCTCCTGTCGCCCTTCTGGTCCGCCGGCCAGGGCGAGGCCGACGCCCGGGCGCGCATCGACCGGGCGCTCAGGGACGAGCTGGAATTCTTCACCGACCTGCCGGCGCTGCAGCGGCTGGTCAAGCGCCTCTATGCCCGCGAAAAGATCGAAGCGCCTCGGCTCGCCGGCCATCTGGAGGCCTTCGCCGCCACCCTGGCCCAGGGCGGTCCCCGCCGCCGGCCGCCTTCCGCCTGGGGCAGCGTCTTCCTCGGCTGGCTCGAAGCGCTGGGATGGCCCGGCGACCGTCCCCTCTCGAGCCCGGAATACCAGGTGCGGCGCAGCTTCCTCGCTGCCCTGGAAGGCCTGGCCCGCTACGACGAATTGCTGCCCGCGGTGGGTGCCGGCGAAGCGCTGCGGCGCCTTGCCGCCCTGTGCCGGGAACAGGTCTTTCAGCCGGAAACCCGCGGCAAGCCGTCCATCGAAGTGCTGGGCATTCTGGAAAGCACCGGCCTGACTTTCGACGCCCTGTGGGTCGCCGGCATGAACGACGATCGTTGGCCGCCCAACCCCCGCCCCAATCCCCTGCTGCCGGCGGAAATCCAGCGCCGCGCCGGCAGCCCCCACGCCAGCGCAGAAGTGGAACTGGCCTTCGCCGCGGCCGTGCACCGCCGGCTCATTGGCGCGGCGCCCGCGATCACCTTCTCCTGGCGGCGCCAGGACGGCGCCCGCCTGCTGCGCCCCAGCCCCCTTCTGGCCGGCATCCCCGAAGGGGCGGCGCAGCCCCCCCGCGCTACGCCCCCGTGGCCCTCCCCGGCCCGCCTGGAATCCCTGGCCGACGCCCGCGCCCCGGCCGTGGCCCCTGGGGAAAAGGTCCCCGGCGGCACCGGGCTGCTCAAGGCCCAGGCCATCTGCCCGGCCTGGGCCTTCTACCAGTACCGCCTGGGCGCCCGAAGCCTGCGCCCCGCCGTGGAGGGCCTGGACGCCATGGAGCGCGGTACCCTGGTGCACGGCGCCCTGGAACACTTCTGGCGCGGCGTCGCCGACCGGGCGGCGCTCCTGGCCCTGGACGCCGACGCCCTGGCGGCGGCCGTCGCCGCCGCGGTGACCGCGGCCCTGGCCGACTTCGAGGATTCCAGCCATCGCGAATTGCCGCCCCGCTTCCGGCAACTGGAGGCCGGGCGCCTGGAACGGCTCCTGCACGCTTGGCTGGCCGTGGAAGCCGGACGGCAAGACTTCGCCGTGCTGGCCTGCGAACAGGCCGTGCTGCTCGACATCGAGGGCATTCAGGTGCGCACGGTGATCGACCGCATCGACCGCCTGGCCGACGGCGGCCTGGCGGTGATCGATTACAAGACCGGCCACCGCATCGATACCCGCAATTGGGCCGAGGAGCGCATCACCGAACCCCAATTGCCGCTCTACGCCGCCCTGGCGGTGCCCCTGGCCGGCGGCGAGCCGGTGGCGGCCGTCGCCTTCGCCCGGGTAAACCTGGACGAAGCGGGTTTCGCCGGGGTGGGCGAGCGCAAGGATCTGCTGCCCGGCATCACCGGCCTGGACGACCCCAAGCGCAAGGCTTTTCCCGCGGCGGATTTCCCGGATTGGCCGGCGGTGCTACGCCACTGGCAGGAACGCTTGCGCGCGGTCGCCGCCGAAGTGGGCGCCGGAGAAGCCTCCGTCCGCTTCGCCGACCCCAAGGCCCTCCTTTATTGTGAAGTGCTGCCCCTGCTGCGTCTGGCCGAGCGCGCGGCGGCGCTTCCCGGCCCTGAGGGGGCCCCATGATTCCCGCTGCCCCGAATCGACTGGATCTGCCATGAACCCCTTACTGCGCGCCCTGGCCCTGGGCTCCCTTTTCCTGGCCTTGAACGCCCAGGCCGAAATCCCGGCGGAAATCCGCGTCTACGACGACGGCATCGGCGAAGCCGGGGAATGGGGCTTCGAAATCCACAGCAGCCGCACCTTGCGCCGCAGCCGGGTACGGGAGGCCAATGGCGAGCTGCCCACCGATCTCGGCCTGCGGGTCACTCCGGAAATTTCCTACGCTTTCGGCCCCCGCACCGAACTCAGCATTCTCTTTCCCAGCGTCATCGACCGCCACGGCGACACCCATCTGGGCGGACAGCAGTTGCAATTGAAGTGGATCTTCGCCCCGGCCCCGGAGAGCGGCGGGGTGTTCGCCGGCATCAACGGCGAACTGGTCACCGCCACCGGGCGTTTCGACGAGCGGCGCAACAGCGTGGAAATCCGCCCCATCGTCGGCTACCGCGACGAAGACTGGCTCCTGATCGCCAATCTTCTGGCCAGCTACGGCCTGCCACGCAAGCTGCACCGCGGCGGTTTCGACCTGAGTCCCGCCTTCAAGGTGGCCCGCAGCGTCGCGCCGGGCGTCCGCCTGGGCATCGAAACCTACAGCGAACTGGGCAAACTGGCCCACCCTTCCCCCCGACCGCAGCAGGAGCATACCGCCTACCTCACTCTGGATATCGCGCACCGGGGTTGGACCGTCAACCTCGGCGTAGGGCGCGGCCTCAATACCGCCACCGACCCGTGGATATTGAAGACCATCGTCGAGTTTCCCATTGACTGAGCTTCTCACCGCCGACGCCGCCGCACGGCTCCGGGCCCTGGAGCCGCAGTCCTTCATCGTCGAGGCGCCGGCGGGGGCGGGCAAGACGGAGTTGCTGACCCAGCGGGTACTGGGCCTGCTGGCCCGGGTGGATCACCCCGAAGAAGTGGTGGCACTGACCTTCACCAACAAGGCGGCAGCCGAAATGCGCGACCGCATCCTGAGCAGCCTGGAACTGGCGGCGACTGGCGAGCGGCCCGGCGACGAGGCGCCCCATCGGCAACTCACCTACGATCTGGGCCGCACCGCCCTCGCCCGCGACGCGGAGCAAGGCTGGAAGCTCCTCGATCATCCGGGGCGCCTGGCGGTCACCACCCTGGATTCCCTGTGCGCCAGCCTGGCGCGGCAGATGCCCTACCTCTCCCGCTTCGGTACCCAGCCCGGGATAGCCGAGGATGCCACGCCCCATTACGAGGCCGCCGCCCGGCGCACCCTGGCCCTGGTGGAGGACGCCGGCCCCCAGGCC
>SSTB01000095.1 GCA_009469665.1 Azonexaceae bacterium | reverse complement strand
GGCCAGGTCGAAGTCAGCAAACTTACCCTGGATTCGGTCCAGGTGGGCGACATTACGTTGCACCAGGTGGACGCCATAGTGCACGCGTCGGGTGATATGCCCTTCGCGCTTCTCGGGATGAGTTTCCTCAACCGGACTGAAATGGTCCGGGATGGGGATACACTGACCCTGCGCCGCCGTTATTGACAGGAGGGGTCATGCCTCAAAAGGATCAGGAAATCACGCTTCTGCGCCAGGAACTCGAACTGCTCATGGGCGAACGCCAAGTGCTTCTGCAGGTGGCAGGGGCTGCCGCAGCGCTCATTGCCACCCTGGACAGCAAGCGTCTACCGGTGGGCGCCATCGAGGCCGCCGATGTCGTTGCTACTTCGATCAACCGCTTGAGCGAAGAGACCCTGCGTGATGCGCTTGATTCGGTTCATGCGGAAATCGAGGGAGACACCGCAGCCGCATGAGCCTCGATGTGGACCGCCTGCGGGCCTGCCTTCTGCCCGAGCCGGCGGTCGGGGAATTCGTTGCCGAGGACGGTGCCCGCGAGAGCGAACTGACGCCCGCGGCGGTGCTCTTTCCCATCGTTTGTCGTGACGAGGGGCCTACAGTCCTCCTGACCCAGCGTACGGCCCATTTGCGCGACCACCCCGGCCAGATCAGCTTCCCCGGCGGGCGGGTGGAGGAAGGCGATTCCGGGCCCGTGGCCACGGCACTGCGCGAATGCCTGGAGGAAGTCGGGCTGCCGGCGGCCTGCATCGAAGTCATCGGATTTCTGCCTGAGTATCGAACCGGGACCGGGTTCCGGGTGACTCCCGTGGTGGCCCTGGTTACCCCTCCGTTTCCCGTGCGGCCCGATCCCTTCGAAGTGGCGGAAGTCTTCGAAGTGCCGCTGCAATTTCTCCTCGATCCTGGCAACCACCGGCGCGAGGCCGTCCATGTGCGGGGCGCCCTGCGCCAGTATTACGCCATGCCCTACGGTGACTACTTCATCTGGGGGGCCACGGCCGGGATGATCCGCTCCCTCGTCAGTCGCCTGGGACTTGTCGCCGAGGGAAGCTGAACCAAACGGGCGGCTGCGCCGCCGATGCGGTCGGCACCCGGCTAAATTGCACTGCGAGTAACAGCCCGAGGGGCGTTTTGCCGTGGTTTACCCGCGATTTCGTCAAGTTTTCCGGCGCGGTTTTCGGTATCATCACCCCGTCGCCGTTGCACTGCTCGGCGACCGCCTTCTTTGCCATCGGCGAACGGATCGGCCACCGGCAGGTGTGCTTCGAACGACAGGTTTCTGGGTCGGGGCAGCGGGTCGCAGGGTGCCAAGCACCGGCGGTCAGGGGGCAAGAGCAATGCGTTGGGCGACCGTGCGGAGTTTTTGAGGTCCGTGCGCAGTCGATTTCAAACCGGGTGCGTCGGGCCTTGTCCGGCGGGCCACTGCCCTTGGGCGCTTTTTTTGTCGAGCCTCGCCGCCGTGCCAGGCTGAGTGTTTTTTATCAGGAGAATCATAATGAGCAGAGATGTTGTCGTACTGAGCGCTGTCCGTTCCGCTATCGGTGCCTTCGGCGGTTCCCTGGCCGATTTCGAGGCCAGCGAGCTGGCTGGTGTCGTGATGAAGGAATCGGTCGTCCGCTCCGGCGTCGATCCCCAACTGATCAATTACGTCACCGTCGGCAACTGCATGCCGACCGACGCCCGCTATCCCTACGTTTCGCGCGTCGCCTCCATCCAGGCCGGTCTGTCCATGGACTCAGTTGCTATGCAGGTCAGCCGCCTGTGCGCCTCTGGCCTGCAGGGCATCGTTACCACCGCCCAGAACATCTTGCTGGGTGACTGCGACTACGGCATCGGTGGCGGCGTTGAAGTGATGTCCAAGGCGGCCTACATGCTGCCTGCACTGCGTTCCGGCGCCCGTATGGGCGACACCAAGGCCATCGACTCCATGGTTGCGGTGCTCACCGATCCCTTTGGCGTCGGCCACATGGGCGTGACTGCCGAGAATCTAGCGGTCAAGCATGGCATCTCCCGCGAAGAGCAGGATGCCTTCGCCGTCGAATCCCAGCGCCGCGCCGCGGCGGCCATCGACGCGGGCTACTTCAAATCGCAGATTCTCCCGATCGTCAAGAAGACCAAGAAGGGCGACGTGGTCTTCGACACCGACGAGCATCTGAAGCGCGGCACCACCATGGAAGCTCTGGCCAAGATGAAGCCGGCCTTCAAGAAGGAGGGCGGTACGGTAACCGCCGGTAACGCCTCCGGCATCAATGACGGGGCCGCTTTCTTCGTTCTCGCCGATGGCGACACGGCGGTCAAGGCCGGCTACAAGCCCATGGCCCGCCTGGTCTCCTACGCTGTGGCCGGTGTGCCCAACGACATCATGGGTGAAGGCCCGATTCCCGCGTCCCGCCTGGCCCTCAAGAAGGCTGGTCTGACGCTCGACCAGATGGACGTCATCGAGTCCAACGAAGCCTTCGCCGCCCAGGCCCTGTCTGTCATGAAGGTGCTGGGTCTCGATCCGGCCAAGACCAACCCCAACGGCGGTGCCATCGCCTTGGGCCACCCGGTCGGCTGTTCCGGCGCCTTCATCGCCACCAAGGCGGTGTATGAGATGAACCGCATCGGTGGCAAGTACTGTCTGGTGACCATGTGTATCGGAGGCGGGCAGGGTATTGCCGCCATCTTCGAGCGCGTCTGACCTTCAGCACTGCTCTCGGACAGAAAACCGCCGGCTGGTCCGGCGGTTTTCTTTTCAGCCAACAAAAAAGTCGGCCGCGCATCAGGCGCGGAAACCATGAGTTCAGGAACCTGAACAGACCTCAGAGCCGCGATGGTCACTGCGGGTGTGGAGTCCAGGATGGCCCCCGGCGCAGCGTGAGGTTCCCCGGCTCAGAGGTACCAATCGTAGGGCGACTGACTGTGGTGCGTACGCACGAAACGTTCGAATTGGAGTGGCTCCACAGGACGACTGAAGAGGAAGCCCTGGGCCACGTCGCAGCCGCAACTGCGCAACAGGGCAACCTGGGCCGGGGTTTCGACCCCCTCGGCGACCGCTTTGAGTTCGAGTACGTGGGCCATCTGGGTGATCATGCGTACGATGGCCGTATCCTCCTCGTTGGCGCTGGCGCCGACGATGAAGGAGCGGTCGATCTTGAGCTTGTCTACGTTGAAACGGCTGAGGTAGGCCAGGCTGGAGTAGCCGGTGCCGAAGTCGTCAATGGCAATGCTGCTGCCGAGGGACTTGATTTCGCGGATGACTTCCCGCACGGCCTGACTATCCTGCATGAGGGTCGATTCGGTCAGCTCGATCTCGATCAGGGAGGGGGGTATTCCGGCTTCCCGGGTGGCGGCGGCCAGGAGCGCTGGAACGTCGGCGCGGTAGATCTGTTGTCCGGAAACGTTCACCGCGATGCGCGCCGGCAAGCCCGAGTCGAACCACAGGCGGGCCTGCCGGCAGGCCTCCCTGAGCGCCCATTCGCCGATGGGCAGGATGAGCCCGGTATCCTCGGCGACAGGGATGAAATCGACCGGGCTGATGGTGGCGCCATCCGGCTGGATCCAGCGCAGCAGCGCCTCGCTCCCCAGCATGGCGTTGTCGGCGATGCCGATCTGGGGCTGATAGTGGAGACGGAATTCACCGGAGGACAGCGCCCGGTGCAGGCTATTGACCAGGGTGTGGCGGCGCACCGCGTCGTCGTTCATCTCCTGGCGGAAGAAGCTGAAGCTGCCGCGCCCGCGCTCCTTGGAGTGATACATGGCCATGTCCGCCTTCTGCAGCAGGGCGTCGAAGTCGCTGCCGTCGCTGGGGGCCATGGCGATGCCGATGGAAACCGAAGTGTTGATGAGCTGGCCGCCGATCTGGAAGGGTTGGCTCATGGCGTCGATGATCTTGCCGGCTGTGGAGGCTGCGGCCACCGGGGTGTCCATGTCGTTCAGCAGGACGATGAACTCGTCGCCGCCCTGGCGGCTGATGGTGTCTGATTCCCGCAGGCAGGCCTTGAGGCGCCGCACCACCGCGATGAGCAGGTAGTCGCCCACCCGGTGGCCGAGGGAATCGTTGATGCGCTTGAATTCGTCCAGGTCCAGGAACATGAAGGCGAGGCTGCGGCCGGTACGCCGGGCTGCCTCCAGGGCCTGGCCGAAGCGGTCCCGCAGCAGCAGGCGGTTGGGCAGTGCGGTGAGCACGTCATGGTGGGCGAGAAACTGGATCTTTTCTTCGGCTGCCTTGCGCTCGGAAATGTCCTGGAAGGAGCCGATAAACTGGGTCGGCGCGCCCGATTCGTCGTAAACGGCCGTGATCGACAGCCACTTGGGATAAATCTCGCCGCTCTTCCTGCGGTCGATGATTTCGCCATCCCAGCGGCCAGCCTCCAGCAGGGTCTTCCACATATTCGAATAAAATTCCGGCGGGTGGGCGCCGGATTTGAACAGGCTGGGATTCTTGCCGAGAACGTCTTCCACCTCGTAGCCGGTGATGGTGGTGAAGGCACGGTTGACGTCGATGATGCGGCCATCGCTGTCGGTAATCATCAGGGCGTCTGAACTGTGCTCGAAGACGGTACGGGCCAGCCGCAACTGAGCCTCCTGGGCGCGCCGTTGGGTGATGTCGGCGAAGACCCAGATCGATCCGGCATGGGGAGAAGTCTTGTCCAGGGGTCTGCCGGTGCGATGGCACCAGATGGCTTGGCGGTCGCGGCGGACGAAACAGTACTCGCGGTCGCTGTAGCCCGTTCCAGCCAGTTCACCGTAGGCCAGGGCGCCGTCGGTCTCCCATTCCTCAGGGGAGGGGTAGAGCAACTCGGTCGTCTTTCCGACCAACTGGGCCGGTGAATCCCAGCCGAACAGTTCCGCCATGCGGGCGTTGGCGCTGACGATGACACGATTGCGCAGATGGACGATGCCCACGTGGGCGTTCTCGAAAGTCAGGCGCAGTTCGTCGAGAAGCTCGCGGATGCGATTTTCCTGGAGGCGTCCTTCTGTGACGTCGCTCAGAGTGAGGACCGTGCCTCCGTCGGGTAGGGGGGCTTGCCTTAGGGCCAGGACGCGGCCGTCGTCCGTCGGAATCTCGCAGGGGCCGTTGGAGGGCTCGCCCTCCCGGTGGGCTGCGAGGATGGAGGGCAGGGCGGTGCGGGCAGCGCCCCGGGCCAGGGCGGCCTCGTCGAGGCGCAACATCTCGGCGCAGCGGTCGTTCCAGGCCACGAGGCAATCCCGGGCGTCGAAGACGACCACCCCCTGGGCCAGGTTGTCCAGGGTGGTCTGCAGCAATAAGGCCTGGGCTGCCAATTCCTCTTCCCGGCGGCGGGTCTCGCTCTCCTTGATTTCGCTGATGTCCGCGTAGGTGCCAACGACACCGCCTTCGGCGGTGGGGTGTTCGGAAATGTGCAGCCAGAAGCCGTCGCGTACCTGAATTTCCCGCCGCACTGGGGAACCGGATTTGGCCAGCGCGTGAGCCTCCGCCCAGGTGGCGAGCCAGGCACACTCGCCTTTCGGGTAGCCGAGGGCGGCGAGGACTTGCGCAAAACTCAAGCCGAGGACGAGAGCCGCGTCCGGGCCGGTTTTCTCCCAAAGGGCAAGAAATTCCGGATTGGCCATCAGCAGCCTGTCGTCGGCGTCGAAGAGCACGAAGCCATCGGCGCTGGCACCGATGGCTTCGAAGAGCCTTACCCGGGCCGCTTCAACCGCTCTCTTTTCCTCGGCCAGGGCCGCATTGCTCTTTTGCAGGGCGGCCATGGCGCGGTCGAGCAACTGGGTTCTCTCCCGGACCTGCTCTCCCAGCAAGACCGAGGACTGGAAGAAGCTGTAGTCGGACCCCTGGGCGTCCATGCCCTGCTCCACCCGATCCATAAGGACGTGGATGATCTTGTCCCGCCGGGCCAGTTCGTCGGCCACAGGGGCCGGCAATGCGCTGCGGTCGAAGCCGGGAGCGTCGCCGATCATTGGCGGACCTCCTGGGCGTGCTGCCCGAAGGCGACCCCGGTGAAGGTCTGGTTCACGTGGATTCCCTTATGCAATTCGCCGAAGGTGGAAAACCCCACTACGCGGTGGCGACGCAGGGCCGCCGAGATCACTTCGGTCAGGCCCTTCTGCCGGAATTCGAGATTGCGCAAAATGCAGTCGCAGGCGAGGACCGCCTCGGGCTTGCCGATCTCCTCCTCCACTCTGGTCAGGGCGCTTTCCAGGTTGGCCAGGGCGTCGAGTCCCTGGGCGCGGGAGAGGACGATGCCTTCGTCGATGGCGCAGTAGAACGACAGACTGTGGTCGGGATTGACCTTCTGGATCGAGCGCACGTACTCGCTGCCGCCGATGCGCACCACCACCGGATAGGCCGCGAAGGCCAGTGGGTCCAGGTTCTCGACCGGCACGCCGACGATGCGGGCGTATTCGAGTGCGGCGGGAAAGCCGTTGATCTCGGTCACGACCCGCTCCGCCGGGCGGGCGCCGGTGACCACCATGCGTTCGTCGGTGCGCTGGAAGTGCTGGGTCTTGACCACCCGGAAAGGCAGGTCGGTGCTGATGAGGGCGAGCACCGCTGCATCGCTTTGGGCGCTGCCGTCGTGGAAGACCTGGGTCTGACGAAATTGAAGGGAATCCCCGGCGGAGCCCCCGACTACCGGAATGTCGCCCAGGACGAGCTGGACGGCGCGACCCACCGGTTCCTCGCGCAGGGAAAGGCCATCCACCAGCAGAAAGGCCAGGGAATGGGGAAAACCGAGGGCCTCGCGCTGGAGGGTGCTGCGGTGCAGGGCATCCTCCACCCGCCGCTGGCAGTCGGCCAGATCGAAGGCCGAGAGTCCGGGGATGAGGACAGTGACGGCGGTGAAATCGGCGGCGGCAAAGCCTATGGCGACGATACTGTCATTGGTATAGCCGTCGGGGCCGATTTCACCCGCTGTGGTGCAGCCCGCCAGGGCCACCGGCGGAGGAAAGGCTTGCCGCAGGGCGGCCGCGAGTTGCGCCGGATTCTGGGTGTCGGTGGCGAAGCACAGAACCAGAGCCGGTCGGAAACCCTCCATCTGGCTGGCAATCTCGGCGATGGCGGACGCGGCGCCGACAGCCCGGGAAAAAGCGATCCGGATCGAAGTCATGGTGATGTCTCTCTCTCGTTTTTTCGGGATCGCGTCGGGGCGACCCGCGGGTATTTCACTTTATTCTAATTCACCGCCGGGAAAAATCTATTACTTTAGTAATGGGTGTGTGAATAATTCGGGGGGCTCAGCAGTCGACCTTCCCCATGGCGGAGTGTCATTGCTCCGCGCCCTCCGATTGCTCTCCCGCAGGGCGTGAGCGGGAGGGGATGCATCATCTCGGTGCGGGCGGGGCCTCCAGGGCACCGGGAAGCGGCATAATTTCGGGCATAGGGCGCATTCCCCTTGGTGGCACGGAAGGTGCTGGAGTTCCAAAGCAGACCTCATTTTTTCGAGCGGGCAGACCATGAATTTCTACAACGAGATGACCGACGCCGGCGGCGCCATCAGGGACCATTACGTCCAATACTCCCGCTGGCTTGAGGAAACGCCGGCGGAGCGCATCGCGCGCAAACGGGCGGAGGCCGATCTGGCCTTTCACCGGGTGGGGATCACCTTTGCGGTTTACGGAGAAGAAGCCGGCAAGGAGCGTCTCATCCCCTTCGACATCATCCCGCGCATCATCCCCGCTGCCGAGTGGCACGCCCTGGAGTCCGGCCTGCGCCAGCGGGTGAAGGCCTTGAACAGCTTCCTGCACGATATCTACCACGAGCGGGAAATCCTCAAGGCCGGCAAGATCCCTGCTGCCCAGGTACTCGACAACGCCCAATTTCGCCCCGAAATGCAGGGGGTCGACGTGCCCGGCGGCATCTACGCCCACATCGCCGGGGTGGATGTGGTGCGCGCCGGGGCGGGCGAGTTCTACGTCCTGGAGGACAACCTGAGGGTACCTTCCGGCGTCTCCTACATGCTGGAAGACCGCAAGATGATGATGCGGCTCTTCCCCGAGCTGTTCGCCCGCCACAAGGTCGCCCCGGTGCAGCACTATCCGGACATGCTTTTGGAGAAGCTGCGGGCCGTGGCCCCCAAGGGGGTGAGCAATCCCACCGTGGTCGTCCTGACGCCGGGGGCCTTCAACAGCGCCTATTTCGAGCACACCTTCCTGGCCCAGCAGATGGGGGTTGAACTGGTGGAGGGGCGCGATCTCTTCGTCGCCAAGGATCAGGTCTTCATGCGCACCACCCAGGGAGCCCAGAAGGTCGACGTCATCTACCGCCGCATCGACGATGACTTCCTCGATCCCCTGGCCTTCCGGCCCGATTCCGCCCTGGGGGTGCCGGGCATCCTCAAGGCTTACCAGGCGGGCAACGTCACCCTGGCCAACGCCATCGGCACCGGGGTCGCGGACGACAAGTCCATCTACCCCTACGTGCCGGACATGATTCGCTTCTACCTCGGCGAGGAGCCTCTCCTCAATAACGTGCCCACCTACATGTGCCGTAAGCCGGAGGATCTGGACTACGTGCTGGCCCATCTGGCGGAGTTGGTGGTGAAGGAGGTCCATGGCGCCGGCGGTTACGGCATGCTGGTGGGTCCGGCATCCAGCCGGGAGCAGATCGACAAGTTCCGCCAGCTTCTGCTGGCCAAGCCGGAGGGCTACATCGCCCAGCCGACCCTGGCCCTCTCCAATTGCCCGACCTTCGTCGAAGAGGGCATCGCGCCGCGCCATCTGGATTTGCGGCCCTTCGTGCTTTCCGGTCAGGACGTCGATATGGTCCCCGGCGGGCTCACCCGGGTTGCCCTCACTGCCGGATCCTTGGTGGTGAATTCCTCCCAGGGGGGCGGTACCAAGGACACCTGGATTCTCGAGGATTGAGGAAGGAATAGACCATGCTGAGCCGTACCGCCGACCACCTGTTCTGGATGGCCCGCTACATCGAGCGGGCCGAGAATCTTGCCCGCCTGCTCGACGTCACCTGGCAGATGTCCCTGGTGCCCCAGCCGGTCGAGGCTGCCAACCAGAGTTGGAACGCCATCATTGCGCTCAATAGCCTGGAAGAGGCCTTTGCTGCCAAATATCCGGCGGTGACCGGGGAAAACGTCCTGCGCTTCATGGCGAGCGACGCCGACAATTCGGCCTCCATCCACAGCTGTCTGCGCTTGGCCCGGGAGAACGCCCACGCGGTACGCGGGACCATCACCTCGGAAATGTGGGAAACCATGAACGCCACCTGGCTGGAAGCCCGGGAGCAGAGTTTCGAAAAAATCAGTGCAGCCGGCATCGGCGAATTTTTCGAATGGGTGAAGATGCGCTCCTCCCTATCCCGAGGTGTCACCATCGGCACCCTGCTTCAGGACGAGGCCTTCCACTTCATCCGCCTGGGCACCCTGCTGGAGAGGGCCGACAACACGGCCCGCATCCTGGACGTGAAATTTCACGTCCTCCGGCCCCTGGGCCACGAGGAAGCCACGGATTTCTACCAGTGGGGCGCCCTGTTGCGCTCCGTGTCCGCCTTTGAGAACTACCGCAAGGTCTACCGCGACGTCATCACCCCCGAGCGGGTGGCGGAATTGCTCATCCTACGCAGCGACCTCCCCCGCTCGCTTCATTTTTGTCTCAACGGCGTGGTCAAAAACCTGGATCTGGTCGCCAACGACCACTGCGGCGAAACCCTGCGTCAGGCGGGAATTCTGCACGCCAGGCTGCACTACGCCCGGGTGGGGGACATCCTGGAGCAGGGCCTGCATGAGTGGCTCACCGATTTCATGGACTGCATCTACGAAGTCGGCAACGGCATCAGCCGCGACTTTCTGGTGGCGGACACCGGCGGGGCCTGATCCGGGGGAAGGCTTCCCTCAATCCGCGTCGGCCGCTTCCGGAGCAGTGGCTTCGGCCACCGAACGGGCGAAGGAAGTGACCCCCGCCGTCTTGACGTAGATGCAGCGCTTGCCGCTGCGTTTGCACTGTTCCTTTACCCGCCAGTAGGCATTGTGACTGATGCATCCTGCCTGGCAGATGACCAGATCGGCGGCGGCCAGCGCCCCGTCGATGCGCTGCACGCTCTCCTCCAGGCCGCCATCGTGGTGCAGGAAGCGTCCGCCGCGGGATTCCACCAGTTGCCGATAGGCCTCCACCGAACCGGAGCGGCCGCCCACGCAGAGGATGCAACGCCCTGCCAGGTGCTCGGGGTGCGGCGCCTTTTCCGCGGCCGGCGGCTGGGCGGGGCTGGGCGCCACCTCGGGCGGAGGCTGGCGGCGCAGGCGCTCCAGGGCGGCCTCCAGTTCCGCCGCCCGGGCGGTGAGCGCCTGTGCGCGGTTTTCCGCATCCTGGGCCCGGCGGGCCAGGGCCTGGCGGTCCTTGAGGTCTGGCAGGCTGGCGCGCAGGCACTCCATTTGGCCCAGCAGACCGGCACCCCAGGCGTCCCGGGAGGCCAGTTCGGCTTGCAGGCGGCCGATCTGGGCGGAGAGAACGCGGGTTTCATCGGCCTTTTCCCGCTGCAGGCGACGGCCTTCCTCCCGCAGCGTAGCCACCTCGCCGCGCAAAGTGGTGTTTTCCTGGCGCAGGGTCTCCAGGGTTTTCAATTCGGCCCGGGTGCCGCTGCCGATCTGGTGCTGCAGCATGTGAATGTCGGCGTAGACCGTCTGTTCCAGAACCTTGTCGCAGGCCGGATGGGTCCAGGTCGCCCATAAGGCGGCGGGAATTTCGCTGCCGCTGTCCAGGGCTTCCTGCCAGAGGGTGGCCAGGGCGTCACGGCTGCGGGCCGCAGCGAAAAGCCTGATGGTGAGGGCGTAGCGCTTTTCCAGCACCTTGTGCAGCAGGTCCGACAGGGGGCCGCGGGCCTCGCAGGCCCCCACGGCGGAACTGTGCAGGGTGTAGTCCGAATCGCTGCGGGAAATCTGCATGACCCGGGCCATATGGCTCCGCAGTTCATGCACCGAAAAACACACGCCAACGATGGGGCAGTGGCACTTGTGGCCCAGCTCCCAAAGGCGCCGGCGGCGGGAACCCTTGCGGGGCGAAGCTTCTTCCCCGGCAGGCCCTTGCAGGTCGGAGGACAGGGAGAGGCGGATGGCGCCGCCGGCCACGAGGTAGGGCGTTTCGGACGCCTTGGCGAGAGAGGCGGTCGCCGGGTGTCGGGGGGCGGGAAAGCGGGTCAGCATGGGAATTGGGGAAGCGTGACGACGAGGATGGGATAAGCAGTCTTTGGCTGCGGCGGGGTAGGGGGCGGACGTGGTCGGGGACGCATAGGAGCTGCCGGGACAGGTCAGGACGAAGGCGGGGCGCGTCTGCGCCTGGCGAGGCGTGCGGCTAACTGGTCCCGTTCCTCGCCCAGGCGCTCGCACTCGGCATGGGCGGCGGCAAGGGTCTTGTCCAGGGTCCAGAGACGTTCAGCGGCGCCCTGTAACTCGTCGTTGCGCAGGCTGAGGATCATCAGGCGTCGCCCGAGTTCGACGATCGCCTGGCCCGACTCCAGGGCAGCGACGCGTTCCTGACTGGATTCGAGGAGATTTCGCAGGCGAAGGATTTCGTTTTCCTGGGAGACGATCTTGCGCGCCGCCAGCGCGGCCGAGCGGCGCAGTTCCCGCCGTGCCTGACGCAGTGCGTTGCCCTGTTCGGCCGTCAGGGCAGGCTCGCCCTCCCGCTCGATGAGGGAGCGGTTCTCAAGCGGCGCAAGCAAGGTGGTCCTCCCGGCAGTCATGGCGTAGCCGGGCACTGGCCCGCTCGCACAGATCGCGGGTGCTCCCGTCGATTTCGGGCAGTTCGCTGAGGCGCTCCAGCAGGCGCGCCGCGTTGAGGGCTGAATGGGGGCAGCCAGTCTCTTCGTGCAGGAGGACCAGACTCAAGGCGCCGGCCCAGAGAGAGTGTTGATTCATGTCAGTGATTCCCCGATCAGCGATGGGCGATGGAAAGGGCCGACCACAGCAGCATGGCGGCGATTGCAACATGCAGGGCAAGGCTTCGCATGGGGGCTCCAGGGATAAGGTTGGAAGCATTCTAGGTGCGCAGCATCGAAATGTAAATAGGAACCATTATCATTTGCGATACAAGCATGCTGGCGGCGGTCGCGGTGGGCTTCGTATTGCGGGAGATCATCGGGCCGAAAATGGTCTGTTTTCCGAACTCCAAGCGATGAATTTGCATGGCAGGTTCCGAAAAGCGACTCGACTGAGGAGGCACCGAATGGCCCGGCTTCTCCGGAAGCAGTCGGGTTGGCTGAACCCTGGGGTTCCGCCTGGAGGGCGTGTGACTTTCTTTTGCTTCAGCCAGCAAGAAGAAAGTACGCCCGCGCCTCCAGCGCGGAACCCATGGGTTCAGAAAAGCGGCCGGACCGGGGAGTTACGATGAAACCCACGGGTTCGGAAAGGAGGCCTGACCAAGGAGTCACGGAATGGCCCGGCTTCTCCGAAAGCAGTCGGGTTGGCGGAAGCTATTTGTTGGCCAGGCTAATAGAATGCGGATTCCCTGTCCTGGGGCAAAGTGGTGCAGGGTTGCCACGCATTGCCCAGGAATGGTGCGGGGATGGCCCAGTCGGGCCACCAAAAGGGCAAAACCGGTGGCTCGGCTTTTGCTATTGCTCCCCAAGAACCTGATCGGAGAAACCCGTGTCCATCCACGTCGCCCTCAACCACGTCACCCACTACCACTACGACCGCCTGGTCGGACTCGGCCCCCAGGTCATCCGCCTGCGGCCCTGTCCCCACTCGCGGACCCGCATCCTGTCCTACTCGCTGAAGGTCGGGCCGGAAGAGCATTTCATCAACTGGCAGCAGGATCCCCAGGGCAACTACTTGGCCCGCCTGGTCTTCCCGGAAAAGACGCGGGAGTTCCGCATCGAGGTGGATGTGGTGGCCGAGATGTCGGTCATCAACCCCTTCGACTTCTTCCTGGAACCCCACGCCGAGCACTTTCCCTTCACCTACGAGGCCTGGCAGCGCCACGAGCTGACGCCCTACCTTTACCAGTTGGCGGCGACGCCGCTGTTCGCGGCTTACCTCGCGGCCATTCCCCGCGAGAAGGCCCGCAGCGTAGATTTCCTGGTGGCCCTGAACGCCCGTCTGCAGCAGGACATCGCCTACACCATCCGCATGGAACCCGGCGTGCAGACGCCGGAGGAAACCCTGGAGAAGCGTTCCGGCTCCTGCCGCGACTCAGCCTGGCTGCTGGTGCAACTCCTGCGCCACCTGGGTCTGGCGGCCCGCTTCGTCTCCGGCTACCTGATTCAACTGAAGCCGGATGTGAAATCCCTGGACGGCCCCTCGGGGCCGGAAGCCGATTTCACCGACCTCCACGCCTGGGCGGAAGTCTATCTGCCCGGTGCCGGCTGGATCGGGCTTGACCCCACTTCCGGCCTCTTCGCCGGCGAGGGCCACATTCCCCTGGCCTGCACGCCGGAACCCGCTTCCGCCGCACCCCTCACCGGCGCCATCGACGAATGCGAGACGACATTCGGCCACACCATGCAGGTCACCCGCATCTGGGAA
Source organism: Azonexaceae bacterium (assembly GCA_009469665.1). The sequence continues at coordinate 5,950 of SSTB01000095.1, read as the reverse complement.
GCGCCGCGGGTGACCAAGCCCTATTCGGACGAAGAGTGGGCCGCCATCGAGGCCCTGGGCCATCGCATCGACGCCCGGCTCAAGGCCCGCGACGTGCGCCTGACCCAGGGCGGCGAACCCACCTTCGTGGCCGTGGACGACCCCGACGGCGCCGAGTGGAACACCGACGCCCTCGGGCCCACCAAGCGCCTGCTGGCCGCCGACCTCTTCCATCGCCTGCGGGAAAAATACGGCGCCGAGGGCTTCATGCACTTCGGCCAGGGCAAGTGGTATCCCGGCGAGCAGCTCCCGCGCTGGAGCCTCAACTGCTTCTGGCGCAAGGATGGCCAGCCCCTCTGGGGCAACCCGGCCCTTTACGCCGACGAGAAAAAGGATTACGGCGTCACCGACGCTCACTCGGCGGCGTTCCTGGAGCGGGTGGCCCGCAACCTGGGCCTCGAAGGCGGGGACATCTTTCCCGCCTTCGAGGACGTGTTCTACTACCTGTGGCGGGAGCGGCGCCTGCCCGGCAACGTCGATCCCTTCGACTCCCGGGTGGACGATCCCCTGGAGCGGGCCCGCCTGATGAAGGTGTTCTCCCAGGGCCTGACCCAAACCGTCGGCCACGTCTTCCCGGTGATGAAGGACGTCCATGGCCGGTGGCAGACCGGCCCTTGGTTTCTGCGCTCCGAGCGCTGCTACCTGTTCCCCGGCGACTCGCCCATGGGCTGGCGCTTGCCCCTCGATTCCCAGCCTTGGGTCGCCAAGGCCGATTACCCCTACCAGCACCCCCTCGATCCTTCCCTGGTGCCGGCTCCCCTCAAGTCCTACGCCGAAATCCGCCGGCAATTCGCGGCCGTGGTGGAGGCCGCCCGGGCTCGCCAGGCCGCCGCCGGCCGGGGCAAGGGCCAGGCTGCCGCTGCCCCCGACCGCGTGCCGGGCTTCAAGGAATCCGCCGCCTGGATCACCCGGCTGGCCATGTGCGCCCAGCCCCGGGATGGCAAGCTTTACGTCTTTATGCCCCCCACCGGCGGGCTGGACGACTACCTCGAACTGCTGGCTGCCTGCGAGCAGGCAGCCGAGGCCATGCATCTGCCGCTCATTTTCGAGGGCTACCCGCCCCCCGCCGACCCGCGCCTTGCCCATTTCAGCGTCACCCCCGACCCCGGCGTCATCGAGGTGAACGTGCATCCGGCCAGCTCCTGGGATCAATTGGTGGAGCGGACCACCCACCTCTACGATGCGGCCCACCTCTCCCGTCTGACCAGCGAGAAATTCATGCTCGACGGCCGCCACACCGGCACCGGCGGCGGCAACCACTTCGTCCTCGGCGGCGCGACGCCCAACGATTCCCCCTTCCTGCGCCGGCCGGATTTGCTCAAGAGCCTCATCGCCTATTGGCACAACCACCCCAGCCTCTCCTACCTGTTCTCCGGCCTCTTCATCGGCCCCACCAGCCAGGCGCCGCGGGTGGACGAGGCGCGCAACGACGCCCTCTATGAACTGGAAATCGCCTTCCGGGAAATCGCGCGACAGGGCGACAATACGCAGCCCTGGCTCATCGACCGCATCCTGCGCAATCTGCTGGTGGACGTCACCGGCAACACCCACCGGGCCGAGTTCTGCATCGACAAGCTGTATTCGCCCGACGGTCCCGCCGGCCGCCACGGCCTTCTCGAACTGCGCGCGTTCGAGATGCCGCCCCACGCCCGCATGTCCCTGGCCCAGCAGCTGCTGCTGCGCGGCCTCATCGCCCGCTTCTGGGACACCCCCTACGATCCGCCCCGGCTGGCCCGTTGGGGCACCGAGCTCCACGACCGCTTCATGCTGCCCCACTTCGTCGAGCAAGATTTCCGCGACGTGGCGGAGGAAATGCAGCAGGCCGGTTTCCCCTTCGAACCGGAATGGTTCGCCCCCCACTTCGAATTCCGCTTCCCCAAGTACGGCGACTTTGCGGCCCGGGGCATCGACTTCGAGCTGCGCCACGCCCTCGAACCCTGGCATGTCATGGGCGAGGAGGGCAATGTGGGGACCACCGTGCGCTTCGTCGATTCTTCGGTGGAGCGGGTCCAGGTCAAGGTCGCCGGCATGGCGCCGGACCGCTACGTGCTCACGTGCAACGGCCGCGCCGTGCCCCTGCAGCCCACCGGCACCGGCGGCGAATACGTCGCCGGTGTGCGCTACCGGGCCTGGCAGCCGGCTTCCTGTCTGCACCCCACCATCGGCGTCCACGGCCCCCTGGTTTTCGATCTGGTGGATACCTGGATGCAGCGCTCCCTGGGCGGCTGCCAGTACCACGTCGCCCACCCCGGCGGGCGCAATTTCGAAGCCTTCCCGGTCAATGCGTTCGAAGCCGAAAGCCGGCGCCTGGCCCGCTTCTTCCGTTTCGGGCACACTCCGGGACGCATGGCGGTTGCCCCTCCCGAGATCAGCGCGGAGCACCCGTTTACGCTAGACTTGCGACGTTTCTAATGCCCGAAAACGGCGCGCTGCGGCGCGCCGTTCTTGCCTTTACGACCCTCCATGGCCCGCACCCTGCTCGCCATTTATCCCCGCAATACCCGGCGCTTCGATGAAATGTTGACCGCCGCGGGGGCGGTGCGGCCCCATTGGCGGCAGTTCCTGGGCCATCTGGACGCGGCGGCGCCGGAGGTGATGCGGGAGCGGGTCGAGTTTGTCGATCGCCGTATCCAGGAAAACGGCGTCACCTACAACGTCTATGCCGATCCCCACGGGGCCGACCGGCCCTGGGCCCTGGACCCGCTGCCCTTCATCATCGCTGCCGACGAGTGGCGTCAGATCGCGGCGGCGGTGGCGCAGCGGGCCGCTGTCCTCAACGGGGTGCTGGCCGACCTCTACGGCGAGCAGCGCCTGCTGGCCGAGGGCCTCCTGCCTCCGGCCCTGGTCTATGGACAGCATGGCTACCTCTGGCCCTGTCGCGGACTGCGGCCGCCGGGAAAAACCTGGCTCCATTTCTACGCCGTTGACTTGGCTCGTTCGCCCGACGGGCGCTGGTGGGTCATAGCCGACCGCACCCAGGCCCCCTCCGGCGCCGGCTATGCCCTGGAAAACCGCCTCATCATCTCGCGGGTCTTTCCCGAACTGTTCCGCGATTTGCGCGTCGAGCACCTGGCGGATTTTTTCCGCGCCCTGCAGGATTCCCTCGCTGGCCTAGCGCCGGTGGCCCGGGGCGAGCAGCCCCACGTCGTGCTCCTGACCCCCGGCCCCTACAACGAAACCTATTTCGAACACGCCTATCTGGCCCGCTACCTTGGTTTTCCACTGGTGGAAGGCCAGGATCTCACGGTACGGGGCGATACGGTCTTCCTCAAGACCCTGCGGGGGCTGAAGCGAGTGCATGTCATCCTGCGTCGCCAGGACGACAGTTTCTGCGATCCGCTCGAACTGCGTGGCGATTCGGCCCTTGGCGTCCCCGGCCTGTTGAATGCCGTGCGGGCCCGCCAGGTAGTGGTGACCAATGCCCTGGGCAGCGGCCTCATCGGTTCCGGCGCCCTCATGGGCTTCGTGCCCGCCCTGTGCGAACGCCTCCTGGGGGAGCGGCTCGCCATGCCCGCAGTGGCCACCTGGTGGTGCGGTGAGCGGCCGGCCCTGGAGTACGTGCGCGAGCACCTGGATGAACTGGTCATCAAGCCGGCCTTTCCCACTCAGCATTTCGAGCCCACCTTCGGGCGCGACCTCCAGGGCGAGGCGCGGGAGGAGATGCTGCGCCGTATCGACACCCGGCCCCACGCCTATGTGGCCCAGGAACTGGTGCATCTGTCCCAGGCTCCCGTCTGGAGCCGCGCCCACGAGCGTCGGCTGCTGGCCCGGGCGGTGGGCCTGCGCGTCTATGCGGTCGCCATGCCGGACGGTTATACGGTGATGCCCGGGGGCCTCGCCCGGGTGGCCAGCGCCGCCAACGCGCTGGTGATCTCGATGCAGCGGGGGGGCTCGTCCAAGGACAGCTGGGTGCTGGCCGATGGTCACGTCAGTGACTTCAGCCTTATCAAATCGTCCCTGGGGATCGGCGACCTGGTGCGCGGCGGTGCCAATCTTTCCTCGCGGGTGGTGGAGAACCTCTACTGGGTCGGGCGCTATTCCGAACGCTTCGATTGTACGGCCCGGCTGCTGCGGGTCGTCCTCGCGCGTCTGGTTGAAGCCGGGGGCGAACTCACCCCGGCCCTGGTGGCGGTGCAGCAACTGGCGGAGGAAATGGACATCGTTCCTACCCGGGAGGAGGATGAAGCCTCGCCACGCCATGCCGAACATCGCCTGCTGGAGGCCATCTACGATCCAGACCAGGCCGGCAGTCTGGCGGGGGCCATCCGCAGCGTGATGTGGTCGGCGACCCACGTGCGGGAGCGGCTCTCCCTCGACCACTGGCACTCTCTCAACGGCCTGCAGAGAAACCTCCAGAACGCCCGCCGCAAGAACCCTTCGCTGCCCGAGGCCATCGCCTTCCTGGATCGCGTGCTGCTCGTCTCCTCGTCCCTCACAGGCTTCGCCGTGGACAACATGACCCGGGACGACGGCTGGCGCTTCCTGTTGGTGGGGCGGCGTATCGAGCGTCTCGATACCCTGGCCACGGCCCTGGCGCACTTCCTCCGCCTGCCTTCGGCCCGGGCCCCGGGAACCCTGGAGTGGCTGCTGGAACTGATGGATAGCATCATCACCTTCCGTTCCCGCTACTCCCGGCCGCCGGAACTGTTGCCGGTCCTCGATCTGCTGGTCTTCGACGAATCCAACCCACACGGCGTCGCCTTCCAGATCGAAAACCTCGTCCGCTATCTGGAGCGCATGGACCGGGATCTGGGCGACATCCGGGACGAGCGTCTCATCGCAGCCGGCAAGGCCTTGCGGGCCACCGACTTGGGGCGTTTTGCCGGCGTCGCCTTTCACGACTGCCGCGAATGCACGCCCTGCGAGGAACTGGCCGCTCTCCTGGACGAAGTGGTAGCCGCAGTGCATGCCCTGTCCGACCGGCTGGCCATGCGCTTCTTCACCCACGTCGGCGACGTCAGCCACCAGACCCTGGCCCTTTGAGAGCCTGTGAAAATTTCATTCACCCCCGCTCGTCGTGCCCAGCTACGCCCGCTCGGCGATGCCAATGCTCGCCATAGCCCGAGCTATGGCTGTGCTTGGCGCCTTGATCGTGCACCGCTGTGCACGCCGCTCGGGCGCGCCCGAAAAATTCACAGGCTCTGATCATGGCCCGCTATCACGTCGCCCACGAAACCCGGTATGCCTACGGCGCGCCGGTGTCACTCTCGCAACAGCAACTGCACCTCTCCCCCCGCATCCTGCCCTGGCAGCATTGCGAAGCGCATCACATCGACATCGATCCCCCGCCCAACTGGCGGCGTTACGGGCGCGATGCCTTCGACAATCCTGTCCTGTGGGTCAGCTTCGAGACTCCCCACGAGGCCCTGACGGTCCGTTCCACCCTGACCGTCGAGGTGATGCCCCATCGGCCCACCCTCGCCCCGGAGGAAACTCCGCCCTGGGAGACGGTACGGGAACAACTGGCCTACGGCGCCACGCCTCCCGACGAAGACGACCTCATTGCCACCCGCTTCCTCTTCGAGTCGCCCTTCGTGCGGATCAAGCATGAGTTCGCCGTCTATGCTGCCGAGTGCTTTCCCGAGCAGCGGCCGCTGCTCGCCGGGGCCATGGCCCTGATGGAAAAAATCCACCGCGAGTTCGAATTCGATCCGGAAGCCACCACGGTATCGACCCCCGTCCTCGAAGTGCTACAGAAGAAGCGCGGTGTATGCCAGGATTTCGCCCACCTCATGATCGCCTGCCTGCGTTCCCTGGGGCTGGCCGCCCGCTACGCCAGCGGCTACCTCCTCACCCATCCGCCACCGGGGCGGCCGCGCCTGGTAGGGGCCGATGCTTCCCACGCCTGGGTTTCCCTCTATTGCCCCGGGGTAGGTGACGGCTGGGTCGATCTTGATCCCACCAACAACCT
>SSTB01000094.1 GCA_009469665.1 Azonexaceae bacterium | reverse complement strand
TCAGGAATAGCGGTAGCGGGCGACCTCGTAGTCCCCGCACTGCTGTACCAGGGCAACGGGGGAAAGCGTGGCGGGCCGGCCGTCCAGCCAGATTTCCATGGGTTCGCGCAGATCGAAGCTCGCCAACGGCAGGACGACCCGCATCTCGGCCTCGTCACCGACGTCCTTCAACCACAGGCCGCGCACCGTGGTGGCGGCAACGTAACCGGTGCTGCGCAAGGGCTTCATCTCGACCGGACGCGCTGCCCGCGAAAGGGTCATGAGGCCGACCTGGGCCTCGTTCTCGCTGCTGCGGTGGTAGCGGCGGACGACGCCGACCAGCCAGTTGTCGCCGCCTTCGGGCTGCATCCCCAGCAGGCTGCCGATCCGCAGCCAATCCGGCCGGGGTTCGGCGACGATGGTGCCGAAGCCGCCGCGGCTGACGTTTTCCACCACCCAGGATTCGCCGGCAACGCTATCCGCCGCGGGGGACAAGGCCGCCACGGCGTTGGGCAGGCCGGCGACCACGGCCATGCGGTGTTTGACCGGGTAGCGGGCATGTTTGCGCAGGGGCGGCAAAGGCGCCCAGCAGGTGGCCAGATGGGCAAGCACCGGCAAGACGTATTTGACCGCCACGTCCCCGCCCAGATTGATCTCGCCGGGGAGGGCGCCGCCGTGCTCCAGGTCGGTGACCAATTGGGCCACCTGCAGGTGCGCCCGGGCGGGATGAAAGAAGCGCAGGGAGGGCGTCATCTGCTTGGGAACCCGGGCCAGGCGGGCGGGCGGCTCGGCCTTGTCGAGATCGACCCAATACACGCTCTCCTTGCTGCTCTGGGCGGAAAAGGCAAAACCGGGCAGATAGTGCTCCACCAGGCGCTCGGCCAGTTCGATCTGGTTCGGCAGGAGCGCGTCGAGGGACGAGGTGAACAGCACGAGGAGGCGCAGATACTCGTGCTCCGCGGTGGTGGTCTCCGTCCTGCGGGGGTAGATCTGGACCGATTTTTTCGCCACTCCCGCCGCCTCGGCGGCGCCGTAGGCCAGCCCCAGGCGCAGCCAGAGCGACGGCGTATGGGGGCCGTAACGGTAGATTTCGGACCTGACGACCTGACCCAGGGCGGCCACCAGGCGCACGCAGATGAGGGGCAGGGCTTCGCGCAAGGCGGCGGCCTGACGGTCCTTTTCCCGGCTGAGGGCGAGGCATCTTTCGTAGGCGGATGCGGCGTTGAGCCAGAAGCCGTTGATCGCCTTCCACAGCTTTTGCTCCTCGGCCCGGGCCAGACGGGGCGCCCGCAGGTATTCCCGCGTCAGCTTGAAGGCGTGGCGCTGGGCGGTTTCATCCAGCTCGCGCACCATGTCGAACAGGCGTCCGGCCGGCAGATCGTCGGCCAGACGCAGCGATTCGAGCCAGCCGGAGATCTCGTCCAGGGCCTTGTAGGGGTGGTCCCCCGGCAGGGCCGCGACGATGCGCCGGAACTCCTTCTCATCCGCCAGGGGATGATCCGATTTGGCCTGCCCGAAGAGTCCGCCCAATTTTCCCAGCCTGTCCAGCATCGTCGTTCTCCTTGTCTCCCCGGGGCGGAAGGCCTGGTCGGCGCCCCCGTAGCGCAGCGACCCTTATTCCGGACGCTTATTGTACTCTCGCCTGGAGGAAGTCGATGCCCCAGGCGATGCCGAATCCCGTCTGCTCGGTGGCGATGGCCCCCAGCCCCCCCTTGCACGAAGCGGCGGCCAGATCGAGATGCAGCCAGGGGCAGTCGCCGACGAAACGCTTGAGAAAACGGGCCGCAAGAATGTGGTCGGCGTCGCCTTCCAGGGTGCATTGCTTGATGTCGGCCACCGTGCTTTCCAGGTCGCTCTCATAGTCGGCGTCCATGGGCAGGGCGCACAGACGCTCGCCGCTGGTCCGCCCGGCGGCGACGGCCTCCCCGGCCAGGGCGTCATCGGGGCTGAAGACACCCCCGTAGCGCGTGCCCAGGGCGGTTATGAGGCTGCCGGTAAGGGTGGCGAAATCGACCACCAGATCCGGCTCGTCGCGAACCGCCAAGGCCAGGGCGTCGGCCAGCACCAGGCGCCCCTCGGCGTCGGTATGGACGATTTCGATGCTCGTTCCGTCCAGGGCCGTCACCACGTCGCCCTGGCGATAGGCGGTCGGCGAGACCTCGTTGCGCGCCAGGGCGAGCCAGGCGTCGATGCGCAGGGGCAGTTGCAGGCGGGTGGCCGCCAGCAGGATGCCCAGCACCACGGCCGAGCCGGCCATGTCCTCGTGCATGCCGGCCATGTACTTGGCCGGCTTGAGATTGTGGCCGCCGGTATCGAAGCAGATACCCTTGCCCACCAGCGCCACCTGCTCCGCAGCACCGGGCGGTTCGTAGGAAAGGCGGACGATGGCCGCATCCTCCTCGGTGCTGCCCTGAGCCACGGCGATGAAGGCGCCGGCGCCCTTTTCCCGCAGGCGGGGAAGGTCGAACTCTTCCATATCCCAGCCCAACTCATCGGCCATTTCCGCCAGCCGGTCGCGGTAGGCGCCTGGGGTGAGCACATTGGGCGGCAGGGCGACGAGGCTGCGCGCCACGACGCTGGCCTCGGCCAGCGCCCCCGCCCGGACCGGGGGACGCGCCACGCCCCAGAGCACCAGCCGCTCCAGGGCCCGTGGCGCCTCGGCGCGGCGCCGGGTGGGCAGGGGCGCTCCGTTGGCGAGGCCCACGTAGGCGACGATTTCGGCGGCCAACTCGATGAAGGCCTTGTCCCCGTCGAGCAGGACGTGGATCTCCCGCGGTTCTTCGCTCAGCAGGGCCTGGAAGGCCTTGCGCACCAGGGTCGCCTGTTCGAAGCGCGGCGCGGCGGGATCGAGCACCGCCCATACCCGCAGGCCACCCCCCAGGTCCGCCGCCAGCGGAGTCTTGGCCAGGCTGGCAGCCGTCTTGCCCCGCCGCGCCAGGGCGGCCTCCAGGGCCTGGGGTTCGGGACAGCCGGGCAGGAGCGTCTCGCCGGGCGGCAGCAGGGCGAGGACATGGGACAGGCCGGTCAGCGCATCGGCGTCGGGCAGGGAGGCGTAAGTTTCCAGTCGGGCGAGCATGTAGAATCCGCGTGTTTCTGATTGCCGGGCATTATGCTGAAATCCGCCGCCGGCCGCTCGTCGGCGTCGGCCCTGCCCGCCAATCGGGACGCCCAACCCGCCCCCCCCGCCCGCCGCCCGGGGGAGGGACGCAGCCGCAGCGGCCCCCAGGATCACGACCATGCAGCCCTACCTCGACCTGATGCGCCATGTCCTCGACAACGGCCACGACAAGTCCGACCGCACCGGCACCGGCACCCGTTCGGTCTTCGGGTGGCAGATGCGCTTCGACCTCGCCCGCGGCTTCCCCCTGGTCACGACCAAGAAGCTGCACCTGAAGTCCATCGTCCACGAACTGCTGTGGTTCCTGCAGGGCGACACCAATATCCGCTACCTGAAGGAAAACGGCGTGCGCATCTGGGACGAATGGGCCGACGCCGAGGGCGAACTGGGCCCGGTCTACGGCCGCCAGTGGCGGCGCTGGGAATGCCCCGACGGGCGCACCCTGGACCAGATCACCCAACTGGTCGAAGGACTCAGGCACAACCCGGATTCCCGCCGCCATCTGGTCAGCGCCTGGAATCCCGCCGACGTGGATCGCATGGCCCTGCCGCCCTGCCACTGCCTCTTCCAGTTCTACGTGGCCCCCCCCGCTGTACCGGGGGGCAAGCGCCGCCTCTCCTGCCAGCTCTACCAGCGCAGCGCCGACATCTTCCTCGGCGTGCCCTTCAACATCGCCTCCTACGCCCTGCTCACCCTGATGCTCGCCCAGGTCTGCGACTACGCACCGGGGGATTTCGTGCACACCTTCGGCGACGCCCATCTGTACAGCAACCATTTTGAACAAGCCAGCCTGCAACTCTCCCGCGAACCGAGGCCTCTGCCGACCATGGTGCTCGACCCCACGGTGCGCGACTTGTTCGCCTTCCGCTTCGACGACTTCCGCCTCGAAGGCTACGACCCCCATCCCCACATTCCGGCGCCGGTGGCGGTCTAGCCGCCCCGACGGTGTTCCTCTGAACCCGGCGCCCGGCGGGCGGTCCACCGGACACCTCATCCTTCCCGCCGACCGCCATGCGCCTCCAAGCCCGCTGCACCGTCCTCGCCCTTGCGCTCTTCGCCGCCTTTCCCGCCCGCAGCCAGGACAGTACCGCCGAAGACTGGATCAAGAATCCGGCCATGGGCAATTACAAGGCTTACGCCGAGTTCAAGATGGCCCAGTACGACAGTGCCCGGCGCATCTGGGAAGTCCTCGCCGGCCTGGGCAACCCGGATGCCCTCTTCAATCTGGGCATCCTTGCCGAGGACGGTCTAGGCGAGCCCCGTGACATGAAAAAGGCCGAGGCCCTGTACATCGCGGCAGCCAACGCCGGCGGCTTCAAGGCCCAGTACCGGTTGGGCATGCTGTACAGCAGCGGCGGCGCGATCCCGCGGGACGTGGACCGGGCCCGCCACTATCTCAGCCTCGCGGCCGAAGGCGGTGACCGGGAGGCCGCGGCCCGCTTGGCCAGCCTGGACAAACCTGAGCGGGAGCCCACTCCCTTCGAACGGGCTGAAATCCTGAGCAGCGCGGGGCGCCATGCCGAGGCTGCCGCAATTTATCGCTCGCTGGCCGAAGCCGGCGACGCCACGGCCCGCACGCGTCTGGCCTGGATGTTCGAGGCCGGCCGGGGGGTGGAGCGCAACCTGGACGAAGCGGCCCGCCTCTTCCTGCTTTCTGCCCAGGCCGGCGAGGCAGAGGCCCAGTACGCCATCGCGGTCATGGCCCGCACCGGGCGGGGTCAGCCCCGCGACCGGGAGGCGAGCCTCGCCTGGCTACGCAAGGCGGCCGCCCAGCGCTACCCGGCCGCCCTGGCCGCCCTGGCGGCGGAAGAAGCCCCCTGATTTCCGCCCCCCGGAGAAGGGCGCGGATGCGCCCCTCTCCGCCGCCCCCTTCCCCGCCTGCGGGAGAGAGGAACCCACGGGGACCGGGCGCTTCACGCGCCGCACACGCCGAACCCAGGCCTCCCTCAGCAGCGCAGCATTCGATTTGAATTGCAGCCACGCCCACTTCTATGCATTATGAAAGGTATTCCACAAGGAGGATGTCCATGCCCATCACCCTGCTTGGCGGCGACCTGGGGGGAACCAAGACTCTGCTTGCCCTGACCGAAGTGCGTCGTGGCTATCCAGGAATCGTCCGGGAGGAGCGCTTCGCCAGTCAGGACTACGACCAGTTCGAGGAAATCCTGGCGACTTTTTTGCACGGCTACGACAAACCCGTCGTCGCCGCCTGTTTCGGCGTGGCCGGCCCGGTGGAGGGGCGTAGCGCCCGGCTGACCTACCGGCCCTGGCACCTCGACGCCGACGCGCTGGAGAAGCGCTTTGCCATCGGGCAGTTGCGCCTGGTCAATGATTTTGCCGCCGCAGCCCAGGGCATCGACTTCCTGGGCGGCAACGCGGTGCTCTCCCTGCAGGACGGGGTACCGCGGGGTCGGGCGCCCCGACTGATCCTGGGTGCCGGTACCGGGCTGGGCGTCGCCGGCCAGGTCTGGTCGGAAGGACACTACCGCGTCGTCCCCGGCGAAGGCGGCCACGCCGGCTTTTCTCCCCAGACAGCGGAACAGCGTGCCCTGGCGTCTTATCTCGCCGAGCGTTCCGGGCGCGTCACCGCGGAAGACGTCCTCTCCGGGCCCGGCCTGGCCCGCATCCACAGTTTTCTGACCGGTGCCGAATTGCCGCCGGAAGAAATCGGCATCGCCGCCCTGGCCGGCGATGAGGAGGCCGAAAGGACCGTGGCCTTCTGGCTCGCGGCCCTGGGTGCCTTCGCGGGAGATCTGGCCTTGCAGTGGCTGGCCCGGGGCGGGGTCTATCTGGCGGGAGGCGTAGCGGCCAAACTCCTGCCGGCGCTCTCGCCGGAACCCTTCATCAGGGCCTTTCGCGATAAGCGCGAACACGCGGGCCTCGCCGAGAAAATGCCAATCCACCTGATCCGCGACGAGCGCCTCGGCCTGCTGGGCGCCCTGGCCCTGGCCGCGCAGCAGTCCGGAACGGCTTCCTGAGCGCCCCGCGCCCCAGCCGGCCGGCGGCCCGGTGGCTCAGAGGCTGCCCGGCCGACCGGGAACCGGGGTCAGAACCACACAGCCCAGGGGAGGCAGGCTGAGGGTCAGCGAAGCGGGCTGACTCATCCAGGGCTCGTCCCAGGCGGTCAGCCCCAGGCCGTTGCCCAGGTTGCTGCCGCCGTAATGGACGGAATCGCTGTTGAAGATTTCGACGTAGGGGCCTGTGCCGGGAACCCCCAGGCGGTAGCCACGCTGGGGCTCCGGGGTGAAATTGGCCGCCACCACGACGAAGCTCCCGTCCCGGGCGATGCGCAACCAGGCCAGGACCGAATGGGCGTTGTCGTGGCAGTCGATCCAGTGGAACCCGGCGGGGTCGAAATCCAGTTCGTGCAGGGCCGGGCGCTCGCGATGCAGGTGGTTGAGGTCCGCCACCAGGCGCTGCACTCCGGCGTGGCCATCCTCGGCCAGCAGGAACCAGTCGAGTTCCCGCCTTTCCGACCACTCCCGCATCTGGCCGAATTCCCCCCCCATGAAGAGGAGCTTCTTGCCGGGGCTGAGGGCCTGGGCGGCCAGCAGGAGCCGCAGATTGGCCAGGCGCTGCCAGGGGTCGCCGGGCATCTTGCCCAGGAGAGAGCCCTTGCCATGGACGACTTCGTCGTGGGAAAGGGGCAGGACGAAATTTTCGCTGTAGGCGTACATCTGACCGAAGGTGAGTTCGTCGTGGTGCCAGCGGCGGTGTACTGGGTCGCGGGCGAAGTAGCGCAGGCTGTCGTTCATCCAGCCCATGTTCCACTTCATGGAGAAGCCCAGGCCCCCCAGCCAGGTGGGCCGCGAGACCTGGGGCCAGGAAGTGGATTCCTCGGCCAGGGTCAGGGCGCCGGGGAATTCGCCATGGACCAGGGTATTCAGGGCCTTGAGAAAGTCGATGGCTTCCAGGTTCTCCCGCCCGCCGTGGCGATTGGGTAGCCATTCGCCCGCCTTGCGTGAGTAGTCGAGGTAAAGCATGGAGGCGACGGCGTCGACCCGCAGGCCGTCGAAGTGGAATTGGGACAACCACCAGTGGGCCGAGGAGAGGAGGAAGCTATGCACCTCGTGGCGGCCGTAGTTGAAGATGTGGGTGCCCCAATCGGCGTGCAGGCCTTGGCGGGGGTCTTCGTGCTCGTAGAGCGCGCTGCCGTCGTAGCGGGCCAGGGCCCAGTCGTCCTGGGGAAAGTGTCCCGGCACCCAGTCGAGGATGACGCCCAGCCCCGCCTGGTGGCAGGCGTCGATGAAGGCCCTGAGATCGTCCGGCGAGCCGTAGCGCGCCGTGGGGGCAAAGTAGCCGGTGGTCTGGTAGCCCCAGGACTCGTCCAGGGGGTGCTCGGTGATGGGCAGGAGTTCCAGGTGGGTGAAACCCATGTCCACGGCGTAGGGGATCAGGCGTTGGGCCAGCTCCCGCCACAGATAGGGACTGCCATCGGGATGGCGCATCCAGGAACCGGCATGCACTTCGTACACGCTCATGGGGGCATGCAGCCAGTCCCGCCCGGCCCGGGCGGCGAGCCAGTCTCCGTCGCCCCAGGCGTAGGCCGAGGGCGCCACGACGTAGGCCGCCGACCCGGGCCTCAGCTCGAAGCCGCGGGCGTAGGGGTCGCACTTCACCCGCAGGGCGCCGCACTGATCGGCGACCGCGAAGCGGTAGAGGGCCCCTGGCCTGGCGGCGGTGACCCGGCCTTCCCACACCCCCGAGGGCCCCAAGGACACCAAGCCATCGACTCCCGGCTGCCAGGCGTTGAACTCGCCGATCACCGAAACCGCCGTGGCCTGCGGCGCCCAGACGCGGAAGACGACCCCGCCCTCGTCCGGGTGAGCGCCGAGAAAATCGTAGGCGCAGAAATTGCGGCCTTCGTTGAACAGGTACAGCGCTTCTCTTAGCGACATCATTCCCCCCGGCGGTATCATAAGCTCATAACCAGAGCCAAGGGAGGCCCGCCATGCCTGACAACGTCCAGTGCCCGCACCAGCCCTACTGCGAGATGCGCGAGCAGACCGACATGCGCTTCATCAGCCAGCTCACCCGCAACACCTTCGCCATCATCCTGGCCGGGGGCCGCGGCAGCCGCCTGAAGCAGCTCACCGACTACCGCTCCAAGCCGGCGGTGCCCTTCGCCGGCAAGTTCCGCATCATCGACTTCACCCTTTCCAACTGCGTCAATTCCGGCATACGCCGCATCGGCGTGGCCACGCAGTACAAGGCCCACAGCCTGATCCGCCACATCCAGCGCGGCTGGAGCTTCCTGGACGGGCGTTTCGACGAGTTCATCCAGCTCCTGCCCGCCCAGCAGCAGATCGACGAGACCCAGTGGTACCAGGGCACGGCGGATGCGGTGTATCAGAACATGCACTTCCTGCGCCGTTACGACCCCGAGCACATCCTCATCGTCGCCGGCGACCACATCTACAAGATGGACTACGGCCGCATGCTGGCCTTCCACGCCAAGAGCCAGGCGGACATGACCGTCGGCTGCATCGACGTGCCCCTGGCTGACGCCCGGGAGTTCGGCGTCATGGGCGTAGACGAGCGCGACCGCGTCGTGGAATTTGTCGAGAAGCCCCAAAATCCGCCGGCCATCCCCGGCCAGCCGGACCGGGCCCTGGCCTCCATGGGCATCTACATCTTCAACGCCCGCTTCCTCTTCGAGCAGTTGCAGCGGGACGCCCTGACCAAGGACTCCAGCCGCGATTTCGGCAAGGACATCATTCCCTACATCGTCCCCCGCTACCGGGTTTTCGCCCACCGCTTCGCCGATTCCTGCGTCGGCATGACCGACGACATCCCCTACTGGCGCGACGTGGGCACCATCGACGCCTACTGGGAGGCGAACATGGAAATGACCAAGGTGACGCCGGAACTCAACCTCTACGACAAGGACTGGCCCATCTGGACCTACCAGGAGCAGCTTCCCCCCGCCAAATTCGTCTTCGACGACGCGGACCGCCGGGGCAGCGCCGTGGATTCCCTGGTCTCCGGCGGCTGCATCGTCTCCGGCGCCAGCGTGCGGCGTTCCATGCTCTTCTCCAACGTCCACGTCCATAGCTGGGCGCGGGTTGAGGATTCGGTCATCCTGCCCCACGTCGATATCGGCCGCCACGCCGTGCTCAAACGCTGCGTGGTGGACAAGCGCTGCCGCATCCCGGAAGGCCTGGTGGCCGGCGTCAATCCCGAGGACGATCGCCGCCGCTTCCACGTCAGCGCCAAGGGCATCACCCTGATCACGCCGGAAATGCTCGGCCAGGGCGCCGCCTAATCCATGGCCGAAGTCGCCTTCCTCTGGCACATGCATCAGCCGGATTACCGGCACCCGGAAAGTGGCGAATTCGTCCTGCCCTGGGTGCTGCTCCACGCCATCAAGGATTACGCCGACATGGCCGGCCACCTGGAGCGCCACCCCGGCATCCGCTGCACGGTCAATTTCGTGCCCGTGCTGCTGGACCAGATCGAGGACTACGCCGACCAGTTCGCCACGGGGATTTGGCGCGACCCCCTGCTGGCCATCGCCGCCTGCCGCGACCCGGACCGCCTCGCCCGCCAGGACCGCGACTGGCTGCTGGACATGGCCTTTCGCTGCCACGCCCCCACCATGCTGGAGCCCTTCGCCCCCTATCGGCGCCTGCGGGACATCCACGCCTTCATCAAAAGCCACGACGGCCCCGGCATCGACTACCTGGCCGGCCATTTCTTCGCCGACCTCGCCACCTGGTATCTGCTGGCCTGGAGCGGCGAGACCCTGCGCCGGGACGGCGCCACCATCCCCGAGCTGATGGCCAAGGGCGCCGGCTTCACCCTGGCTGACCGGGAATGCCTGCTCACCACCCTGGGCGGCGTGGTCAAGAACCTCATCCCCCGCTACCGGGCCCTGGCCGACCGGGGCCAGATCGAGCTGGCCTGCACCCCTGGCGCCCACCCCCTCGCCCCCCTGCTCCTCGATTTCGCCAGCGCCCGGGAAGCCTGGCCCGAGTGCGCCCTCCCCGCCGCACCGGAATACCCCGGTGGCCGCAGCCGGACACTCGCTCACCTGGAGGCCGCCCGCAGCAGCCATACCCGCCGCTTCGGCCAGGCGCCTGCCGG
>SSTB01000093.1 GCA_009469665.1 Azonexaceae bacterium | reverse complement strand
GTCGAGATCCAGGTTGGCCACGTCGTGCACGATGGTGGCCGTGTTGCGCACTTCCAGATGGACCCGGCTGTCCGGGTGGCGGGCCAGGAATTCCGCCACCACGAGCACGGCGAGGTAATTGCCGATGGTCAGGGTGGCGCCGACCCGAAGGCGACCGAAGCCTGCACCACCGGCCAGGAGGTCTTCCAGTTCCCCGGCCTGATCCAGGATGGCAACGGCCCGGGGGAGAAGCTGGGTGCCCAGGGCATTGAGGCGCAGGGATTTGCCGATGCGGTCGAAGAGCAGGGCGCCGAATTGCTTTTCCAGTTCGCCCAGGGCGGTGCTGGCGGCGGACTGGGAGAGGGCGATGGCCTGGGCGGCGCGGGATAGACTGCCTTCGCGGGCGGTGGCGACGAAGACTTCGAGTTGACGGTAGCTATGGCGCATATCGATTTTGTGGATTATTTGTATCGATATTATCCGATTGTCCGATTGATGGTGAAGTCCTAGAGTGGGGGCGTTTCCCATCCCTTTTGGAGCCTGTCATGGCCCCCTACGGCATCGAAGAAGTCATCGGCGTCCATCACTGGAACGACGGCCTGTTCAGTTTCCGCACCACCCGTTCCCCCGGGCTGCGCTTCGAAAATGGCCAGTTCCTCATGCTGGGGCTGGATGTCGGCGGCCGGCCGGTGACGCGGGCCTACAGCGTAGCCAGCCCCAATTACGCCGACTACCTGGAGTTCTTCAGCATCAAGGTAGCGGACGGCACGTTCACGACCCACCTCCAGAACGTACAGCCGGGCGACCCCATCCTGGTGGGGCGGCGACCGACGGGAACCCTGGTGCTGCGGGATCTCCTGCCTGGCCGCCGTCTGTTTCTCTTCGCCACAGGAACCGGTCTGGCGCCCTTCCTGAGCGTCATCCGCGATCCGGAACTCTATGAGCGTTTCGAGACCGTCGTCCTGGTCCATGGCGCCCGCACCGTAGCGGAGCTCGCCTATCGGCATTTTCTCAACGAGAGCCTGCCGCAGCAGGAGTTCATTGGCGAGGCGGTGCGGGAAAAGCTGATCTACTACCCCACCGTGACGCGGGAGTCTTTCCCCAACCAGGGGCGCATCACCGATCTTCTGGAGAGCGGCAAGCTCTTTGCCGACATCGGCCAGCCAGCCCTGGACCCGGTGGAGGACCGAGCCATGCTCTGCGGCAGCCCGGCCATGCTGGCGGACTGCCGCGCACTGCTCGATGGGCGGGGATTCCGCATGTCCCGCCACATCGGCGACGCGGGCGACTACGTCATCGAGCGGGCCTTCGTCGAGAAGTAGGGCGGGGCGCCAGCCTGCGAGCGCTCAGACAAGAAACTCGATCTCGGTTTCGTTGGCACCGTCCGCCCGCCGGTAGCGGAAGGCATGGGCCATGGTGCGCAGGACGTTGAGGCCGTAACCGCCGACCCGCAGTTCGTCCGGCGCCTGGGGTCGGGGGAGGCTGGTATCGAAGGGAGGGGCCTCGTCACGGTAGCGCAGGGTGAGACGGTTGCCCTGGCAGGAGATCTCCAGACGGACCAGGCTGCCGTTTTCGGCGCCGAAGCCGTGCTCCAGGGTATTGGTGAACAGCTCTTCCAGGGCAAGTTGCAGGCGCTGCACGGAAAGCCCCGCGAGGCCCGCCGCCGCCGCCCAGGCATCCGTTGCAGCGACCAGACGAGGGAACTCTGTCCAGCGCGCGGGAACCGAAATTTCCGTAGAATGGCTGCCCATGCCTCGTGTATTCCGGGAGAGAGCCATGATTAAAACACATTGCCTGGTAGCCGTGCTTTTCGCCCTGCCGGCCTTTTCGCTCCAAGCCGGCGAATACGCCGGCCGCATCAAGACCAGCCAGGGCGACGTCACCGTCGAAAGGGGCGGCGTGCGCATGCCGGCACCGGCAGGGACGGCGGTAGAAGTCAATGACCGCCTGCGCACCGGCCGGGACGGCGTCATGGGGCTGACCCTGCGCGACAACACGCAACTGTCCGCAGGCCCCAATGCCTTCCTGATCCTTGACCGCTACGTCTTCGACAGCACGACTCACGCCGGCGAATTGGAAGCGACCGTCCAGAAGGGCAAGGTTGCTGTGGTCTCTGGCAAGCTGGCCAAGGAATCACCGCAGTCCGTGCGTTTCCGGACGCCCACGTCAATCCTCGGCGTCCGGGGAACCGAATTCATCATCGACGTGAGCGGAGCCGCGGAGGAGTTGCCATGATGGGCTGCCGGAAGGTGCTGGCTGCAGCGGCGACCCTGACTCTGGTCGGCTGCGCCAGCGAGCGCGTGGTGCTCCTGCCTTCCTCCGACGGGCGCCCCAGCGAAGTTGTGGTGACCTGGAACGGGGTGGAACAGCGTCTCGACCGCCCCTACGCCGCCACGGTGCGCCGTCCCTTCGTGCTTTCCCGAGCCGAGTCTTCCGCTGGTGACGTGGGCGACTCCTATGGTGCCGCCCTGGCAGCCCTACCGCAGCGACCGGTAATTTTCCTGGTGTATTTCCTGGAAGGATCGGACACGCTCACGGCGGAGTCCCTGGCCAGTTTCGAGCGCGTCAAGGCGCAGATCGCGAGCCGCGCCGCGCCGGACGTGCAGATCATCGGCCACGCCGACCGGGTCGGCTCCCTGGCCGATAACGACGTCCTCTCGCGTAAGCGGGCAGAAGCCGTGCGCGAGGCCCTGGTGGCCGCAGGGGTGAAGGAAGAACTTATTGCGGTGGCCGGTCGCGGCGAGCGCGACCCCCTGGTACCCACCGCCGATGAAGTGCCCGAGCCGCGCAATCGGCGGGTCGAAATCAGCGTTTATTGAAATTCGCTTGCGGGGCCGTTCCAGCGCAGGGCCAAGAGGGTCAGATCATCGGCGGCGGGGCGGCCGGCCTCGAAACGGCGCACGTCGTCGCGGATGGCGGCGACTGCTGTGGCCGGATCGGCATCCGCCGCAAGGCGAGAGACGGCGGCCAGTAGCCGGAAACTCCCATAGAAGCGTTGCCCGTCCTGGGCCTCGGTCACCCCGTCGGTAAACAGGCAGACCAGGTCGCCCGGCTCCAGGGTGCGGCGCGCGGCGACGAAGGGGTAGTTGCCGCAGGCCCCTACGGGCGGGCCGCAGTCCTCGCCCAGGTCGAGGCGCAGGAGCTCATGGCCGCGTTTGAGAATGGGCGCATCGTGGCCGGCGCAGACGCAGGCCAGTTCCCCGGTCTCCAGGTCGAGGACGGCGACGAAGGCGGTGACGAAAAGCATCTCCGGATTGTGGCGGGAGAGCTCGACTTCCGCTTGGCGCAGGGCATCGCCGAGATCCGGCACGCGGCGCACCATGGCCCCAGTGAGGGTTTTGGCGATGGTCATGAACAGGCTGGCGGGAACTCCCTTGCCGGTCACGTCGCCGATGGCGAAACAGGCGTGGCGGGAATCCATGGCGAAACATTCGTAGTAGTCCCCGCCCACGGCCCGGGCCGGTTCGAGCAGGGCTGCGACGTTGAGACGGGAATCCCCCGCGAAGACCTGTGCGGGATCGGGCAGCAGCCCCATCTGGATGCGCCGGGCGGCGTCGAGTTCGCCAGCCACCCGGGCTACGGATTCGCGGCTAGCGTTCAATTCGGCTTCGGCCTGGCGGCGGCGGCGGTCGGCTTCGACCAGGCTGTTGCCGATCAGGGTGATGAAAATGGGGTTGAGCAGGGTGACGATGGTGGCGGAATCGAACAAGCAGTTGCCCCAGCGAAAGGCCACGAAGCCCCCCAGGGTGAGCAAGGTGGCGGCAAGGGCGCCGAGTCCTGCGGCGTAGGCGGGGCGCAGGACCGGCACCGCCAGGATAAGTCCGATACCAAGGGCCACCAGGGCGGCGAGTTCCAGGCGCGCCATCCACCACGGGCGGCGCAGCGACTCCCCGGTGAGCAGGCTTTCGATGACCTGGATATGCACGTCGACACCGGGGGTCTTCTCTCCCAGAGGATTCACCACGTTGTCGAGCAGGCCAAGGCCGGTGAAGCCGACAATCACGTACTTGTCGCGCAATATTTCCAGGTCGGCGTCGCCGGCGAGCAGCCTGGCCGCGGAGACGTGGCGGTCGTGCGCCTGCCGCCCGAAATGCAGCGCCAGATCGCCATTGGGGAGGGTTTCGAGACTATGCCCCTTGACGCGGATTGCCGTGATCCCGTGGCTATCCGTCCTGACATCCAGGATGGGCGAGCCAGTGCCGAGACGTACCAGCTCCACGCCCAGGGTGGCCAGGCGGGACGGCCCTACTTCGGCCACCAGAGGCACCCGGCGCAGGACACCGCGCTCCACTTCCCGCCCGGACTGATCGGGCGGCGCGTTGATGAGCGCCAGACCGCTTGCCGCCTGTTCCAGAAGGTCGATGCTGCCGATGGCGGCGGGGAAGGCCGGTAAGACGACACCTTCCCCGAATCCCCGCAGGACGAGACTCCTCGCCGGAACGTGGGTTCCGGGCCCCGCTTCGGATTCGCCACTGAGGGCCAGGACGGTTTTGCCACGGCCCAGGGCTTTGGCCAGGGCCAGGTCGGGATCGGGCAGGCTGCCCAAAATCCTGGCGGGCAACCGGGGGTAGCGCCGGGCCAGGGCTGCCGGCCCCAGACGGTCGGGTTCGGCGAAGAGGATGTCAAAGCCCACCGCCTTGGGCTGGGCCTCCAGAATGCGATCCACGAGCGTCGCCATGAGATCCCGTGGCCAAGGCCATTGACCGTGGCGAGCGAGACTTGCCTCGTCTATATCCACCAGGATCGCCACCGGATCGGGGCGTTCGCGGGGAAAAACCCTCTGATAGCTGTCGAATAGAAGGTGGCGCAGGGGCAGGAGTGGGGCCTGGTCGGCCTGGACCACCAGCAGGACGGCTACCGCCAGGAAGGCGGCGGCGAGGCTGCGGCCCCGTTGAGCGAGGAAAAAGCGTGCGAGGGCGCCCGCCGTCACAGCTCCACCGTCAGCCCGTCGTAGGCGGACAGTACTTCCAGGGGCCGGCGGTCTTCCCGCGTGATTTCCTCGAAACGCCGGGTCTCGGCCAGGAGTTTCTGCAGACGGGCGTCATCGTGGATCGGCTCGTGGTGGAAGAGGGCGAGGCGACGGACGCCCGCCGCGAGAGAGAGTTCGACTCCGACCACGTTGCTCGAATGCCCCCAGTCGGCCTTGACCGAGGCAGCCTCGGCCAGGGAGTACATGGCGTCGAAGACCACCAGATCGGCCCCGCGGAAGAACTCGACGAAACCCTGGCGTTCCGTGACGTCTTCCAGTTTGTGCTCCGAGTCGGTCGAATACACGACGGCCTTGCCGAAACGCTCGAAGCGGTAGCCATAGGAATCGCCGCCGTGGAGCTGGCGCTTGGGGGTCACGTTGAACCCGGCGATCTGGCGCGGCTGGTCGGGAAGCAGGGTGTCGAATTCGATGGTGGCGCCCAGGGCCTCGAAGCCAACCGGGAAACAGGGCTGGGCAAACTGCAGGCGCACCGCTTCCTCCATCTCCGCGTGACAACCATGGATGACGATGCGGTTGCCCGGGATATAGGCCGGGGCAAAGAAGGGAAAGCCCATCAGGTGATCCCAGTGCAAGTGGGACAGGAAGACGTGGTAGAGCTGTGGACGCGCTGCACCGTAGGTGGCCATTTTGGACTGACCCAGGGGCCGCACACCGCTGCCCAGGTCACAGACGATGTGCTCGGCGCCCCCGCCCACGATTTCGACGCAGGAAGAATGGCCGCCGAAAGTGCCAGCGGTGGCGAAGGGCAGACTGTCGACGAAGGTGGCAACCGCCGCCGCATCCGGCAGATCGCGGCCGCGGGCGGCGGTGAGCGCGGCAATGATCTTGGCCCGCAGCTCGGCGGCGGTGAGCGCGACGGGTAGAGAGCCCCGTGTCCCCCAGAAGACAACCCGCATCATGCGCTCAGTTGGGCACAGCCCGTGTCGACGTCCAGGTAGCAGGGCATCATCAGGTTGAGACGGGCGATGGAGAAGACTTCCTGCACCAGGGGCTGCAAGGCCGCCACGGCAAATTTCCCCCCTTGGGCATTGGCCCTGCGGGAAGCGACCACCAGAACCCGCAACCCCATGCTGCTGATGTACTCCACCCCGGAGAGGTCGAGCAGCAGTGGCGGACCGCCGGCCCGGCAACCCTTGAGGAGGGGTTCCAGGCTGGTGTCGAGACGCGGCGCGCTGGCGTGATCGATACGCCCCTGGGGCGCGGCGACGGTGACGCCGGACACGACGCGGACAGGCAGCAGGGCAATCCTGGCCTCGCTCATGGTCGATCGCTCGGGAAGATTCGCCACGACAGGCGGGAATACGGGGGCAGGAGCATGGGAGCTGACCAAAAGGAGGTTGGCCGATTATGCCAAGGGGCCAGCCGGGCGGAAAGGGGGCGGACGTGCGAAAATGGCACCCCGCAACGCCGAGTCGTCGGTCCATGGCATCCTCCGCACCGCTTTTCTCCTACCGTAAATTCTGGGCGCACCGCTTCGGCCCGGCGCCCTTCCTGCCCATGAGTCGGGCGGAAATGGAGGCTTTGGGCTGGGATTCCTGCGACGTCATCCTGGTCACCGGCGACGCCTACATCGACCATCCCAGCTTCGGCATGGCCTTGGTCGGGCGGCTGCTGGAGGCCCAGGGTTTCCGGGTGGGCATCATCAGCCAGCCGGACTGGCACTCGGCGGCGGATTTCAAGCGGCTAGGGAAGCCCAACCTGTTCTTCGGGGTGACCGCCGGCAACATGGATTCCATGGTCAATCGCTATACCTCCGACCGCAAGATCCGCTCCGACGACGCCTACACCCCCAACGCCGAGGCCAACAAGCGCCCCGATCGGGCGGTGACGGTCTATGCCCAGCGCTGCCGCGAGGCTTTTTCCGGGGTGCCTGTGGTGATCGGTTCCATCGAGGCGAGCCTCAGGCGCATCGCCCACTACGATTACTGGGCGGACAAGGTACGCCGTTCCGTCCTGCCCGATTCCAAAGCCGATCTCCTCGTCTTCGGCAATGCCGAGCGAGCGGTGGTGGAGGTGGCCCACCGCTTGGCCAAGGGGGAAACGGTCGAGCAACTGCGCGACATCCGCGGTACCGCTTTCATGGTGCGGCCGGGTTGGCGGCCCTCCGACGAATGGGAGGAACTTGATTCCACGGCGGTCGATATGCCGGGGCCGGTGGGTCATCACCCTGACCCCTACGCCATGGCCGCCGTGCCGTCGCCCCCAGCCAGCGTGGGACAAGCCCAGGTGGTTAGGCTGATGAGCCGCGACGAACGGCTGGCTGCCCGCCGTGATCGCCGTGCTCATACCGTCGTCCGCCTGCCGGCCTACGAGGCGGTGAAGGACGACCCGGTCCTCTACGCACATGCCTCGCGCACCTTCCACCTGGAATCCAATCCCGGCAATGCCCGGGCGCTGGTTCAGGCCCATGGCGAGCGGGACGTGTGGCTCAACCCGCCGCCGGTGCCCCTGACCACCGAGGAACTGGACCGCGTTTACGAGTTGCCCTATGCCCGCCGGCCCCATCCCGCCTACGGCGAGGCCAAAATCCCGGCCTGGGAGATGATTCGCTTCTCGGTCAATATCATGCGTGGATGCTTCGGCGGCTGCACCTTCTGCTCCATCACCGAGCACGAGGGACGCATCATCCAGAGCCGCTCGGAAGAATCCGTGCTGCGCGAAATCGAGGAGATGCGGGACAAGACCCCCGGCTTTACCGGCATCGTCTCCGACCTGGGCGGCCCCACCGCAAACATGTACCACCTGAAGTGCAAGGACGAGAAGATCGAAGCGTCCTGCCGCCGGCTCTCCTGCGTCTATCCCGAGATTTGCGAAAACCTGGGGACCGACCACAGCCAGCTGATCTCCCTCTACCGCAAGGCCCGCAGCCTGCCGGGGGTGAAGAAGGTGCTGATTGGCTCCGGCCTGCGCTACGACCTGGCCGTGCGCTCGCCGGAATACATCAAGGAACTGGTCACCCACC
Organism: Azonexaceae bacterium; assembly: GCA_009469665.1. The sequence continues at coordinate 17,414 of SSTB01000093.1, read as the reverse complement.
ACGTGGGCGGCTACCTGAAGATCGCCCCCGAACACACCGAGGCGGGGCCCCTTTCCAAGATGATGAAGCCCGGCATCGGCGCCTACGACCGCTTCAAGCAGCTCTTCGAGCGATTCTCTCGGGAGGCGGGCAAGGAACAGTACCTGATCCCCTATTTCATCGCCGCCCATCCGGGGACGACGGACGAGGACATGCTCAACCTCGCGCTCTGGCTGAAGCGCAACAACTTCCGCCTGGATCAGGTGCAGACCTTCCTGCCCACACCCATGGCTCTGGCCACCACCATGTATCACAGCGAGCGCAACCCGCTGAGGAAGCTGCAGCGGCAGGGCGGGGAAACCGTCGGTGCCGTGCGCAATGTCCGTCAAAGAAAGCTCCACAAGGCCTTCCTGCGCTATCACGATCCGGAAAACTGGCCCCTCCTGCGCGACGCCCTCAAGGCCATGGGGCGGGCCGACCTCATCGGCAACGGCAAGAAACAGCTGATTCCGGCCTGGCAGCCGGCAGGGACAGGCGTGCCTGCACGCCGCACGACGCCCGTCCGGGCTCAACGGGGAGCGGGGTCGATGCGCTCCAGGGCGCCCGCGAAGTAGTTGAGGAGCAAGCCGCCCAGCAGCCCGGCGGGAAGCATCAGCCACAGCACGTAGAGAGGCCGAAGGGCCGCAAGGAGTCCCGTTCCATCCACGAAGAGCCCGAGCAGGGAAAATACGCCCAGGCCGAGAAGCGCCGCCGCCGCGATGCGCAAGGCCTCGACCCGGCCGCTGCCGGAGGCGTACAGCGGCAGCCCAAAGGCCAGGCAGACGGCAAAGAGGAGTCCCATTACGAGCGGATCGGCTTCGACAGCGGCGACGAAGGGCAGGGCGACCAGCAGCGCGCCGGACAGGACACCGATCAGGAAGACGAGCAAACCGATGAGTCGGGCAGTGGTCATGGCTATCTCCGGTGATGGCTGTGCGGGGCAATCTATCACCCTGCGCGGGACGCGGTAAACTCTCACAACCCCCAGCCCCGGATTTTTCCTGATGACCACTTCCCGTACCACCACCTACGACCTGATCGGCGGCGAAGCCGGCGTTGCGCGCCTCACCGAGCGCTTTTACCAATTGATGGAATCCGTTCCCCAGTTCCGGGAATTGCGGTCACTGCATCCAGACGACCTGGCATCGTCGCGGGACAAGTTGTTCATGTTCCTCTCCGGCTGGATGGGCGGACCTGATCTCTTCGTGGAAAAATTCGGCCATCCCCGCCTGCGCGCCCGCCATATGCCCTTTGCCATCGGCAGCAAGGAGCGCGATCAGTGGGTGGCGTGCATGGTGCTAGCCATGGAGGAGGTCGGCATCGAAGAAGGGGTGCGCCAGAAACTCCTGCAAAATTTCTTCCAGACCGCCGATTTCATGCGCAATACGCCGGATTGACCCTGCTGCGCTGCAACACCGCATGGTAGAATCGCGGGTTTTGAATTTTCAGGCCCCGCCCATGTCCGCCCGCCCAATCCGCAATATCGCCATCATCGCCCACGTCGACCATGGCAAGACCACCCTGGTCGACCAGCTTCTCCGCCAATCTGGCACCTTTGCCGCCCACCAGCAGGTCGACGAGCGGGTCATGGACTCCAATGACCTTGAAAAGGAGCGGGGCATCACCATCCTGGCCAAGAATACGGCGGTGGATTACGAAGGCATCCACATCAACATCGTCGACACTCCGGGTCACGCCGACTTCGGCGGTGAGGTGGAGCGCGTGCTGGGCATGGTCGATGGCGTGGTGCTGTTGGTGGATGCGGTGGAGGGCCCCATGCCACAAACCCGCTTCGTCACCAAGAAGGCGTTGGCCCTGGGGCTGCGACCCATCGTTCTGGTGAACAAGGTGGACCGCGACGGTGCCGATCCGGACAACGCCGTCAATCTGACCTTCGACCTCTTCGACAAGCTGGGTGCCACCGACGAGCAACTCGACTTCCCCATCGTTTACGCCTCCGGTCTCAACGGCTGGGCGGCCATGGAACTGGACCAGCCCCGCGTCGACATGAAGCCCCTGTTCGAAACCGTGCTGTCCCACGTGCCCGCGCCCGACGCCGACGTCGACGCGCCCCTCCAGGTGCAGATTTCCGCCCTCGATTATTCCTCCTACGTCGGCCGCATCGGCGTCGGCCGCATCAAGCGCGGCCGGGTCAAGACTGGCCAGCAGGTACTGGTCATGTACGGCACCGAGGAAGAGGCTCTCGAACACGAGCGCACCCCGGTCAAGGCCAAGATCGGCCAGGTCTTCGGCTTCAAGGGCCTCAACAAGGTGGAGCTGGATGAAGGCCTGGCCGGAGACATCGTGCAGATCACCGGCATCGAGGATCTGGTTCTGGGGTGCACCGTCACCGACCCGGAACAGCCGGAAACCCTGCCGCTTCTCAAGATCGACGAGCCGACGCTGTCCATGCAGTTCATGGTCAATACCAGCCCGCTGGCTGGCACCGAAGGCAAATTCGTCACCAGCCGCCAGGTGCGCGACCGCCTGCACAAAGAACTCCTGACCAACATGGCGCTGCGGGTCCATGACACGGCCAATGGCGATGTCTTCGACGTGGCGGGCCGCGGCGAGCTGCACCTGGGCATCCTGCTGGAAAACATGCGCCGCGAAGGCTACGAACTGGCCGTGGGTCGTCCCCGGGTGGTGAAGAAGGTCATCAACGGAGTCGAGTGCGAGCCCTACGAATTCCTCACCGTAGACGTGGAAGAGGAGCACCAGGGGGGCGTGATGGAAAGTCTGGGCCTGCGCAAGGGCGACATGCTGGACATGGTGCCCGATGGCCGGGGCCGCGTGCGCATCGAATACCGCATTCCGGCCCGGGGACTCATCGGCTTCCAGGGCGAATTCATGAACCTGACCCGGGGTACGGGCCTCATCAGCCACGTCTTCGACGAATACGCCCCGGTCAAGGAAGGCGGCGTCGCCGAGCGGCGCAACGGCGTGCTGATCTCCCAGGACAACGGCGACGCTGTCGCCTACGCCCTGTGGAAGCTGCAGGACCGTGGCCGCATGTTCGTGAGCCCGGGCGAAAAGCTTTACGAGGGCATGATCATCGGCATCCACAGCCGGGAGAACGACCTGGTGGTCAATCCCATCAAGGGCAAGCAACTGACCAACGTGCGCGCCTCCGGAACCGACGAAGCGGTGCGTCTGGTGCCCCCCATCCAGTTGAGCCTGGAGGCGGCGGTGGAATTCATTGCCGACGATGAACTGGTGGAACTTACCCCCAAATCCATCCGCATCCGCAAACGCTATCTGACCGAAATCGAGCGCAAACGCGCTTCCCGCGAAGGGGCCTGACCGCCGCGGGGGACGTTCTGCCGGTCTGCCGTGCAAGCTGTGCAGGGCGGCTTTAGCTGCTGAAACGGTTTATTCAGGCCTCTGAAAGGCCTGATTCTTGCTTTTTCGCTACCATCTCGGCGAAGGGGCAAGCGATGAAGCGCGGAATGTGGATCATCCGGTATGGCCTGGTGCTGGCCTGCTCGGGCCTGGCGGCGGCCGCCCAGGGCCAGGTGGGAGACGAATCCCGCAAACTGGTGGAGCAGAAGATGCGCCTGCTGGAAATGCTGCTTGCGTCGCCCTCGGCCAAAGCGGACCCCGGCGGCATGGCAGAGCGCGGCGGCAAGGCACTGGCGAGCGCCCGCGAGGCGCTGGCGGCCAATCGTCCTGACGATGCGGCGCGCACCCTGGACGAAGTCTTGCGTTCATCTGCCGCGGCTCGCCGACCCGTTGCGGAGACCTCTCTTCCCGACAGTGCCCTGGCCCTCGCCCATCAAAATCTGGTGGAACAGGTGGCCACTTATCGGGCGTCCATCGAGGATCTACTGGCCGATCCGAAGCTTGCGGCGGCCGCCCGCGGCCTCCTGGTACGGATCGACACCCACGCTGCGGAAGCACGACGCGAAGCCGGGGCCGCACGCCTTCCTGAGGCCAACCGTATCCTGGGCGAAGCTTACAGGCTAGCCGTCGGCGAACTTGCCCGGTTACGGGCTGGCCAGGAAGTGGTGATGGCACTGCGCTTTGCCAGTCCAGTCGAGGAATACGCCTACGAGCAAAAACGCTTCGAAAGCAGCCAGATGATGGTGGGCATGCTGGCCGGCGAGGGCAGGGCGGAAGGCGACCGCCGCGCCCTGGTGGATGGCTTTGCCGCGGAAGCGCTGCGTTTGCGCTCCGAAGCGGAAACACAGGCTCAGGCGGGGCGCCACCGGGACGCCGTTTCCCTGATGGAAAAGGCTTCCGCCCAATTGAATCGAGCCCTGCAAACGATGGGAGTCCCGGTTTTCTGACCTCGAATCAGGACGAATGCCGGCGGTGTCGGCAACGCGACCGGGAAGCCGGCTTCAACCGCCGGTCATGGACATAAAGCGGACAACCTTGGGGGCATCCATCTGGGCTGTAAAATCGTGTCCCAGGGGTTTGATTCCCATGCAATCGACGATGGCTTGGCGCACCCCTTCGTCCCCTACGGCGGGGTCGCGCAGCAGCGGCATCAGGTTGATGGCATCGTTCTGGCCCAGGCAGGGGTACAACTCCGCCTTGGCCGTGATGCGGACCCGATTGCAGGTATCGCAGAAGTTGTGGCTGTGGGGCGAGATGAAGCCCAGGCGCGTCTCGCTGCCGGGAATACGCCAATAGCGCGCCGGACCGCCGCTGCTTTCCGTCGAGGGTACCAGTGGGAAGCGCCTCCCCAGGCGTTCCAGCGCTTCGTCCGAGCTGATATAGATCTTGCTGCGCCCCTCGATGTCGCCCAGGGGCATTTCCTCGATGAAGGAAATGTCGAGGCCCCTTTCCAGGGCGAACTCGACCAGATCGGGAAACTCGTCGTCGTTCACCCCCCGCATCATGACCGCATTGAGCTTGGTGCGGCTGAAACCCACAGTCCGTGCCGCTTCGATGCCCCGCAACACCTTGTCCAGGTCGCCGATGCGGGTGATGGCACGAAAGCGCTCCGGCTTCAGGGTGTCCAGACTGATGTTGATACGCCGCACGCCCGCAGCCTTCAACGGCGCGGCAAAGCGGTCCAGCTGGGAACCATTGGTGGTAATGACCAGGTTGTCGAGACCGGGCAGGGTAGCCAGGCGCTCGATGAGCCAGAGCACATCCTTGCGCACCAGGGGCTCTCCCCCGGTGATGCGCAACTTGCTGACCCCCAGGCGGGCAAAAATACCGGCCAGGCGCAGGCATTCCTCCAGGCTCATGACCTCCGCCCGCGGTAGGAAAGTCATTTCTTCGGCCATGCAGTAGGTGCAGCGGAAATCGCAACGGTCAGTGATGGAGAGGCGCACGTAGGTGATCCGCCGCCCATACTTGTCCACCAGGGTACCCTGGGGATGGATCGACGTCGCCCGGGTTGAAGTCGGCGCGAAGCTCGCCAGATCGAGGGGGACAGATTCCGGATTCAGGGTTTCGTTGTGCATGGGGTGCAAAAGCCGTGGAAGAGGCGCTGAACGGTTGGGATTCGCCGCTGTCGATGGTTGACGCGGCTGGCGATTATCGGTTCCCGGCCAGCGATCCCACAATAGGAGAAATCAAGAAATGATGCGACCTCTCAACTTCGTCCCGCTCTTTGCGGTAGCCCTGCTCACTGCCTGTGCCACGAGCGGCGGATCGTCGCCGACTGCGGGCGCGTCCCTGGCCGCAACGCGGGGCAACACGGTGGCCGGAACCGTCAGTTTCGTCGAAAGCGATGGGGAAGTCCGGGTGACAGCGGAAATAACCGGTCTATCGCCTGGTCCGCACGGGTTCCATGTGCACGAAAAAGGCGATTGCAGCGCTCCCGACGGCACCAGCGCCGGCGGTCATTTCAACCCGGGCGGCAAGGTCCACGGTCATCCGGGTCATGGCGAGCACCATGCTGGAGACCTGCCCCAGTTGGTGGCGGATGCGTCCGGCGTGGCACGTCTGAGTGCCAGCACAAAAGCCCTGAGCGTATCCCCCGGAGAAACCAGCGTCGTCGGCAGATCGGTCATCGTTCATGCCGGTCCCGACGATTTCAAGAGCCAGCCGGCGGGCAATTCCGGGCCCCGGGTGGCTTGCGGGGTCATCGCCGCACGCTGAGAGCCTGCGAAATCTTCGTTCACTCCCGCTCGTCATGCCCAACTGCGCCCGCTCGGCGTTGCCAATGCTCGCCATAGCCCAAGCTATGGCTCTGCTTGGCGCCTTGATCGTGCACACCTGGGCACGCCGCTCGGGCGCGCCCGAAAATTTCACAGGCTCAGATTCCAACTGGAAGCTCAGGAAAGCATGACGCCCCGGGGGCGGGGCGGTAGAATTCGCCGTCCCCACCACGCCTGCGGGCCTTGCTCCCTTCATGTTCGGCTTCCTTCGCCCAGCTGACTCCGCCAATTCCCATCGCCTGGGCCGTTCGGCCCTCTTCGCCGGCCTGAGTCTGGGCGAATTGAAAATCGTCGAAGGCTTCATGCACGACCGGCGTTACCTACCCGGGGAAGTCATCTTCGATGAGCGCGAGGAGGGGCAGGCGCTTTACGTCATCGCCAGCGGCAGCGTTCTCATCTGCCGCCAGGGGCAGGCCGACCGGCCGATAGCCCGTCTCGGGACCGGTGACTTCTTCGGCGAGCTGGCCTTGCTGGACGATTCGCCCCGTTCGGCCCAGGCCCGCGCAGCGGACACCACTGAAATCGCTGTACTCTTCCGCGGCGATTTCGAACGTCTCCTGCAATCCCACGCCCACATCGCGAGCCACATCGCCATGGCACTGGCGCGTCACCTTGGCCAACGCCTGCGTCAGATGGTAGCGGGCAATGGAGCGGCCGGGTGATTCCCGAGGCGGACGAATATCGTTCCGGCCCCATCGTCTGGGTCGGCGTCATCGCGTCCACCTGCGCGGTGCTCTTTTTTTTCCAGAAGATACTCTGGCTGGTCGTCCCCTTCATTCTCGCCCTGATCATCTACTACCTGCTGTTGCCCCTGAAACACCGTCTGCTCATGGCCGGTGTTTCCCACGATGGCGCGGCGGGTCTGGTGGCTGGATCGGCTTTCCTGGCCCTGGCCCTGGGCTTCGTCCTCCTGCTTCCCGGCGTCGCCGCCCACGCCGTGACCTGGCAGGAATCCTCCCTACGGTACCTTGAGGGCGGCCTGAGCCTGGTGACCGCGACCCTGCAACAGCTCGAAGAACGCGTTGCCATCCTGGCCCAGGCCCGGGTGAGCGAAGAACTGGCACGCCAGGTTTCAGAGCATTCGGACAAGTTCGCTCAAAAATATCTAGGCGAATTCGCCCTTGGTCTGGCGGCCTGGGCACCGTCACTGCTCCTGGCGCCTTTCCTGGCCTTCTTCATGCTGCGCGACGGTTGGCGCTTCAAACGCTTCCTGGGGCGCGCGGTGCCCAATGCCTTTTTCGAGCGCACACTCTACCTTCTCGATCAGGTGGACCGTACGGCCAGACTGTATTTCGTAGGACTTATGCAACTGACTCTGCTCGATGCCGCCTGCCTCGCCCTCGGCCTCTGGGTGATCGGCATCTCCGGGGCGCTTCTGCTCGGCCTGGCGACTGCCGTGCTCGCCTGGGTACCCTACATCGGTTCCATCCTGGGCTGCGTCCTGGTCGTCCTGGTCGCGGCCACCGATTTCCCCGGGCGACCCGAGGTCGCCTACGCCGCCGTCGGGCTCTTCATCATCGTACGCATGCTGGACGACTTCGTGTTCATGCCGATGACCGTGGGCAAAAGCCTCAACATGCATCCATTGCTCACCGTTCTGATGATTTTCGTGGGGGGGGCGGTCGCCGGTGTACCGGGACTGATGCTCGTACTGCCCGTTCTGGGCGTGGCCATGGTGTTCGGCGAAACCCTTGGGCTGGTGCTGACGGATCCCCGTCTGCGGGCGCGCCATAGCTACGCGAAGCAACTCCGGCAGGCGTCGGTTACCACGGACCTGCGCGCCTAATGAGTACTCTCCGCGACTGTCAAGACTTGACTTATGCACAAATTCGCGACTGGCCCGGCAAATCTGGTCCGGCCGATTTTTAACATCATGTAAGACATTAACTAAGTTTTAGACATAATTGATTATAAACGTTATAAATTGAATTTGATGCGGCGCCGCATGAAATTTGCCGGAATTGACAGAGCGTATCCATGCCCACAGTCAACTAGAAATCCACAAAATTATCCACAGGCTGGAAAAGGCCGAATTTGCGCCAACGACTACCGAAAGCCGTGCAACCGCCTGGATTCAAACGGATTAGTTGTGAAGATCGCGACGGGATGAGCGCTTTCCCAGCCTGGGTCCGAGACAGCACACCTTTCGATGGCAGAAAGTGACAAAGTGAGAGCTGTTGCAATGCAAGAGACCGTTTCCGCCACACCCTCCCCACGCGAATCATCGCCGGCGCGACAAGGCATGCAAGACGACGTCGTCTTCATGCGTCACGCCCTTACCCTTGCCCGGATGGCAGAGGAACGTGGGGAGGTACCGGTCGGAGCACTGGTGGTTCGCGACGGCCTCATCGTCGGGCAAGGGTATAACGCCCCCATCGGCGGCAAGGATCCCACCGCCCACGCGGAGATCGCGGCGCTCCGTGACGCGGCGCGGCAGCTCGGCAACTACCGCCTGCCGGGGTGCACCTTGTACGTCACGCTGGAGCCCTGTGCCATGTGCGCCGGTGCCATCATGCACGCCCGCATCGCCCGCCTGGTCTATGGCGCCCGGGATCCCAAGACGGGGGTCCATGGCAGCGTGATTGATCTCTTTGCGGTCGATCGTCTCAATCACCACACCGAGGTCGTAGGAGGTGTGCTGGCCGAGGAATGTGCGGGTCTGCTCTCGGGCTTTTTTGCCGCACGCCGTAAGAAGGCGCCATGAGAATCTTCATCTCCGTCGCTCAACAAAGCCTTAGCCTGATCAACGCCCAGGGTGGGATCATCCGTAGCTATCCGGTTTCCACAGCCAAGGCCGGAGTAGGGGAGGTGCCCGGCAGTTACCGTACTCCCCGGGGCCGGCACCTGATCCGGGCAAAAATTGGCGCTGGCTGCCCGGAAAATACCGTGTTTGTGCGCCGCCGGCCGACAGGCGAGTTGTGGAGCGCTGATTTGGCCGCCGCGTACCCGGGCCGCGACTGGATTCTGACCCGCATCCTCTGGCTGTCCGGCTGTGAACCCGGCCGCAATCGGCTGGGCCCCTGCGACACCATGCGCCGCTACATCTATATCCATGGCAGCCCGGACAGCGCCGAGATTGGCCGCCCCGGTTCCCACGGCTGCATCCGCATGCGCAATGCCGATGTGGTCGATCTTTTCGATCGAGTTCCGGTCTATACGCCGGTAGAAATCAGCGAAGACTGAAGGGGCTGGCCGCTACAATCGAAACTGCGCTCCTCCAGAAGCGCGCCCCCCGAGCGGGTCGTCAAGCCCACAGTCGAGGCACGTGTGCCGTAGGCAGGCGATACGACGAAGATGGCCGACAACAGGCGTTCCCATTCGAGAGATACCCCGGTGTCGGGCAAGTGCCGGTCGGAAACGATTTCCCGATCCGCCAGAAGCGCAAAAAACGCCTCGCGATCGGGCAAGTTCGCCATCGCTGCCGCAAAAGCAGCCTTGGCGGCAGTAAGCTTGGGCCAGGGCGTGTCGAGGAGATGATTGGATACGCCGTAAATGCCAGGCGCCAGTTTTCTTGGCGGACCGCCACGGTTGGAGCAATACACCAGATCGCGGGAATCGCAGGCCAGCAGGTTGAATCCGGAGGTATCGCATCCCGCCGCGAACTGGCAGTAGGGCCGGGCCCCTTCATCGCCCTGCAGAAAATCCCGGGGCAGCCAGCCGCGGGAATACGTGCCGCGGGGACGCCCAGGTTCGCGCACATTGGTGACCGCCGCGAAGCGTCCTCCGCTCGCGAATCCAAGCCAAGTGCCTCCCGCTTCCAGATCCCTGCCACCGATGACGTCCTGCCCCTCAGGCCAGACCGCCGCCGCGGCCGTAGGCCGGGCGTGGAACTCGTCCCGGTTGGCCGCAACTACCAGGGGAAAATCCGGGTGCTGCTGCCAGGCGACGAGAATGAGGCACATGCAGAGGACGCCAGTCCCTCAGGAATTGACGGCGACCGCTTCGACGGGGATACCTTCCTGCGAACCCAGGCGGAGATTGCTGCTGAAATTGGATTGCACCACGGCCAGGGCTTCGTAGCCCCCGGCGGGAGAAGGCGCCGCCAGCACGATCTTGCCGCTGGCCTGATCGGGATTGTCCGGTGAATGCAGATCGCACCCGGCGACCAGCGGTGCGGGACAGGACACCCGGTAGAGATGGCGTTTGACCTTGCCCAGATACTGGGTCCGCGCGACGACTTCCTGCCCGGGATAGCAGCCCTTGTGGAAGCTGACCCCGCCGATCTTTTCGAAATCGGCCATCTGGGGCACGAATTCCTCCCGGGTCGCCCCGGTGACCAGGGGCAGGCCGGCACGGACGTCGAGCCAACGCCACGCGCCGGTTCCGGCCGGCCGGGCGATAGCAGTGAGGGCAGCCCACGCCGCCGCTGCCTGATGCTCGGGAACAGCCACCACTAAGCGATCCGCGTCCAGGCGCATAACCCTCGTATCGCCTTCGACGCCCACCTCGAGAACCCCATCCGGCTTGGGCAATCCGGCCGCGCTAAGAGCTTCTGCGGCCCTGGGGCCGCTTAGCCCGATCAAGAGCAGCGTCCCCGAGAGGTCGGTCACGGTAGCCTTGGCCCGCAGAATGTACATGCGGAAGCGCTTAGCCAGATCGCTTACCAGTTCGGCGGCCAGGGCCAGACGGTAGCCCTCGCCCTGCCGCCAGACGAGAAAGCTTGCCAGCATGCGGCCCTTGGCGGTGCACCAGGCGGAATGCTGGGCCCCTGCCTCGCCTAGATGGTTGATGTCGCTGGTCAACTGGTTGTGGAGGAAGGACTTGGCGTCGTCGCCCTTGATGCCGATGACGCCAAGATGCAGCAGGGGAACAACAACCGTTGCATCCCGGGCGGCGGCACTTTCCGCGGCAGCGTCGCCAAAGTGGTCAATCTCGTTAGAGTCCGGGCCGCAGACGGCACCGGCGGTTTCCAGAATGGGGCGCCAGAAGGAATTCATGGTAGTTCGGGGGCTCGCGGTGGGGTGGAGGGGATGGGCTATTATATCGCCCGTCGCCGCCGACTCGGCCCCAGAGGCACCCTTTTGCGCCACCTTCAATTCCTCCTCGTGCTTGCCATCATCGGATTGGCGGTGATCGCCGGGGGCCTCTATCGCTGGGCGACTCACCCCGTCGCTACCGCCGATCCGGCCGTGGACTTCCGTATTCCAGCCGGGACGGGTCTGCGCAGTGCGCTGAGCCTCATCAACGATGCCGGCGTAAGGATCAACCCGAATCTGATGGTGCTTCTGGCCAAGGTCATGCGGGCAGAAACGACGATCAAGGCCGGGAGTTATTCCATCCAGCGCGGCGCTACCCCCTGGGAAATTCTCGCCAAACTAACCCGGGGCCAGTTCACCCAGGGCGAGCTCACCCTAGTCGAAGGCCTCACCCTGCGCCAGTGGCGGGAGAAACTCGCTGCCCACCCGGATCTCTCCCAGGAATCCCAGGGGCTGAGCGAAGCCGAGCTGCTGTCCCGCCTGGGCATAGACGCGCGCCGTGGCGAGGGTCTATTTCTTGCGGATACCTACCTCTTCGACAAGCAGTCCTCGGACCTGGACCTCTTGGCCCGAGCTTACCGCGCCATGCATCGCCGCCTGGCTGCCGAATGGGAGCAGCGGGCTCCCGGCCTGCCGCTCAAATCGCCCTACGAGGCCCTCATCCTCGCATCCATCGTGGAGAAGGAAACCGGACGCCTCGCCGAAAGACCGCTCATCGCCGCGGTATTCGTTAACCGCCTGCGTTCCGGCATGCTGCTGCAGACCGATCCTACCGTCATCTACGGCCTCGGAGATCGCTTCGACGGCAATCTGCGCAAGAAGGACCTTCTTGCCGACAGCCCCTATAACACCTATGTCAGGCCCGGACTGCCGCCTACTCCCATCGCCATGCCCAGCCTGGCCTCGCTCCAGGCCGCCCTGCATCCGGCGGCCAGCGATGCCCTCTATTTCGTGGCCCGCGGCGACGGCAGCAGTCAGTTTTCCAGAACCCTGGAGGAGCACAACCGGGCCGTCAATCGCTACCAGCGGGGAGGCAAGTGAAAGGAAAATTCATCACCTTCGAGGGCATCGACGGCGCCGGCAAGAGCAGCCACGTGGAGTGGCTGGCCGAGCGGCTGCGTGAGACAGGCAAGACGGTCCGCGTCACCCGGGAACCGGGGGGAACGCCTCTCGGAGAACGCCTGCGGGAACTGCTGCTCGGACAGGCCATGCATCTAGAAACCGAGACCCTGCTGATGTTCGCCGCGCGACGGGAGCATCTGGCCCAGGTCATCGAACCAGCGCTGGCAGCGGGGGAGTGGGTGGTCTGCGATCGTTTCACCGACGCGACCCACGCCTACCAGGGAGGCGGCCGCGGCCTCGACCGGGCCCGCATCCAGATCCTGGAAAACTGGGTACACGGCACATTGCAGCCCGATCTCACCCTTCTTTTCGACCTTCCGCTGGAGGTGGCGCGGGAGCGCATCGCCCTGACCAGTCGCAGCCTCGACCGCTTCGAACAGGAGAAGGCGGATTTCCACCGCCGGGTGCGGCAAGCCTACCTCGACCGGGCCGCTGTACACCCGGGGCGGATGCGCGTGATTGACGCCAACCGCCCCCGGGACGAAATCATGAAACTACTTGAGGATATAGTCGTATCAATATGTTTATGAAAGCAATTGATATTCTTTATCCTACCTGGTGCCACCTCCAGTCCCGGCGCGATCGCTTGCCCCACGCCCTGCTTCTGGCCGGGCCCCGGGGCCTTGGAAAATTGGCGCTCGCCCAGTCCTTCGCCGCCAGCCTGCTGTGCGAGAACCCCCAGCAGGACGGCCTGGCCTGTGGTCGATGTCTGGCTTGCGGCTGGATGGTCCAGGGCAATCACCCGGATTTCCGCCTGTTGCAGCCGGAGGCCCTGGCGCCTGGCGATGACGAGAGCGAAGGCAAGGCGGAGAAAAAGAAACCGAGCCAACAGATCACCATCGATCAAGTCCGGGCCCTGGAGGAATTCCTCGCCGTCGGGGCTCACCGGGCGGGGGCTCGCATCGTCATTGTCCACCCCGCCGAGGCGATGAACCGCAATACTGCCAACGCTCTCCTGAAATCCCTTGAGGAACCGGGTGCAGGAATACTCTTCCTGCTGGTCAGCCACGAACCCACACGCCTTCTGCCCACCATTCGCAGCCGTTGCCAGACGGAAAACGTGCCGCGCCCAGATCCAGGCGCCGCCCTGATCGCTCTGGAAAAATCCGGAGTTTCCGATCCCGGGCGCTGGCTTGCCCTGGCAGGCGGGGCGCCCTTCCTTGCCCAGGAACTCGCCGCAAAGGGGCAGGGGGACTGGATCGGCGTGCTGGCAGACCGTCTGGCGGCCCCCGATGGCGACCCCCTGGGGGCCGCTGCCGACCTGGATCGCCTATTGAAGGAAGGTAAGGGCAGCCCCGGCCTGCGCGAAGTGGTCGAATATGCCCAGAAGTGGGTCGTTGACCTCACGCTGGCCACCAGTGGCTTGCCGGCGAGATATTTCGTCCTGCATCAGGCTACAATGGCGTCCATGGTCGAGCGGCTCTCGCTTCGCGGGCTGGTCGGCTTCCATAGGCGTCTGGTCGAGACCCGGCGCCAAGTGGAGCAGCCCCTGAACAGTCGCCTCTTTCTCGAAAACCTGTTCCTCGAATACCACGGTCTTTTCGCCAACCCCTCAAGACGATGAGCGAAGCCAAGCCGATTCCGCAGCGCCCGAGCGTTCTGTCGCTCAATATCAACTCCAAGTCGGCCCTCTACGCCGCCTTCATGCCGCATTTGCGCAACGGCGGCATCTTCATTCCCACGACCCGCAATTACAACCTGGGCGACGAAGTGTTCATGCTCCTCTCCCTCATGGACGACCCAGCCAAGCTACCTATCGCCGGTACCGTCGTCTGGGTGACCCCTGCGGGGGCACAAAATGGCCGTGCCCAGGGAATCGGCGTTCATTTCAACAGCGACGAGAGCGGCGTCGAAGCGCGACGCAAGATCGAAGGTCTCCTGGGCGGGGTCATGCAGTCTTCCCGCCCGACCCACACTCTCTGATCCGCCCGGTGCTGGTCGATTCCCACTGCCATCTCGATTTCCCCGGCTTGCGCGAGCGTCTGCCCGAGGTGCTCGCGGCCATGGCCGCCGCCGATGTCCAGTCTGCAGCATGCATCGGGGTCAATCTCGAGGATTTACCCGGTGTCCTGGAGGTAGCCGAATCCAGCCCTGCGCTCTGGGCCACGGTGGGCGTCCACCCTGAATACACCGACGTGCACGAGCCTTCCGTAGCCGAACTGGTTCGGCTGGCCGCACACCCCAAGGTCATCGCCATCGGCGAAACCGGTCTGGATTACTACTGGCAGAAGGACAGGCCGGAGTGGCAACGGGATCGTTTCCGCTGCCATATCCGCGCGGCACGCGAGTGCGGCAAGCCCCTCGTGATCCACATGCGTGAATCGGCGGAAGATACCCTTTCGATCCTGCGGGAGGAGGGCGCCGCCGTAGCGGGGGGCGTCATGCACTGCTTTTCCGAAGACTGGGCCGTAGCTGAGGAAGCCCTGGAACTGGGCATGTATCTCTCGTTCTCCGGCATCGTCACCTTCAAGAACGCCGTTGCGGTCAAGGAAGTGGCGCGCCGGGCACCTTTGGACCGGATACTGGTCGAAACCGACTCGCCGTACCTTGCACCGGTGCCCTACCGCGGAAAACCCAACCAGCCTGCCTATGTTCGTCATGTCGCCGAGGAAATCGCGCAGTTGAGGGGAACCTCCCTATCCCGCATCGCCGAAGCGACCAGTGCTAATTTCTACCGACTCTTTTTCGCCGCCCAGCCCTGAAGCCATGCGTATCAAGACCTATATCGCCGCCATGCTCCTGGTCGGCCTGAGCAGCACCGCTCCGGCCGGTACCTACGACGACCTCATCGCCGCCGCCAAGAGCGGCGATGCCGGTGCCGTTGAGGCGCTGATCAAACGCGGGGCCGACGTCGATACGACCGACCCCGAAGGCAATAGCCTACTCATGCTCGCGGTCCGCGACGGCCACGCCCGCCTCGTCGATACCCTGCTGGCCCAGCGTCCCAAGGTGAATATACGCAACAGCGCCGGCGATTCTCCCCTGCGGCTGGCTGCGCTTCGGGGCGATGTCGCCATCGCGGAAAAATTGATCGCCGCAGGAGCCCACGTCAACACCCCGGACTGGACCCCCTTGATCTACGCTGCCTTCAACGGACATCTTCCGGTCATCCACTCCCTGCTCAAGGCCCGGGCCGACGTCAATGCGGCCAGCGACAACGGTACGACTGCCCTCATGGCGGCAGCCCGGGGGGGCTTTGCAGAGGTGGTCGACGCCCTTCTGCGTGCCGGCGCAAATCCCAACCGAACCAACGAGAACGGGGATTCAGCTGTCGATATCGCCCTACGTTACAACCACACCGACATCGCCGGCGCGCTGCGCAAGGCAGGCGGTAGATCGGGCAAGTCGGTCACTCTGGAAGTGAAATAGCAGAGCGGGCCATGGACAAGCGCTACGTCGAATATACCGAATGGTCTGCCAGCCTCGAGGTTGGTCTGCCCCTGATCGACGATCAGCATCGCCGCCTCTTTGCGCTTGCGGCAAGTTTCGAAGGGGATGGCGATCAAATACGGGTCATGAAAACCCTCGCCACCCTGATGGACTACATCAAGAGCCACCTGCGGGAAGAAGAGGAATTGATGGCCGCCTGTGGCTATCCAAAGCTTGCGGAGCACCGGCAAAGCCACGCCGAATTCCGGCGCATGCTTCTGAATCTGCTGGAAAACGCCAGGACTCTCTCCCTGGACGCCATTGCCGAAGAAGTCCGGTTTCTCATCAACGTCTGGTTTTTTCGCCACATCCGGGTTGTCGACCAGGATTACGTCCCCTATGTCCGTGCGTACCAAGCACAGGTCGCCGCCGCGCAGCACGAAACCAAACCCGCTGGGGAACCCTGGGGAAACGAGAACTACTGAAGCGCGGATCCGATCAGGCGGGGAGGGGAATCCACTCGTCCAAAGTAGACCCCGTGGCGGCAAACTGATTGCAGCGGCTCATGAAGTCCCGGGTCGACTTGGGCATGGGGACACGGGCTCGGGTGATGTGGAAAATGAGGTCGCGGCCATTCCAGATCAGCTTGTGGGCGCAATCTGCCATGCGGAGTTCGGGATCGCCAGGAGTTGCCGTCATCTCGGGCTTGGACCCGACGAGACGCTCGGCCGCAGCGGCAAAGTTGGCCCAGGCATCAAAGATATCCGGGTCGGTGCGCAGGGTTTCACACTTGATTTTGGCCGCCAACGCAAACTCCCGGATGATCGGGCCAATGTCGGGAAACATCCGCAGCCGCGCAAAGGTGTTCACCATCACGTCGGCTATCCGGTCGATGTCGCGCTTGGCCTGGCCGATTTTGATATAGCGGCTTTCGTAAAACTCTTCAAGGGGAATGCTGAAGGCCCGGAAGGGCTCGCCCCAGAGTTCATCGATACTTTCCTCGCCACTTCGGTGCAAGACCAGACGGCACAGGGTATAAGCCTCCTGCAGGCAGCGTCCGCACTCCCGCATCAACTCGTAGCTCGGCAGGATTTCGACCCCCGCTTCCTGCAATTCGACCAGATTGCGGAATATATCGGTGGCGCGATTGAACATGGCACCCGCGTACATCGCCCCCTTGACCCGTCGCTTGGCGGGATCGGCCTCGGACTCGTAGGCCAACCGGGCCTCATTGAGCCGGCTCCCGGGAATGTTGAGCCCATGCTCGGTATGGTTGAACAGTCGCCGGGTCAGTGCCTCGATGAGTCGCTTTTTGTGGGCCAGAGTATTCTCGGGGACCGGATAAGTCTTCATCCAATACCCCTCGTAATAGACGCGAGTCTGCCCGTTAACGAGCTTGCGGGTTCCGGGAGCGATGCTGGATTCCATGGGACCTACCGAAAACTGAACTGAGTCTGCCCGGGTTACGAACAGAGGGGGGGGCGGGAGTGACTATTATCGCGCAAAGGTAGCCCGTCTAGGGGTTCAACTTGCGCCTTTGGTTATACCCAAAATTCCTTTCCGACTCCCTGGATTTTTTCACGGCTCCTGCTAGCCTTAGATCGTGTTCGCCCCGCGGCAAGGCGAGCGCCCCTGGTGGTAGGCCGCACTTCATGGGGGAGTCCAGACGGCATTGGAGAAGGAAATCCTTTGAAAAATCCGTGTTACGACCTGAACGGCGTTTAGCCGAAATACCCCGAACCCAGTGATCGGGGTTGCAGCAAAAGAAGCCCATGCCCGACAAGCGTGGGCTTTTTTCTGGGCCGAAACC
>SSTB01000092.1 GCA_009469665.1 Azonexaceae bacterium | reverse complement strand
GAAGGCTCGATCCTGGTCGCCATCGTCCTCTTTCTGTTTCTCGGTGAAATCCGTTCGGCAATCGTCGTCGTCGTCACCTTGCCTCTGGCGATGCTCATCGCCTTCATCCTCATGCAAAAAGTCGGCATGTCGGCCAACCTGATGTCGCTGGCCGGTCTTGCCATCGGCATCGGCATGATGGTCGATGGCGCGGTGGTGATGGTGGAGAACGGCTTCCGCCTGCTGTCGCACCAGGCGGGGAAGACGGTGAATCGGACCCACGTCATTCTAGAAGCGGCGCGCGAGGTGATCAACCCGATCGCCTTCGCCATCCTCATCATCATCGTGGTGTTCCTGCCGCTGTTTTCGCTGACCGGGCTGGAGGGCAAGATGTTCAAGCCGATGGCGCTGACCATCGCCTTCGCCATGGTCGGCTCGCTGGTCCTGACGCTGACGCTGGTGCCCGTGCTCTCGGCGCTGATCCTGAAGCCTAAGGAAGAGAAGGACACCTTTCTCGTGCGCTGGGCCAAGCAGCTCTATCTGCCCTTGCTCGACCGGGCGCTGGAGAACAAGAAGAAGGTACTCGGCGCGGCGGTAGCGCTGCTGGTCGCGGCACTGGCCACGTTCCCGTTCCTCGGCAAGGAGTTCATGCCCAACCTGCAGGAAGGCTCGATCATGTTTCGCGTGACCGGCATTCCCTCGACCTCGCTGGAGGAAAGCATCGCGGTATCGAAGCGATTCGATGCGCTTCTGAAGCAGAATTTCCCGCAGGTCAACTCGACGCTCACCATGATCGGCCGCGCCGAAAAGGGCGAGACCGCCGATGTCAATTACATGGAGATTCTGATCGAGGTCAAGCCGCAGAACGAGTGGCCGAAGCGGGTCAGCATGCCCGAGCTCTCAGGCGAGATGCAGGAGTTCATGGAAAAGGCCATCCCGACGGTGGTCTTGAACGCCACCCAGCCGATCCAGATGCGCATCGAGGAACTCATATCCGGCGTGCGCGCCACCCTGGCCCTGAAAATCTACGGCGAGGATCTGACCACGCTTGACCGCCTGGCTAGCGAGGCGAAGGCCGTGCTCGACAAGGTGCCCGGCGTCGCCGATCTCGCGCTGGAAGCCAACAAGGGCAAGCCGCAACTGGTGGTCAGGGTCAACCGCGACGAGGCGGCGCGCTACGGTATCAACGCCGACGAGATCCTCGAAGTGGTCCAGGCTGGCATCGGCGGCAAGACCGTCAGCACGGTCATCGACGGCGTCAAGCGCTTCGACCTCCAGGTGCGGCTCGACGCGGCCTTCCGCGACAGTCCGCAGGCGATCAGCGACATTCCGATCCGCACCCAGTCCGGTGCGCTGGTGCCGCTGTCGCGGGTCGCCACGGTGGAAACCGACGAGGGATATTCCTTCGTGCGCCGCGAGCAGTTGCAGCGCTATGCGGTGCTGCAACTGGACGTGAAAGGCCGCGACGTGGATGGTTTCGTCAAGGAGGCCGACGCCAAGATCCGCAGTCAGGTGAAGCTGCCCGAAGGCTACTGGATCGAGTGGGGCGGCGCCTTCGAGAACCAGCAACGGGCCATGGCCCGGCTCGCCGTGATCGTGCCGCTGACCATCGGCCTGATCTTCATCCTGCTCTACACCGCATTCAACTCGCTGGCCCACGCCACGCTGATCATCGCCAACGTGCCCTTTGCCGTAATCGGCGGCGTCTTCGGCCTGGCGATTACCGGGCAGTACGTGTCGGTGCCGTCGGCGATCGGCTTCATCGCCGTGTTCGGCGTGGCGATGCTCAACGGCATCGTGTTGGTGTCCTTCCTCAACGATCGGCGACGACAGGGGTTCAGCATCCGCGAGGCGGTGCGTGAAGGCGCAGCGCTGCGGCTGCGGCCGGTGCTGATGACGGCCTCGGTGGCGATCCTCGGCCTGATCCCGATGTTGCTCTCGCAGGGCGTCGGGGCGGAGACGCAGAGGCCGTTGGCGACGGTCGTCGTCGGTGGATTGTTCACATCTACCGTGCTGACCTTGCTGCTGTTACCACTCATGTACGAGTGGCTGGAAACCAGAAGAGAACGTAAAAGCTTGTCGGTCTGACGAAAG
>SSTB01000008.1 GCA_009469665.1 Azonexaceae bacterium | reverse complement strand
CAGCGCAGTACGGAAGCTGGACACCACGGGGATGGCCGTGCCCAACGACGAAGTTGAAGATTGGTCGAAGTACGAAGTTCCGGCGTTCATCCGGCGCGGCATTCCCATGCCCGTGCTGGAGCCGGCAAGCGCAAAACCTACAAAAACCCGCAAGCGCAGGAGTAAGGCAAAGTCCGACGGCAAAGCCGTCACGGACGTTACGCCCGAGTCTCCTGCCTTCGAGTTTGTGGCTTAAACAGTTTTTCAACCCCGCGGGGGCTATCACGCCCCCGCAAGGGGCGTGGTGCCTCCGCATTTTCTATCTGGAGGCATCATGTCGCTCGTCATCATCGCTTGCTGTATCACTGGTTGGATCATCAGCCGTCCCGTTGTCCGGGTGCTGGGCATCTAACCGGCAGCAGCATTAATCGCCTGTGGGAATCCCCGCAGGCCTAATCGCTTTCGAGAGAGAGCCATTAGGCCTGCGGGGTTGCTACGGGCGCGAATCAAGCCTGGCAATTCCTGTGGGGTTTTCAATCAACCCGACTAGGAGCCTAGCCATGATATTTGCGATCTTCACCATGTGCGTCATTTCAGGATTCATCATCAGTCGTCCGATCGTCAAGGCGTTCGGGTTACGGTGAGAACCAGGGAACGGATGCCATGAGCCTGTCGCATCTTTTTGAAAAGGTGGTCCAAGGTGACCGTAACGCATGTAGCTCGATCGATGCGGACACCATGGATCAATTGATCCAATGGGCGTGCGATCACAAAGTTCTTTGGAAACTCCGAGACGCTTTGTGCAATCTCGCGCCAGTTTAATGAGCATGTCAGAGTCCGGCGTCACGACGCTGGACTTTCCTGAATGCATTCGAGAGTGCATTCAGGAAAGTTGAAATTGTTGCTCTGGTTATTCTGGAGCTTCATGGCGGTAGCTGGCCGCTCGAAATAAGCAGCATCCAAAGTGGTCAGAGATGGCCAATTCAGTTCCCTAACCGGGGCATCGCGCCCCTGCTGGGGGAGTGGTGCCCCATTACCTTGGAGGTACCACCATGAAGATGGAAAACGTAGGTCTGTTGTCGATGTCTGCCGAGCAATATCACGGCAACAAGGAGGCTGTTGGACACTCAGGTCTGGTGAAGCTGATGCGTTCACCTGCGCATTATCAGGAGTACGTAGCCAATCCGCCTGAGCCAACGCCGGCCATGGCTTTCGGGACCGCGCTGCATATGGCGGTTCTGGAACCAACTGAGTTCTCCTCGGTGTATTCAGTCTTCGATGAATCCAGGCTGGAAGGCACATTGCAATCCCTGGATGATTACAAGTCTGCGGCTGAAGCGCTGGGCATCAAGGTTGGGAAGATGAAGAAGGATGAGATCAAGGATGCCATCAAGGTAGCCGATGTCGATTCCCGTTTCGTGTTCCGTGAAGATGCGATCGCCAGACTGTACGGCGGCAAGCAGATTCTGCAACCGACAGCAATGTTGGCCATTCAGTCGATTCAAGCCAGCATCTCCCGGCATACGGGTGCGGCGCGTTTGCTCTCCACAGGGCTGGCGGAAATGTCAGGCTTCTGGATGGATTCAGAAACCGGGATCCCGTGCAAATGTCGCCCTGACTGGCTGGTTATGGCAGGCGAAATGACCACCGGCATCGTGGATGTGAAGTCTTGCTGCGATGCCTCGGCAGAAGGTTTTGCCCGAGTTATTGCAACGATGGGCTACGACCTGCAGGCAGCCTATTACCAGGACGGGATAAAAGCCCTGACGGGCCGTACGCTTCCGTTCCATTTCATTGCTGTCGAGAAGGATGCCCCGTTTGCAACGGCGGTCTACAAGGCAAGTGACGAAATGATCGAGGTCGGCCGTGCGAAGTATCGCGGCGCACTTCAGCTGCTGAAGTGGTGTCGAGAAAACAACCAATGGCCGGCTTACCAACCGAGCGGTGTGATCGAAGAGATCGATCTGCCGCGCTGGGCAGCTAACTTCAATCTGGATGACTAGCATGTTGTCCAATCCGGTTGAGGCGCTTGCGGACTACCTCCATGAGGTTGGCCAGCCAATCCTTGATCTGGCAGCCAAGACAAGACGGAAGGCCGAAGCCCTTAGACAGGCAGAAGCCGAAGTCGCTCGTTGTCGCCGCGAATTGAAGCAAAGTCGTCGGCTGCTCATGGCCTGCGTCAAGCGTAACTATGTCATTTCGGAAATCGAGACGGCGGATGTTATGTGCAACAGAAACAACGGCAGCCCGTACTGGGCACCGTAATAATCAGAAGTTCTCAACCCTCGGCGGGCCGCCATGCTCCCGCCAGGGACATGGTGCTCGCCTTTTACTTTCATGAAGGAGATCCACCATGTCATTGCAAGCACTCAAGAACATCAATCGCAACGCTGCCGCAGACGCAAACGAGCAGCCCAAGAACTTCCCGGCCATGCTGGAGCAGTTCAAGGGGGAAATCGCCCGAGCCCTGCCCAAGCACATCAACCCGGATCGCATGGCGCGGATTGCGCTGACGGCGTTCCGTATGACGCCGAAGCTTGGCGAGTGCGACCCCCGCAGTGTTTTTGCGGCGGTCATACAGTCCTCGCAGATGGGTCTGGAGGTCGGGCTGATGGGAGAGGCGCACCTGGTGCCATTCGGTAACCAGTGTCAGCTGATTCCCGGTTACACCGGACTCATGAAGCTGGCGCGTCAATCGGGATTGGTTCAGGACATCTATGCCCATGAGGTTCGTGTGAATGACCAGTTCACCTTGAAACTCGGCATGGAGCGCAGTCTGGAGCACGAACCGATGACAGGGTTTGGCGGTTTCCCAGCATCCGATGAAGAGCGCGGCGACGTGGCAGGCTTTTATGCTGTCGCTGTGTTCAAGGACGGTAGCAGGACGTTCGTGGCGATGGGGCGCAAGGAAGTCGAGAAGATCCGCGATAACTCGCGGGGCTATCAGGCAGCCAAGCGCTACAAGAAAGAGTCCGTCTGGGACTCGGACTTTACGGCGATGGGACTCAAGACGGCGATTCGTCGGCTCTGCAAGTTCCTGCCGAAATCTCCCGAACTGGCGGCTGCGCTTGCACTCGATGCAGCATCCGAGCAGGGTAAGGAACAAAACCTGAATCTGAACGATGTCATCGAGGGCAATTACGCCCCGGTGGTCGATGAGGAAACGGGCGAAATTGCCGAACCCGATGGAGCGAAAGCCACCCAAGCCAAGGTTGCCGAAAAGCCGGCTGAGCCTGCCAAAGCCAAGATCACGCCCGCTGCCAAAGCGGATACCGCCAAGGCCGAGGATGCGCCCAACCCGAAGCTGAAGGTGATCTTCGATCAGATGGCCGCCGCAAAGACCATTGCAGCGCTGGATGAGATCTACATCCGCGCCGAAGGTGAGCTTGACGGTACCGAACTGGAGGCACTGATGCGCGAATACCGCAAGTGCAAGAGCCAGGACGGCCTGTTCTGATTCAACAACGAACCCTACGCGCTTCGGCGCGTGGGTTTTCCCAGGGGTGCTCCATGAGTGCCCCTCGGCAAACCCAGATTCTTCCTCCCGGTTATCCGGAAGGCTGATAGTCGTAGCTGGCGACTCAAATCAAGCAGCATTCAAGATCACCTGCTGGAAACGGTCGGTGCCCAATAACCCTGCCGGGGAGACTCTTCCCGACAGGGAATCTCCTTTGCGCTGGGTTTTCCCAACGCCCCACCCAGGGCTTGCCATAGCGTCTAGCCCACTGGGCGTTACGGCAGGCCCTGTTTGGGGTTTTGCTTCAAATCGCAAAGGAGATCTACATGAAAATCATCGATGCAATTCCTGTATTGAATTCACTCCACAAGGTGAATCTCGTTGAAAGCGCCGGCCAGTATGCAATTGTTTGCCAGGCACTCAACCGGCCTGCACTCATCGTTCAGCAAAACATGACGCGTGAAGCGGCCAAGTCCTATTGGTGGCGCATGTGCATGTCCCACTTCTTCGGCGTAACACATAACCTTCATGATGCAGAGGTGATGGCTGATCGTCGTGTTGGTGAAACTATTCATTGAATGGGGTGGCCATGAAAAGCAATCTACATACAGTGAACTCGTCCACCTCGGGTCATCCAATACGGGGACTGGATCAATCCGATCCGGATCGTCGTTTCCGACTCGACGCTATGCCAAATACCGTGATGAGCAGCTTGCGGTGGCTGAGTCGGCCGCAGATGCTGGATGGCAATCCGGCTTACTCGTACATGGTGGAAACTCCGCAAGGGGATTTTGCCGTGATGATCGGGCATTACGTCAATGGCGAGATTCATCCTTTCGAAGTGTGGATTAATGGTGCAGAGGCTCCGCGCGGTCTTGGGGCCATTGCCAAGACGCTATCGGCAGACATGCGCACTTACGATCGAGCCTGGTTGTCTCTCAAGCTGGAATCGCTGGCTTTGTGCGATGGCTACCCCTGCGAAGTCGAACTGCCCCCCGATGGCAACAAGGTTCGCATCCCAGGTGTGGTCAGCGCGTTTGCACGTGTCGTCCAGTATCACGTCAAGAAAATCGGTTGGATCGATGGCGAGGGAGACAACTCTTTGGTGAGCGCGATGGTGTTCCGCAAGGAACCTAAAACGGGAACCGAAGGGACGCTCTCCAAAACCTTCGATATCAAGAATCTATCAACCGGCGAAGACTTCGCGATGTTCATCAAGGAACTGGAACTTCCAGATGGCACTTGCAGGCCGTATTCGGTCTGGCTATCCGGCGCGTACCCCAAGGATCTTGATGGCCTATGCAAGCTGTTGTCGATCGACATGCGGATTGTTGACCTCGCATGGATCGGGATGAAGTTGCGCAAGCTTCTT
>SSTB01000091.1 GCA_009469665.1 Azonexaceae bacterium | reverse complement strand
TGGTGTCACCTTACAAGCTGGCGGCTCAAGTCCACGTGAATCCAAGGTAAAACGAAGTGAGTTTTATAAGTAGCCGACGCCCAACCCATCATTCCACCGGACCTGCGCAAGAGGCCGCGCAGGCCGGTGAATTCAGACGTTCGGCGTCATGAAACTCGCGGCTATCCTCCTGCTAGTCGGTGCTTGATACAGCCAAATGGGGCAAATCAGGCGCTATGGTCCAGAAATGGGGCTCGGGCTCGGTTCCGCGATCCACCGCCGAAATTCAACGCCCAAGCCCTCGCGCATGGGCGGTTTCATTTCTGCTCCCAACAGCCGATGGGTGCCGCTACTGTCGCCCGCGGGAGACCACGTAGAGGGGGCGGATGGGTTCGGGTTCGCTGACGCCGGGTTGTCCGTTGTGATCCCCGTTGGCGAAGCGAATCTTGTTGTGGCCGGCGTTCTTGGCGCGGTACATGGCGGAATCGGCGGCGCGCATGATGTCGTCCACCGTCTCGCCGTCCCGCGGGTAGATGGCGATCCCCAGGCTTACCGCAACCGTGAGCCGGTGGCCCTGGATCTCATAGGGACTGGAAATGACGTTGCGCAGCTTTTCGGCCAGTTCCAGGAGCTTGACGGGTTCGTTCAGTTCGGGGACCAGGATGACGAATTCGTCGCCGCCCTGACGGGAGACGGTGTCGGAATCCCGGGTGATGGCCTTCAGACGGTGAGCGACTTCGATCAACAGGGCGTCGCCGACGTTGTGGCCGTAGTCGTCATTGACCCGCTTGAAAAGATCGAGGTCGGCAAAGAGGACCGCGAATCCCTTGCCGTAGCGGCGCGCCGTGGAGTGGATGAGGGCGAGGCGCTCGATGAGCAGCGCGCGGTTGGGCAGGTCGGTCAGGTAGTCGTAGTGGGCCAAGTGGTGCATTTTGGCCTCGGACTTCTTGCGTTCGGAAATGTCGGTGAAGATGGCGACGAAATTGGAAGTCTGGCCGTCGCTGCCGGCGATGCGGGTGATGGCCAGCCAGGCGGGGTAGATGGCTCCTTCGTGGTGGCGGTTCCACACTTCGCCTTCCCAATGGTCCATAGTGTCGAGGGTCTGGATCATGGCCTCGAAGAAGGCCTCGGGGTGCCGCTTGGAGGCGAGGAAGCCGATTTCCCTGCCCAAAGATTCTTCGGCGCTGTAACCGGAGATAGCGCTGAACGCCGGGTTGACTGAAATGATGCGGCGCTGGGCATCGGCGATGAAGATGCCTTCGTGGCAGGCCTCGAAGACGCGGGCTGCCAGGGCCATGCCGGCCTCGGCTTCCTTGCGCGCGGTGACGTCGGCGATGACGCCCACCAGGCCGCTGACTTCTCCCTTGCCGTTGCGCAGGGGGCGGCCGGTCAGCAGGCCCCAGAAGAGGCTCTTGTCCTGCCGGTAGTAGACCCGCTCCAGATTGACCGAGGGCATCTCCCGTCCCAATAGGGTGCTCAGGCGGCGGCTGGCGCTTTCCCGCTCGGGCGGGGCGATGAGACTGATGTAGTCGCTGCCGATCAGATCGTCCATGGGACGGCCGAACAGCTCGCTCATGCGATGGTTGGCGTGGGTGATGCGCCCGGCCAGATCGACGAGGAAGATGGCAGCGCTGGAGGCGTCGTAAATGGAGCGCAGCAGCGCCTCGCGCTCGTGCAGTCCCGCCTCGGCCAACTTGCGGTCATGGATGTCAACGCAGGAACCGATGTAGCCGGCAAGCTCCCCCCGGTCGCTGAAGCGGGGTGTCGCCGAATCCATCACCCAGTGAAAGCTGCCGTCTATATTGGCCAGGCGGTATTCGAGGCTGAAGCTTTCTCCGCTGGCCGAGGCCTCGGCAATGCGGGCGAGTATGGCCTCGCGGTCCTCCGGGTGGATGAAATCGGACCAGGTGTACGGCCCGTTGGCGTTGGGGTCGCAGCCGGTGAAGTCGACCCACTGCTGGCCAAACCAGTTGCGTGTTCCCGAGGCATCCGAAACCCAGATCAGGACGGGAACCGAATTGGCCAGGATGCGGAACCGCCGCCGACTCTCCTGCAAATCCTGGTTCGCCTGAGCCGTTTGGGCCAGGGCCGCCGCGACGCGCCGATGATTGCCCACCAGGATGCGGGCCAGGATGGCGAGCACCACGCTGAGCAGGACGCCGGCCGCCAGGAGGCGCCAGCCCTGCCCATGCTGCACCCCGGCAGCGAAGCTGGGCAGCGCCTCGAATTCCACCGTCCAGGCCTGGCCGGCAAGCTCGATCAACCGTGTGCTGCGCAGGGGAGAGAGTGTGTGGCCGGGCGCGGCGTCGAGGGAGTCGAAGAACAGGTGCTCGGCATCGGCGCCGCGGCCGTCGAAAACGCGCATGCGCAGGACAGGCGCTGCGCCGCCGTAGGCCCGCGTGAGGGCGTCGACAAGCAGTGGACGGGCGGCAAGCCGGGCGAAGGCCCAGCCGACGAAGTGCGTCCGGCTGGCGTCGCCTTCGGCGGAGCCCCGGAAAGCCGGTGCTACGAGAACGAACCCCGCTTCGTCGCCACCGCCCGCCTGAAAGCGCAGCGCGATGGGGGACGACAGTACCGCGCGGCGCTGCTCCCGCGCCAGAGTCAGGCTCTCCTGCAGAGCCGGTTCGACCAACAGGTCGTAGCCGAGCAGGGACGCGCTGGCCGAACCTTGGGGTGCCAGGTGGGTGATGGGCGCATAGGCAGGGCGCTGCCCGGGGGGATACACCGCGACGGCGGAAGCGGTCGATGGGTGGGCAGCTTCGGCGGGGAGGACCCCGTCGCTCGAGGAAAGCGGCACCGCAAAACCGATGCCCTGGAGTCCCGGTGCGAGCAAGGCTCCGTTCTGGGCCTCAGCGAAGGACCTGAAGCCACTGCGATCCAGCTCCGGATTGGCGGCGAACAGTCCGACGACGCCGCGCAGAAGCTCACTGGTGTCCTTGAGGCGGCCTTCCAGTTCCCGCGTCACCGTGGTGGCCTGGGCTTCGAATTCCCTTTGCAGCGCGGCGCCGCCATCACTGCGGGCGTTCCACCATACGAGCCCGGTGGTTGCCAACCCGGCAATCAGAAAAGCGCCCGGCAACAAGCGCAACCACCCCGCCGGGGCGTAGGCCCGGTCCCCGGGCGCAGCGGGAAGGGTGGGGTCGGACAAGGGTACAGCCCCCGCAGTGAGGGAAGGGATGGGGCTATTCTATGTCAGCCGGCGGCAGATTTCCCTAGTCAATTCGGACTGGTTCATACAGTAAAAATGCAGGCCGGGTGCGCCTCCTGTGAGCAAGCGCTCACATAGGTCGCTAACAACGTCCAGACCGAAGGCGCGGATGGAATCGGCGTCGTCGCCGAAGCTTTCGAACTTTCGGCGCAT
This sequence comes from Azonexaceae bacterium, assembly GCA_009469665.1. The sequence continues at coordinate 887 of SSTB01000091.1, read as the reverse complement.
CCAGCGGGGAATCTCGGCGCCGCAGGCGTCCGAGAAGCGGGCAAGTTTGGAGAAGCTACCGATGGGCATGATGCCGGGAACGATGGGAACATCCACGCCCAGGGACCGGGCTTCGTCCACGAAGTGAAAATAGGCGTCGGCATTGTAGAAGTATTGGGTGATGGCCGAATTGGCGCCTGCCTTCACCTTGCGCGCGAAATTCGCCAGGTCTTCCCGAGGATTACGGGACTGGGGGTGCCATTCCGGGTAGGCGGCAACTTCCAGACTGAAGTGATCGCCGGTCTCGGCGCGAATGAATTCCACCAGTTCGTTGGCGTAGCGGAACTCGCCGGTCTCGGCCATGCCGGAAGGCAAATCGCCGCGCAGGGCGACAATGCGGCGGATGCCGGCGGCCCGATAGTCGGCCAGGATTTCCCGGATATTGTCCCGGGTGGAGCCGATGCAGGACAGGTGGGGGGCCGCGTCCAGTCCCTCGGCGGCCATTTCCTTGACTACGGCGAAGGTGCGCTCCCGGGTCGAGCCGCCGGCGCCAAAAGTGACGGAAAAGAAGGCCGGCTTCAATTCGGCCAGTTTGCCGCGAACGACGCGCAGCTTTTCTACCCCTTCGGGAGTTCTGGGCGGGAAGAATTCGATGGAGATTTCGGTTTTCATTTATTCAGCCAGATGAAAAATTCGCGATTGCCGTCGCCGCCCGGAATCGGGCTGTCGATCCAGGCGCGGACGGTGAGGCCCAGGTCCGTGGCACTGCGACGCAGCTTGCCCTCGACCTCGGCGTAGAGCGCCGGGTCACGGACGATGCCGCCTTTGCCGAGGCCGCCGGGGCCGACCTCGAATTGGGGTTTGACCAGGAGCAACAGGTCGCCCCCGGCTGCCAGGAGGGGCGGCAG
>SSTB01000090.1 GCA_009469665.1 Azonexaceae bacterium | reverse complement strand
GGAAGCCAGAAGCTGATTGCCCAGCGAGTAGTTGTGAAACACCGAGTACGCCTTTGAAAGCGTGCCCGGTACTGTCAGTGCCTGTTTGAGCAGACTCTGCCAATCTGGTTTGTCTTTTGATGACATAGAGACCTCCGAAGAAGATCCGCCGGAGGCACTATCCCTGCCGGGAGTAGAGCTCCCGAGCGGGTAGGTTTAGAAATGCTTAATGAGCTACCAAATGTAGCTTGCTGCCAGATCGAACTCCTCACGCGTACAACCAATCCGTTCGCGCTCAAAGTCGCTTACATCTTGATGGGGATGCTCTCGCATGTCGTCGTAGTCCACCACGACACACGGCACTCCACCTTCAGGAATATCCCGAACAGCAACGGAACGTGTCACCCCTTCGCTCGCAAATACCACCACTTGGGTGGTCTCATTGAGCAGCGTCCGAGTGGGCACCGCAGTTTTTTCAGTGACTGATGCCGCGACTTTCGCCCACAAACCGCCACCCTGAGGAGACGACTCGTTGAGCTGAATTTCCAGTCGGTATTTCGTTGCCCAGTCCATGCTGTCTGCTTCCGGGATGTAGCCAGCCGAAGTGGTCACCTCGCCGCCGCAGTAATCACAAACAATTCGGGCGACATCGGTTAAGAACCGCTCAAATGTTTCCTGCTCTTCGACCTCCCCCGAGAAGGGGTTGGTGAGTATTTCGGAAACAATTGAAGCCAGCATTCCATTGGTGAGCATCAAGGAAGTCATGCTTCGACCTCCTCTACAGCTTCGTCATCGTCGAATTCGTGACCGAACTCATCGATGCAAAACTGTTTCACATCATCAACAGGGCTATCTGTTATCACGCCATCGCTGCCATATACCTTGCCGGCAAACCAGCAGCCAGTTTCGGCGTAGGACAGTTCGACCTCGATATCGGAGTACTGTTCGCACAATGAATCGATGACAGGCACCGGAGGGCTCCAGGCGGTACTGAAGTAGATCGTAAAGCTTTCGGATTCCATCGATTCGACATCGACTTGCCCGCCGTTCCACTTGGTTCCCCAGTTGGCAACCGACCAGTTGTACCAATCCTTGAACCCATATTTCTCCCGATTGGCTTTCGCCTGGCGCGCTTCATTAAGATTGAACGACCACGACAACCGGTTGCTAAGCTGGTAGAGGCGATGCTCATACTCGATAAGGCGAACCATCTCCTCGCGCGTTTCCGGCAGTAGACCGCCAGTCAGTTCAAGGAAAAGATCGCGCCACACTGGAAGGCCCAACATCCTGGCCCAGTCGCCGTAAAGGATGTCCTCACCCCAGCTTGTGGATGATCCAGCGGTGATGTTCAACTCTGGCGGCATCGGGACGATACCGTTGAAGTCGAATTCACCTTGATCTACTTTGGTCGCCACGATGATCTTAGCGATAGTTTCTTTCGGACCTGAGACCGAAAGGCGGTTTTCGCACCAGTTAGGCATATTTCGCTCCTAAGATAATGCGGAGGCACCACGCCCCTTGCGGGGGCGTGAGAGCCCCCGCAGGGTTGAGAACTACATGTAGGCAGCGGTGTTACGTGCTGCGATCTGATGCTGCTTGTTTGGGAAGGCCAGCTACCTTCATGTCCTCATGGCGTAGCCAGGGGGAACAATTCAGCTTTCCTGAAAGCACTGTCCAGCGCTCTCGGGAAAGCCCAGCGCCGAAGCGCTGGGGATGTTGCTACATATCGACTCCCTACGCTGCATTCCGCATGGCACGCTCGATCATATTCATGACCGGAAAACCTGCGCTGCCTTTGGTTTTAAGGATGTCGAGCCAGTCCAGCGACTTTTCGCCAGGCGAGATTTCTCCTGCCGGGATGATTGCCGATGCCTGGATACCGCGTTGCCAGAGACGCTGGACAAGCTTTTTTGCCGCTTCCTGTCCATGTCCCTTGGGGTGTTGCTCGGTAGGACGATCTTTGTCGCCGAAGATGATGACTCGGGTTGCCCAGTCGGGAGGAATCAAGTTCTCCATCAGAAGCGCATTGACTGTGCTCCAGACAGGGAAATTGGATCCCTTCGTTCCCTCAATGACAGCCAGGGATGTTTCGACGCCTTCGGCAACCAGCAAGGTGGATGACTTCCCGCTTGCCGGTGACAACCGTATGGCACCACCTATGATCTGTCGATCACCGGGATATGCCATGAGCTTCTTTGGCGACTTGACAGGTGCCTTGATGCCATCCTGGGTCAGATAGATGCGGTGGATAGTCACTGCGTTTCCCTGAGTACCAGACACCATTGAAATCATGGCTGGATACTCACCACACCTCTCTTTCCCCTCGTAGTACGGCAGTGAAGGATGGAATCGAAGCGCTTCTGGCGGACTGAGTGCAATGCCGCGCCGCGCCAGATACAGCCTGGCTGGCTCTGCATCACGCTCGCAGATCTGGATGGATTCATTCCAGACGCGATTCAGAGACTGACGAAGTTTCTCGTCTTCCCTTTCATCCGACGTCTTCTCGCGCTTCACGACCCGTGCTGGTAACGGCCGGGTTGTCCCAAGCTGCAAGTAGCCCACAACCTCGCCGAGTGCTTCCTTGAAGTTCATGCCGGATGCCCACATCAGCGTAGCAAAGCCATCTGCATGTACTCCGCATGTATTGCAGACGCCACCACCTGTTTCGGCAACGTCCGGAAACGTCCGGTATCCATCCTTGCCACCATGAACCGGACAAGGTACGTGATGCCCTGGACGCTCGAGAGCGTCTCTCAGTTGAGGCGCCAGAGACCGAAGAATCGAGTCCCACATGCCTTGTGCCGCGATTTTCACTTCCTCTACTTCCATGATTGCCTCCATGTGTTACCCGGACCGGGCCTGCCAAAGCACCCCAAACGAGGCGCTTTGGTAGGCCCCGTCGCGGGCCGATGAAGTTCCCACCGGCATGGAGAAATCCCTGCCGGGATGTTCTCCCCGGCAGGGACTTTGTGTGTTGCTGATGTACGCGCGACTAACGCAGGCTAGAAAGGACCGTCGTCATGCTTGGCCGGCGGCCTTTTGCCTCTTGCAGGCGACTCATCGCTGGCAGGATCGTCTTTCGACTTGCCGCTGCCATTGGGTAGCATCTTCATGCTCTCCGCGACGATCTCGGTCGAATAGCGGGTTTCGCCTTCTTTATCCCAAGAGCGCGTCTGCAAACGACCTTCGACGTACACCAGGGATCCTTTCTTGAGGTGATCGCCGACGATTTCAGCCAGCTTGCCGAAGAACACGACGTTATGCCACTCCGTCCTCTCCTGGCGCTTGCCGTCCTTTTTCCAGGTCTCACTGGTGGCGATGCGCACGCGTGCGATCGCTTCCTGCTCCTGGGTGAAACGCACATCCGGATCAGCTCCGAGGAAACCGATCAGTTGAACTTTGTTAAGCATGGTGAATCTCCTAATGAAAAGCGAAGGCACCATGACCCGAGGGGACACGATGGCCCCCGCAGGGCTGAGAACTTCTTTTAGGCAGCGGTGTTACGTGCTGCGATCTGATGCTGATTGTTTGGGAAGGCCAGCTACCTTCATGTCCTCATGGCGTAGCCAGGGGGAACAATTCAGCTTTCCGCAACACTGATTCCTCAGCGTTCTGGAAAACCCTCCCCGCTTGGGGAGGGGGAGATGCATGATTGCCGCCAGGCCACGTCTCAACTCACCATCTTCATCTGGGGGCCGGAAGCTTTCACCGAACCGTCCATATTCAAGAGATTGAGCTGGTAGTAGCGATACAGCAGCAGTCGCGCGATGTAGGCAATCGTCGACGGGTATTTCTCCTGCGCTCCTGAACCGGGAGTCCTCCCGATAAAGCTTCCGAGAGGTTCCTTGTAGTTAAGAAGCTTGCGCAACTTCATCCCGATCCATGCGAGGTCAACAATCCGCATGTCGATCGACAACAGCTTGCATAGGCCATCAAGATCCTTGGGGTACGCGCCGGATAGCCAGACCGAATACGGCCTGCAAGTGCCATCTGG
>SSTB01000089.1 GCA_009469665.1 Azonexaceae bacterium | reverse complement strand
TCCCCCTCGGCGACCGCAGCGCCGTCCTCCCGAGCCCAGAACAGACGATCGGGCACGAACTGGCCCATACCGGGCCTGAAGGCGTGGGCCAATGTGCGCCAGGTGTAGTCCTGGGCGTCGCGTACGGCGTCCTCCAGGCTGGCGCCGGAGGCGATGCAGGCGGCAATGGCCGAGGCCAGGGTACACCCCGATCCGTGGTAGCTGCCCGGCAGGCGCTCCCAGACGTCGCGCCGCAGCAGACCGCCCTCGCCGTACAGGCGATTGACGACCTGCAGCGTATTTTCGTGCGTTCCCGTTATGAGCACATGCTGGGCGCCGTAAGCGATAAGGCGGCGGGCGCATTCGGCGGCGTCGGGCTCCCCCTCATCGTCCTCTTCAGCCAGCCGGCGGGCTTCGGGCGCATTGGGAGTCAGCAGAGTGGTCTGGGGCAGCAGCAGTTCCCGCAGGGCGGCGATCATGTCCTCTCCGGCCAGTTCGTCACCCCGCCCCGAAGCCAGCACGGGATCGAAGATGAGGGGCACGTCCGGATAATCGGAAACGATCTCGGCCACCGCCACCACATTGGCCAGACTGCCCAGAACGCCGATCTTGAAGGCGGCCACCGGAACATCCTCCAGCACACGGCGCGCCTGCCGCTCCAGGATGTCGGCTTCGACGGGATGAACGCTTTCGACCCCGGCGGTATCCTGCACCGTGACGGCCGTCACGGCGGTGAGAGGGTGGCAGCCCAGACTGGCCAGGGTCAGGATGTCGGCCTGCAAGCCGGCCCCGGAGCTGGGATCGCTGGCGGCGAAAACAAGAACGAGGGGGGGCGTGGGATTCATTGCATTCGCCCGCTGGGCGCGCTGCCGGCGTGGTGCTTCTGGCGCCGATTATTTAAGATTGTGCCAATTTTAGCCGAAAACCCGGGATGACCATGACCATCGACAGCGAACTCAGGACCTGGATGTGCCTGACCTGCGGCTTCGTCTATGACGAGGCGGCCGGCATGCCCCAGGAAGGCATTCCCCCCGGCACCCGCTGGGACGACATCCCCATGAACTGGGTGTGTCCCGAGTGCGGCGCACGGAAGAGCGATTTCGAGATGGTCGCCTTGTAGCTTGCCACCGACTTGGATAGTATGACGGCACGAAAAAGAGGGCGGACGCCCACAGGGGACAAACTTGGCTGACGCGGTGAATCTGCGCGGCGTAAAGGTAATGGTGATTGACGACAGCAACACCATTCGCCGCAGCGCCGAAATCTTTCTGGTGCAGGCCGGCTGCCAGGTGGTGCTGGCGGAGGACGGGTTCGACGCCCTGGCCAAGATCGCCGATCATCAACCCGATGTCATTTTTTGCGACATCATGATGCCCCGGCTGGATGGCTACCAGACCTGCGCCCTCATCAAGAAGAACGCTCGCTTCAAAGCAACCCCGGTCATCATGTTGTCGTCCAAGGACGGCCTTTTCGACCGCGCCCGCGGCCGCATGGTCGGGTCGGACCAGTACCTTACCAAACCCTTTACCAAGGACAGCCTACTGCAGACCGTCGCCGAATTCGCGACGGCGGCGGGCTGAGAACCATTCAGCAACTTACGGAGCACAGCATGCCGGTCAAGCGAATTCTGGTGGTCGACGACTCGCCCACGGAACGATTTTTCATCGTCGATCTTCTGACCAAGAATGGCTACCAGGTCAGCATTGCCGAAAATGGCGAAGAAGGGATCGCCAAAGCCAAGACCGAAAAACCCGACCTCATCCTTATGGACGTGGTCATGCCGGGGCTCAACGGCTACCAGGCCACCCGCACCCTCACCCGCGACGACGAGACCAAGGGGATACCCGTCATCGTCTGCACCACGAAGGGACAGGAGACGGACAAGATATGGGGTCTGCGTCAGGGCGCCCTAGATTATCTGGTCAAACCCCTCAACGCCGACGAGCTGCTGAAAAAGATCGCGGCCCTGCCCTGAGGGGTTTGAATGGAAAACCGCCCGAGTCATGAGCATCGCAGTCAATCCCGCCTTCTCTCCCCCGACCCCTCACCCGCGCTGCGGGCGAGGGAGGGCTGATCCAGCCGCTATGCGACTGGCGCACTGACCTCCATGGCCCGTAAAACCAGCCTTCGTGAATTCCAGGAATACCTTGCCGGGCGCCTGACCAGCGCCGCCAAGGGCAAAGGGGGCGCTTCCCTGCTTGGCGTTCGGGCCGGAGCCGAGGACTGGCTGCTCGACCTCGCCGACTCCGGGGAGGTCGTCCAGATGCCGAAGCTGACCCCGGTCCCGCTCACCTGCCGCTCCTTTGCCGGGCTGGCCAATATCCGGGGGAGCCTCTATTCGGTGACGGATTTTTCCCTGTTCCGTGGAGGCGATCCCACGCCGCAGAACGCCAACAGCCGGCTGGTCCTGGTCGGCGTCAAGCACGGTTCCAACGCTGCGCTCCTGGTCGGGCGCATGCTGGGCCTCAAGAACATCGACGATTTCACGCCGGCCGAAGCGGAACCCGGAGCGCCCTCTTGGGCGGCCCTGCGCTTCCACGACGGCAACGGCAAGCTCTGGCGCAAGCTCACCGTCCGCGACCTGCTGGGCGACGAGAATTTCATGAACGTAGGCGCCTGAGTACATACACCAAGCGTTACAGCGGAGGAAGACGATGGCTTTCAGCTTCAAATTGCCGACCCTGGGCCGGGGCAACACCAACCCCCCTACCGAGCAGATGACCGTCTCGGAGGTGATGGGCGCCGGTGCAGGCCGCCGCGGCGCAGCCAGAGGAGTTCCCCTGCCCGGCTTCCTCGCCGACAAACCGGTGGCCCAGCAGATCAAGATACTCGGCGGCGTCTTCGTCGCCACGCTGCTGGCCATCGTCATTCTGGTTCTTGTGGACAACAACCGTGCGGCCAACGGCACAGCTTACGTGACCGCCGCCGGCGAAATGCGCATGCTGTCCCAGCGGCTGGCAAAGGCCTCGTCCCTGGCCCTCCAGGGCAACCCCGCGGCCTTTGTCCAGTTGAAGGATTCCAAGGACACTTTCGCCACACTGCTGGATCGCCTGACCAACGGGGGCGCCATTGGCGAGACCAGCGTTCCGGCATCGCCAGGTTCTGTCCAGACCGAAATCCAGGCCCTGGCAGCCCTGTGGGGTGAGACCGAGAAAAATGCCACGGCGGTGATCGCTCAGGAAAAGAACCTGATCAATCTGGGCAAAGACGTGGCGACCATCGACGCCAAGAACCCGCAACTGTTGGACATTTCCGAACAGGTCGCCGCCCTCAAGCTGCAGAACGCCACCGGCGCCCGGGAAATCGCCGCGGCCAACCAGCTCGTGATGCTCACTCAGCGCATCGCCAAGAACGCCTCCGCCATGTTGGTAGGCGACGTGATCAACCCGGAAGTGGCATTCCTTCTCGGTAAGGATACCAATGCCTTCCGCGACCTCCTGGCAGGACTCCAGAAGGGCAGCGAATCCCTACGCCTTTCCGCGGCCAACGACGCCGACACCAAGGAGAAGCTTGCCGCCCTGGAATCCGCATTCAAGGATTACCAAGGTGCCGTCGGCAACATCCTGGGCAATATGCAGCCCCTGGTCCTCTCGAAGCAGGCCGGCTCCCGCATTTTCCGCGAGAGCGACGACCTCCTCAAGGCAACCGATGCCCTGGCGGAGGGCTATCAGCGCGACCTGTCGTCCCGTGGGATGTACCTCGCGGTTCTCGTCGTTCTCGTGCTACTCGCTCTGACCAGCCTTTATTTCCTCGCCCGGGCCTACCTGGCCGATACCGAGCATCGAGCCGACGAGGCCGAACGGCAGCGCCAGTCGTCAGAACAGTTGAATCATGACAACCAGGAAGCCATCCTGAGGCTGATGAACGAACTGGGCGACCTGGCCGACGGCGACCTCACCGTCACCGCCACCGTGAGCGAAAACATCACCGGCGCCATCGCCGACTCGATCAACTACACCATTGAGGAACTCCGCGTCCTCGTCGGCCGGATCAACGACGCCGCTACCCGGGTGACGGCCGCCACCGAAATCGCCCGCCGCACCTCGAACGAACTGCTCTCCGCCGCCGAACAGCAATCGAAGGAAATTCAGGAAGCCGGCGACTCGGCGCTATCCATGGCGCGCTCAATGAACGAAGTGTCCGGCAACGCCGGGCAGTCAGCCCAGGTGGCCCGGCAGTCCCTTTCCGCCGCCGAAAAGGGTGCCGTCGCGGTGCAGGATTCGATCAAGGGCATGAACGAAATCCGCGAGCAAATCCAGGAAACCTCCAAGCGCATCAAGCGTCTGGGCGAATCGTCCCAGGAGATCGGTGAAATCGTTGAACTGATTTCCGACATTACCGAACAGACCAACGTGCTGGCCTTGAACGCCGCCATTCAGGCCGCCTCCGCCGGTGAGGCTGGACGGGGCTTCACTGTGGTGGCCGAGGAAGTGCAACGCCTCGCCGAACGCTCGGCCGAGGCGACAAAGCAGATCGCCGCCATCGTCAAGACCATTCAGACCGACACCCAGGATGCCGTTTCCGCCATGGAGCAATCGACCCAGGGTGTGGTCGAAGGGGCCAAGCTCTCCGACGCCGCTGGTCAGGCCCTGGCGGAAATCGGCGAGGTGTCGCGCAATCTTGCCGGCCTGATCGAAAGCATCTCGTCCTCCACCCAGCAACAGGCCGATTCGGCCACCAGCGTCGCGCGCCGCATGCAGGACATTCTGCGGGTGACCGAACAGACCACCGCCGGTACGCAGAGAACCGCCGAAGCGGTAGACGAACTCACTAGCCTGGCTCATGAACTCAAAGGCTCCGTCGCCGGCTTCAAGGTGGACTGAACCCGGACTCGAACCCCTATGAACGCTGCCACAGAATTCGACCTGGGCCCCCTGACCTGGGTCAAGGGCGAAATCGATCTCGCCCTCGAGCGGGCCGACGAGGCGCTGCGCCAGTACGGCAGCACCGGTGACGGAACCCAGTTGAAATATTGCCGCACCCATGTACACCAGGTGCATGGAGCGCTGGCCATCGTCGGGCTGGACGGCGTCACGCAGGTGACTGAATCCCTGGAGGGCCTGATTCAGGGCATCGAAGATGGCAGCCTCGGCCCATCGGCCGAGCGCACTGCCGCCGTCTCCGCAGCCACCATGGCTCTGCGGCAGTACCTGGACGATCTCCTGGCCGGAGAGCCGAACCAGCCCCTGCGTCTGCTGCCGGTCTACCGCAAGCTGGCCGAGGCCCGCGAACAAGCCACGGCCAGGGCCACGGACCTCTTCCACCCCGATCTCTCGGCCCGGCCCCCGAAGCGTGCCGCCGGCGCCAAGCTGACCCCTGAAGAACTCACCAAGCTGATCAAGTCCGAGCGCACCCGCTTCCAGAAGGGCCTGCTCACCTGGCTGCGCAACCCGGCCGCCGCGGCGTCCGGCCTCGAGCAGATGCGCCAGGCCCTCAACACCATAGAAGCCACTCAGGAGACACCGGCCCATCGTGCCTTCTGGTGGGTATCCGTGGCCTTCCTGGAAGCCCTGGCCGACGGCGCTGTCGCCTCCGAAATGGAGGCCCGCCAGCTCTGTGGCCGCATCGACCTTCAGATCCGTCGTCTCCTCGAAGGCTCGCGCAACGTCGCCGAACGCCTCATGCGCGACGCCCTCTATTACGTCGCCAAAGCCCCTGCGGAAAACGGTGAGGTCGCCCACGCCGTACGTTCCGGCTTCGGCCTGGACAGCCTAATGCCCGCGGCGGAAGTCTCCTCGGCCGCAGCGCCCCAGGAAGCGCATTTGCGCAAGTTGCGGGAATCCATCATGGCGGCCGAAGAAGCGTGGAACAAGTTCTGCGCCGGCAGCGCAGGAATGCTGGTTCCCTTTGCCGAATCCTCGCGCCAGGCGGCCACCCTCACGGCGGAAGTCGGCCAAACCGATTTGAAGCGCCTCGGCCAAGGGCTCGCCGCCATCGCCAACTGGCTGGCGGAGGACCCCAAGCGCCATGGCGAAGGCGTTGCCATGGAGGTGGCGACCGCCATCCTCCTTCTTCAGAACGCCCAGGAAAACTTCCGCCGTCTGGGAACCGATTTCGCCCAGCAGGTGGACCTCATGGTCGCCCGGCTCCACGCCTGCATCGCTGGCCGACCAGCCGATACGGACGAAGCGATTCCGGTCCTCGACGAAATGACTCGCCGGGCCCAGGAAAAACTCCTGATCGCCCAGGTCGCCCGGGAAATCCAGAGCAATTTGGCCCAGATCGAACAGGCCCTAGACGCCTTCTTCCGCGCCCCTGACAGCGGCGCCGGTCTTGCTGCCCTGGACAACCCCCTGAACCAGGTTTATGGCGCCCTGACCATCCTGGGCCACGACGGCGCGCTGGAGACGCTCTCCCGCTGCCGCTCCCAGATCGAGCACTTTGCGTCCCCCGGCTACCAAGCCAATCAGACCGATTTCGAGGCGGTGGCCGAAGAGCTTTCGATGCTGGGTTTTTTCATCGATTCCCTGCAACACGGAGCCGCCGATTACGGACAGTTCATCCGCAAATTGCTGGGTGAATCCGCCGCCGCCCAGGTGGAGTGCGAAAGCGCAGGGGACGATGATGCGGCCCCCGCCCCCTCGGTCGAGCAGCAACTGGAACAACAGCGCAAGGACGCCCAGGCGCTCATGGAGGCCCTGCGCGACGCTCCCGCCGACGCCCAATTGCGGGACGAACTCAAGCAGAATCTGCAGGCCATTCAAAAGGATGCCGACCTGGTGGCGGACCACCAGTTGGGCGAAACTGCCAAGGCGGCCCTCTCGGCCCTGGAAACCGGCACCTTCGACCCGGTGGCCACCAATTTGCGCCCCATGGCGGCCGAAGCGCCCGCCCCGTCGGCCGAAACACTCCAACTCGCCCAGTCCAGCCACGAGGAAATCGACGCCGAACTCCTGGATATATTCCTCGAAGAAGCCAAGGAAGTACTGCTCACCATGGCCGGGCAGTACGAAGCCCTGGAGTCCAACCCCCACGATGGCGAAGCCCTGACCACCCTGCGCCGCTCTTCCCACACCCTCAAGGGCAGTGGGCGCATGGTGGGTCTGAAGGATCTGGGCGAAGCCGCCTGGGCCATCGAGCAGACGCTCAACCTCTGGTTGCGTCAGGAACTGCCCGTCACGCCGGAACTCCTCAGCCTGTTGCACCAGAGTTGCGAAGTCTTCGGCGCCTGGGTGGGCCACCTGGAAAATCCCTCCATTTCGGCCCCCGACCCGCGCGCCATGGTCGCCCTGGCCGAGCGCCTGCGGGACTCCGGCGACACGGCAACCGCCCTGGCACCGACGTCTTCGCCGGCGAGCGCCCAGGTCATTCAGCTTCCCTCCGCAAGCGCCCCCATGCCGGCACCGTCCGAGATCGTCGACATCCCGGACATCGAACCCCTGGAGCCCATCGAGGCCAACTTCAACGACATCGTCCCCGAACTGGGCACGGCCTCAAATCTGGCCATGGAATTCTCCCTGGACGCCGTGGACAGCGCTGCCGTCGAGGGCAGCGACGACTACGACCCGGCGGCGACCCAAGTCAGTCCGAACCTCCCCCCGAGCTCAACCGCCGCAGCGCCCAGTTTCGAAGACCTGGGCGCCTTCGTGGGTGCCGACACCCTGGTCTCCCCATTCTTCGCCCAAGAGCGCGAGGAATTCGCCCCTCCGCCGGAGGAAGCCCTGGTCGCGCCTCAGCCTGCACTGCCCCTCGCCCCGGAGCCCCCTCCTCACCGGCAGGAGAACCTTCCCGAATCCGAGCCACCGAGCCGCGCCGAGGCGCCCGGGGCTACCCCCTCCTTTGAAGATATGGGTAGCTTCGTTGGTGCCGAAACCCTGGTCGCGCCTTTCTTTGGCCGCGAGAGCGAAGAATTCGCGCCACCACTCGAAACGCCGATCTTTGCGCCCCCGCCCGTCGCAGCGCCCAGCGCAGCCCCAAAGGCGCCCGCCGAGACCCCGGCAGTCGCCACACCCGACGCGAGTCCGGAACCTCCCGCCCCGGTGCCGGCGCCCCCGGGCGACCCCTTCGACGACCTGGGCGCCTTTGTCGGCGCCGACACCCAGGTTGCCCCCTTCTATGCTGCCGAGTCCGCAGAGGAGGTGCGCCCCGGGGCGCACATTTTTCCCGGCACTCTCGAGACCGCTGAAGAAGACGCCGGACTAACGGCCACCCTGGTCGAGCCGGTCATGGCCGGCCCGGAAGAAGCCGCCCCGACATCCGAAACCGAGGCCAGCCAGCTAGCCGACACCGTCGTGGACCCGGCCGCCTTCGGCCTCGGCCAAGCGCATGTGGAAGTTGCCTTCGAGGCAGAGCCCGAGATCCCGCCGGCTGCCTTCGCAACCTCCCCTTCCGGGAACCCACTCGAAGCCGAACGCACCTGCCTTGCCTCGCCCACCGTGGATGAGGTGGCCCCAGTGCCGGAAGCCGAGGGGGCCGACTTGGCCGAAACCGTCGTCGATCCCACTGCCCTTTCGTTCGACGAGTCGAGTTTCGCGGTTTCCTTCGAACCAGAACCAGCTCCCGAACCCGTCCCGGCCCTCTCTGCCGAACCGCAAGCGGAACCCGGACCGCAGACTGTCCCTCCCCCTGCCTCCGCTGACGACTCCCCGACACCGACAGAAGCCGCGCCTGCTGCCCCGCCTCCCACCCTCTTCGATATTTTCCGTGAGGAAGCCCGGGGGCATCTCGACACCTTGCACGCCAGCCTCGCGAGCCTGGCGGCCCACCCGTCGGCCCCGACCACCTTCGAGATGACCCGGGCCGCGCACACCTTGGGCGGCATTGCCGCGACGGTCGGTTTGCACCCCATTCACCACTTGGCCGTCGCCCTGGAGCATGCCCTCCTGCGGCGTGATGCCAGCGCCCGCCCCGACAGCATCGAAGGACTCGAGACGGTGCGCCAGTCGATCCTGGGCCTGGAAGACATGTTCGGCACCCTGGGCGGCGAGCGCGGTCCCGAGCCGCTACCGACCGTCGTTCAGGCCTTGGATGAGGTCTTCCTGCCCCCTGGCACCGCGCCCGAGCCTCCCGAAGTTGAGGAGGCCGCCGAGCCTCTGGCCGAAAACCCACCTGAGGCCGTCGCTTTGCCGAGCGAGACCGGCGAGGAGGCCGCGGCGCCAGCGCCGGAGCTGGAAATGCCCCGGCTCAAGGACGAACTCGACGATCAGTTGCTGCCCATCTTCCTTGAGGAAGCCCAGGAACTGGTACGGGGTTTCAACGAGCAGATCGCCGCCTGGCGCGACCAGCCGGGAGACGGTGCGGCACCGCGAGCGCTGGCCCGCCATCTCCATACCTTCAAGGGTAGCGCCCGCATGGCCGGCGCCATGAACCTGGGCGAACTGACCCACCGCCTGGAGACCCGTGTCGAGGAAATCCTGCGCGGGGGAAGCGGCTCCCCTGCCCAGATCGATGAAGTGGAAGGCGGCTGCGATACCCTGGTGCTCTTCCTCGACCGTCTCCAGGGCGGGGAACTGCCCGTGCTCTTCCCGGAGGCGGCGCCGGTGGCTGCGGTGGAGCAAGCCGCTCCCGCCGCCCCGGCCGCGGAAGTCGCCCAAAGAGTCGCGGCGACGACCGTGGCGGTCAAGGACGCCCCCCATCCCGAGGGAGAGCACGAAGCCGCCGACCGCCGTGCCACCCTGCGGGTCCGAGCCGAACTGGTAGACCGGCTGGTGAATGAAGCGGGCGAGCTGTCCATCGCCCGGGCCCGTATCGAAGGCGAAATGCGCGGCCTCAAGTCCTCGCTCCTCGACCTCACCGAAAACGTCATTCGTCTGCGCCGACAGTTGCGCGACATCGAAATCCAGGCGGAAACGCAAATCCAGGCCCGGGTTGCCCAGGCCCACGACGGCCAGGCCGAATTCGACCCCCTGGAACTCGACCGCTTCACCCGCTTCCAGGAACTCACCCGCTTCATGGCCGAATCGGTCAATGACGTGGCCACGGTACAGCAGAACCTGCTCAAGAACCTGGACGACGCCAACGCCGCCCTGCTCGCCCAAGCCCGCCTCAACCGGGGCCTGCAACAAGAACTGATGGGCGTGCGCATGCTGCCCTTCGCCAGCCAGGCCGAGCGGCTCTACCGCATCGTGCGCCAAACCTCCAAGGAACTCGGCAAGCGGGCCAACCTGGACATCCGTGGCGGTCAGGTAGAAATAGACCGCTCCATCCTGGACAAGATGCTCGCTCCCCTTGAGCACATGCTGCGCAACGCGGTCACCCACGGCATCGAGACCCGGGCCGAGCGCACCGACCAGGGCAAGGGGGACATCGGCGAAATCACCCTGGCGCTACGCCAGGAAGGCAACGAAATCATCATCGCCATGAGCGACGACGGCCGCGGCCTGGACGCGGGACGCATCCGCGCCAAGGCGGAATCCCTAGGTTTTCTGTCCCCGGGCGAGGAGGCCGACGACGCCCGCCTGTTCGACTTCATCTTCCATCCCGGTTTCTCTACCGCCGGCGAGGTGACCCAGATCGCCGGCCGCGGGGTTGGCATGGATGTGGTCAAGACCGAAGTCGCCAGCCTGGGCGGCCGAATCGAAATTGCCACCACGCCGGGCCAGGGGACCACCTTCCGTCTCTACCTGCCCCTCACCCTGGCCGTCACCCAGACACTGTTGGTGCGGACCGGAAACAGCCTTTATGCCATACCCTCGACCATGATCGAGCAGGTTCTGGAAATGAAGGAAAAGAATTTGGCCGCGCTGCGCGACAAGGGCGAGGCCGAATGGCACGGTAACCACTACCCCTTCCACTTCCTGCCTCATCTTCTGGGTGAACCCGGTGCCCTGCCGGAGAGCCATCGCCGCTATTGGGTCATCCTGACCCGTTCCGGCGCCCAGCGCGCCGCCGTACAGGTGGACGAGCTGAAGGGCAACCAGGAAGTCGTGGTCAAGCACATTGGCGCCCAACTGGCCCGGGTGGTCGGCATCGACGGGGCCACGGTTTTGGGTGACGGCCAAGTGGTGCTCATTCTCAATCCGGTGGCCCTGGCCAACCGCGCCCTAAGCCTAAGTATTCCGACGGGGACCCCCGTCACCGCAACCCCCGTAGCCGCCGCGCCGGCCACCCTGCCCACCGTACTGGTGGTCGACGATTCGCTCACCGTACGCAAGATCACCGGCCGCCTCCTGGCCCGCGAGGGCTACCAGGTTGTCACGGCCAAAGATGGCGTGGATGCCCTGGAGCAACTGCAGGAAATCGTACCGGACGTAATCCTGTCGGACATCGAAATGCCGCGCATGGATGGCTTCGAGCTGGTGCGCAACATCCGCGCAGATGCGCAGTGGAAGGCGGTGCCGATCATCATGATCACCTCGCGCACGGCCGACAAGCATCGCAACTACGCCCAGGAAATTGGCGCCGACCACTACCTGGGCAAGCCCTACGACGAAGAGGAACTGCTCGGCCTCATCGCCCGCTATACGCGCGCCCCCGCTGATTCTCAGAGCCTCTGAATTTCGGGCGTGCCCGAGCGGCGTGCACAGGTGTGTGCGATCAAGGCGCAAAGCACAGCCACAGCCTGGGCTTTGGCAAGCATTGGCAATACTGAGCGGGCGCGACTGGGCATGACGAGCGGGGATGGCTGAAATTTTACAGGCCCTCAGAGCCCCTGGTAGCGGGCCAGGGTGCGTAGGCGGGCGGCGGCATGGTCCACCAGGGGGAGCGGGTAGTCCCGCCCCACGATCACCCCGGCAGCGGCCTGCTCCGCGGGAGACATGCGCCAGGGCGCGTGCAGATGGCGCAGGGGAACCCGCGCCAGTTCGGGCACGTAGCGGCGAATGAAACGCCCCTCGGGGTCGAAGCGCTGGGACTGGGTCACCGGGTTGAAGATGCGGAACCAGGGCTGTGCGTCACAGCCGGTGGACGCCGCCCATTGCCAGCCGCCATTGTTGGCAGCCAGATCGAAATCGTTCAGGGTGGCAGCAAAGTGGGCCTCGCCCAGGCGCCAGTCGAGTCCCAGGGTCTTGCACAGAAAGGACGCGGTCACCATGCGCAGGCGGTTGTGCTGGTAGCCGCTGCGGGCCAACTGCCGCATACCGGCGTCCACCAGGGGGTAGCCGGTGCGACCCGCCTTCCAGGCCTCGAATCCCTGAGGCCAGTCATCCCAGATCAGGCGGTTGAATTCGGGTCGGAAGGCGCCCGCCGCCGCATGGGGAAAATGGTCGAGGATCATGAAGAAGAAATCCCGCCAGGCCAGCTCTCTCAGCCAAGTTTCCGCCCCATTGCCTTCCTCGGCGAGGGCTGTGCAAGCCAACTCACGCACAGAGAGCGTCCCGAAGCGCAGATGGACCGACAAATAGGAAACCCCCTTCACGGCGGGAAAGTCCCGCGTCTCGGCGTAACGCGCCAGACGCGGACGAAAGTCCTCCCAGGCCGCACGCGCGCCGGACATGCCGGTCCCAATGCCGAGGGCTGGCAGGTCGGTGGTTTCGAATCCCAGCTCGGCCAACCCGGGAATTCCCGCGGCAGCCGCGCTTCTCACCAGCCTGGGCTCGCCCCGGAAGGGCGCAAGGTTTTCTTGCACCAAGCGTGCCCGCCAGACCCGTCCGTAGGGGGTAAAGACGGTGTAGGGGCGCCCGGCCTGGCTCAAAATCTCTTCGCCGTCGAAGAGCACTTGATCCTTGAAGTCGCGGAAGGCGATGCCGGAGCGGGACAGTTCCGCTGCCACAGTTGCATCGCGAGCCTTGGCGGCTGGCTCATAGTCCCGGTTGGCGAACACGGCCCCCACCCCCAATTCCCTCGCCAGACGGGGAATTTCCTCCTGCGCCGGGCCCTGGCGCACGACGAGGCCTCCTCCTCGGGTTCGCAGGGCCGCGTCGAGTTCCACCAGGGAGTCGCGCAGGTAGTGCACGCGCCGGTCGGCGCGTGAAGGCAGGGCATCGAGGATGTCCCGGTCGAACACGAAGGCGCAATGAACCTGCCCGGCGCCGGTCGCGGCCGCCAGGGCCGCGTGGTCGTAGTCGCGCAGGTCGCGACGGAACCAGACCAGAACCGATGGAAGACTCTCGGACCTCACCGAGCACTCCTTCCGCCACCGGACGGCGCAAATCTCCCGACGCCCCACTGGGGCCAGCAATTCGCCATGATCTCGTGCCCGAATGAACAATCCCGGATTAGAATTCCCGCCATGGATAGCGTCAATCTGACCGACAACTTCCTCATCGCCATGCCAGCGATGGAGGATCGTTATTTCGCCCACAGTCTCGTCTATATCTGCGAGCACAACGCCAATGGCGCCCTGGGCATTATCGTCAATCGGCCCATCGACATGACCCTGGCCGGGCTGTTCGAGAAAATCGACCTTCCCTTCGGGCCGGATGCCCTGGGGGACTTGCCAGTATACTTCGGCGGGCCGGTCCAGCTCGACCGCGGCTTCGTCCTGCACCGCCCCCTGGGGAGTTGGCAATCCACCCTGGCCGTCAACGAGGAAGTGGGGCTCACCAGTTCCCGCGACATCCTGGCCAATGTGGGCAATGCCGGCGAACCGCGGGAGATCATCGTCACCCTGGGCTATGCTGGCTGGGGCGCCGGGCAACTGGAGGACGAACTGGCCAAGAATGCCTGGCTGACAGTGGCAGCCCGTTCGTCCATCCTCTTCGACCTCCCCCCTGAGGAACGCCTTCCGGCCGCTATGCAGAATCTGGGTGTCAGCTTCTCGCAGCTTTCTGACGTCGCTGGTCACGCCTAGTACTGCGTCCGTCAGTGAGCTTACAAATGAAATCGATGCATTCTCGTGTCAGGCAAGGCGCAAACCGCAGTCATAGCCGAAGTGATGGCGAGGATTTGCAACGCCGCATGGCGCGAGAAGGCGCGATTTCATGTACGCGGTTTGGCGCAACGCAGTACTAGTCGTCAGTCAGGCTCAGCTATGTTCGGCACACCCCGCACCCCCGCTTGCATTGTTGATCATCCTCGCCAGCGCCTCGGCCATGGCTGCTCTTCGCCTCTGGCCAGCCAGGCGCGTCCCGCGCTTCCACAGGGTTCCGCAAACTGCGGTGCAGGCGACTAGTGCCCACGGTGCTGGCTTTCGATTTCGGGGAGAAGCGCATCGGCGTCGCAGTGGGGGAAACCCTCCTGGCCCAGGCCCATCCCCTTACCGTGATCGCCGCGAGCGACCGGGAGCGCTGCTGGCAGGCCATCGCGGCTTTGGTGACCGAGTGGCAGCCAGCCCGTCTGGTGGTCGGCCTGCCCACCCACGTCGACGGCACTTCCCACGCCATGACCGAGCGTTGCCGTCGCTTTGGCGCCAGTCTGCGCCGACGCCATGCCCTGCCGGTGGATTTCGCCGACGAGCGCCTGTCTTCCCTGGACGCGGAATCCCGCCTGCGGGAGACGGGGCGCAATGCCCGGACCGCCAAGGAAGTTCTGGACGCCGTTGCTGCCCAACTGATTCTGCAAACCTGGTTCGAGTGCCACGCCAATGATCCTAGTAACCTCAGTTGACCGCTTGTCGGTCCCCGCAATGCCTTGTGCCTCGAACCTCCGCGCATCTCCCCAACGCGCTCCCGTCGGGTCCATCGCTACGAGCCCGCTGGCGCATCCGGGCGGGCGCCTGGCTTGGTCGCTCCTCCTTACAGGCATGAGCCTGCCGCGTCGTCGCTTCGCGCCAGACACCCGCCCGAAAGTACCAACGGGCTCGTCCAACGGAGGTTTCTAGGATGATCTCTCTTCCCCTACCTGACGCCGAGGCGCAGTGCCGCCTCCTGGCCGAAGCCCTGCGCCCCCGCCTGGCCTGCAACCCCGCCCTGGTGGGCATCCACAGTGGCGGCGCCTGGATCGCCGAGAAGCTGCGCGCCATCCTGGACATTCGAGAAGAAATCGGGCTCATCGACGTTTCATTCTACCGTGACGATTTCGCCGCCAAGGGGCTGCATCCCCAGGTGCGCCCGACGGAGATCCCCTTCGACGTGGAGAACCGCCACCTTATCCTGGTGGACGACGTGCTCTATACCGGTCGCACCACCCGGGCGGCCCTCAACGAATTGTTCGACTACGGCCGCCCGGCTTCGGTGGAACTCGCCGTCCTGGCCGACCGGGGCGAGCGGGAACTGCCCATCGCCCCCACCTACTGCCCCTGGAACCTCAGCCTGGCCGCCGGAGAAAGCCTCACCCTGGCCCAGGACGAATCCGGCTGCCTGTTCTGGAGGCTGGAGCATGCGTAATCCCCAGCTCAACGCCAACGGCGAACTGACCCACCTCCTCTCCATTGAGGGCCTGCCCAGGGAAGTAGTGACCCACATCCTCGACACCGCGGCGTCGTTCATGGAGGTTTCCGAGCGCGAGGTAAAAAAGGTTCCGCTGCTACGCGGGAAAAGCGTCTTCAATCTGTTCTTCGAGAACTCGACCCGCACCCGCACCACCTTCGAAATCGCTGCCAAGCGCCTGTCGGCCGACGTCATCAACCTGGACATCGGGCGCTCCTCGACAGCCAAGGGTGAAACGCTGCTCGACACCATCGACAACCTCTGCGCCATGCACGCCAATCTGTTCGTCGTGCGCCACGGTGCCAGCGGCGCCCCCTACCTCATCGCCGAGCACCTGACTCGGGTCGGCCGCGACGACATCCACGTCGTCAATGCGGGCGACGGGCGCCACGCCCACCCCACCCAGGGCCTGCTCGACATGTACACCATCCGCCACTACAAAAAGGATTTCAGCAACCTGACGGTGGCCATCGTGGGCGACATCCTGCACTCCCGGGTGGCTCGCTCCGATATCCACGCCCTTACCACCCTGGGGGTGCCCGAGGTACGGGCCATCGGCCCCCAGACCCTGCTGCCCGGCCACCTGGACCGCATGGGCGTGCATGTCTTCCACGACATGGCCGAGGGCCTCAAGGGCTGCGACGTGGTCATCATGCTGCGCCTCCAGAACGAACGCATGAACGGCGCACTCCTACCTTCCGCGGGAGAGTACTTCCGCCTCTACGGCCTCACCCCCGACAAGCTGGCTCGGGCCAAAGATGACGCCGTTGTCATGCACCCGGGGCCTATGAACCGCGGCGTGGAGATTCACTCCGCCGTCGCCGATGGACCCCAGGCGGTCATCCTGCCCCAGGTGACCTTCGGCATCGCCGTACGTATGGCGGTCATGAGCATCGTCGCAGGAAATTGACATGGAACGCATCGCCATCACCAACGGCCGCCTCATCGATCCTCATAACGGCATTGACCGGCCGGCCAACCTCTATATCGCGGCTGGGCGCATAGCCGCCATCGGTTCCGCCCCGCCGGATTTCTGTGCAGACCGGGCGATCGACGCTGCCGGCGCCGTCGTCTGTCCGGGCTTCATCGACCTCGGCGCCCGATTGAACAGCATCGAAGCCGAACTCGCTGCCGCCGTCGCCGGTGGCGTGACCTCGGTAGTCGTCCCCCCGGACGCCGACCCACCCCTGGACGAACCCGAACTCGCCGACCGCCTGGTGCACCGCGCCGCCGACATCGGCAAGGCCCGGGTACTGCCCCTGGGTGCCCTCACTATGGGCCTTGACGGCGAGCGCCTGGCGGAACTAGCCGGGCTTACCCGGGCCGGCTGCGTCGCCTTCTCCCAGGCCAACCGGCCGGTGGTCGACACCGAGGCCTTGCTGCGTTCCCTGGAGTACGCGGCCACCTTCGGCTACGCCGTCTGGCTGCGGCCCCAGGATCATTGGCTGTCCCGCAACGGCAACGCCCACGCCGGCGAAGTGGCCAGCCGCCTGGGCTTGGCGGGGATTCCGGTCAGCGCAGAAACCATTGCCATCGCGACCCTGGTGCAACTGGCCCGGGACACCGGCGTGCGCCTGCACTTCACCCGCCTCTCGTCGGGAGCCGGCGTGCGCCAAGTCGAGGCGGCCCGGACCGAGGGACTGGCCATCAGCGCCGACGTCGGCGTGCATCACCTGCACTTGACGGAAAACGATATTGGCTACTTCGACAGCCAGGCCCGATTCGACCCGCCGCTGCGTTCCCAGGCCGACCGCGAGGCCCTTTCCGCCGCTGCCGCCCGCGGGGTGGTTGCCATCTGCTCCGACCATACGCCGGTGGGCGCCGACGACAAGCTGCTGCCCTTCGGGGAAGCGAAACCCGGGGCCACCGGTCTCGAACTCCTGCTGCCCCTCACCCTCAAGTGGGCTGCCCGGGCCGGCGTTGATCTCGCGACTGCCTTAGCCCGCATCACCACCGATCCGGCGGCCGTGCTGGGCATTGACTGCGGCCATCTGGCCGTCGGGGCACCCGCCGACGTGTGCATTTTCGATCCCGACGCCGTGTGGCAGGTGCAGCCCGAGAACCTCAGGAGCAAGGGCAAGAACACGCCCTTCCTGGGCTACGAGTTGCAAGGCCGGGTGCGAGTTACCCTGGTGGACGGCGCGCTGCGCTGAGTGCCCCCCACCGCGAACGTGGTCACCGACCCGGTTCCGTACCCAGAAGACGCTCCAAGATGAGCGCACCGGGAAGCATCACCGCCACCCGCTTCCGGCGTGAGGATTCGCCGCTCTTCAGCGTCAGGGCAGCCCGGGGAAGGCCCAGCCGTTCGGCGAGGTAGTCGAGGAGTTCCGCGTTCGCCTTGCCATCCACCGGAGGGGCGGCAAGGCGAACCTTGAGCGCCTCGCCGTGCTCCCCGACGATTTCCGTCCTTTTCGCACCCGGTTGCACGTGCAGATGCAGCACCGCAGCCGCACCATCAATCTGGAGCCAGGCGGGAATCTGCGGGGCGAGCACGGGGTCGAGCCGCCTCCTGGTCACAGGACCATCAGCACGACTTGCGCGAGCAGAATCGCCACCAGGGGAGAGAGGTCGATCCCGGAGAAGTTTGGGAGCACTTTGCGGATGGGCGCCAGGAAGGGTCGCGTGAGTTGATTGGCGGGGCCGGCCAGGGGCGAATAGGGATTGACCCAGGAAAGGACGGCCTGGACGATGAGGACACCAATGAGCAGATAAACGGCGAGCCGCAAGGTACCGCGCAGCGCTGCCCACAGAATGGCGAGGGCGAGGTCCAGGCCGTCCCCGTGCAGCACGCCGCCCAGAAGACCGAAGAGGAGACCGGCGACCAGGGCCTGGAGCGCCAGGGCGGCGACCAAACTGGCCAGATCCAGCCCTAAGAGGCCCGGAATCGCCCGGCGCAGGGGACGCACCGCCCAATCGGTCAGGGTGACGACAAAATGGCCCACAGGGCCGGAGAAGCTCACCCGAAAAGCCTGCATGGCGAAACGCAGAAGAAAGAGCGCCCCAAAGAAGCCCGCTAGGGCATCAGCCAAAAAAACGAGAATCTGGGCGGCGAGGTTCATTCCGCCCCCAGGAGATCACCGAGTTCCCGCCCCCGGGCAGCCGCCGCCCGCGCGCCAGCCAGGATGCCTGCCTTGACGCCAGCGTCCGCCATGACGCGCAGGGCCGCCTCGGTGGTGCCGCCCTTCGAGGTCACTCGCTCGCGCAGGGTCGCCGCCGAAACGTCTGACTGGGCAGCGAGACGCGCCGCCCCCAGTACAGTTTCGATGGCCAGACGCGCGGCATCGTCCGCGTCGAAGCCTTGCTCCAGAGCCGCTTCCTGCAGGGCTTCGATAAAGAGAAAAACGTAGGCCGGTCCGCTGCCGGAAACGGCGGTGACACCGTCCATGCGCGCCTCGTCGTCCACCCAAAGGGTGCTGCCGACGCTCTTCATGACGCGCTCCGCCGCCAGACGGCCGACTTCATCCACCTCGGGCAGGGCCACCAGCCCCGTAACGCCGGCGCCGATGAGCGCCGGTGTGTTGGGCATGGTCCGCACCAGCCGCCGGTAGCCTCCCAACCAACGCGAAAGGGTTTCCAGGCGCAGGCCGGCAGCGATGCTGAGCACCACTTGTTCGTGCAGATGGCGCTTCAAGGGCTGGATGGCCTCCCGCATCTGCTGCGGCTTGACAGCCAGGATGACGAGGTCCGCCGCCCAGGTCCGTGCCTCGCCTTCGCCAAGACAGCTCACACCGTAGGCGCGACGCAAGGCCTCGCGATTGTCGGCATTGAGCTCGACAACCCGGATGTCTTCGGCGGCGAAGCCCTGGTCCAGCATGCCACCGATAAGAGCATTGGCCATATTGCCGCCGCCCAGGAAAGTGATCTTCATGGTTCAAATCTCCGGTTGGATGGCCCCGCTGCGCGCACCCCGGCAGGGGAGCGCCAGGCACAAGACCACAGGGCGCAGACGTGGATCATCAATTTCTTTGGCCGAAAATCGCCGTGCCGATGCGTACCAGGGTGGCGCCTTCGGCTACGGCCGCTTCCAGATCCTGGGACATGCCCATGGACAGGGTATCCAGTTCGAGGCCCCGCCCCCGCAGCGTGGCGAAGAGGCCCCTGAGAACGGCAAATTGCGCCCGCTGCCGGACCACATCGTCGCTGGGCTGTGGAATGGCCATCAAGCCCCGTAGGCGGAGTCCGGGCAGAGCAGCCACGCGGCGACAGAGGTCCTCGGCCTCCTCTGGCCCACAGCCGCTCTTGCTGGCCTCGCCAGATACGTTGACCTGGATGCAGACATGGAGAGCAGGCATGGACGTCGGCCGCTGGGCGGAGAGCCGTTCCGCCACGCGCAGACGGTCGATGGAATGGACCCAGGCACAACGCTCGGCCACGGGCCTCGTCTTGTTGGCCTGGAGCGGCCCGATGAAGTGCCACTCCAGGTCGAGGAAAGCGAGGGCATCGATTTTCTCCACCGACTCCTGCACATAGTTTTCGCCGAAGGCCCGCTGCCCGGCGAGGGCCGCTTCCTGCACCCGCGCCGCGGACCAGGTCTTGCTCACCGCCAGGAGGAAAATCTCGGCCGGATCGCGCCCGGCCGCCCGGGCGGCCGCGGCGACCCGCTCCCGGACAGCTTGCAGGTTGGTAGCGATGTCGCTCATAATCCTTTGGAATTCGGCCCCCAGAGCAGTATACACGCGCCCCGAGGACATCTTTCCATGGACATTACTGAACTCCTGGCTTTCGGCGTCAAGAACAAGGCTTCCGACCTCCACCTGTCTTCCGGCCTGCCGCCCATGATCCGGGTTCACGGTGACGTGCGGCGCATCAACCTACCGCCCATGGAACACAAGGACGTCCACGCCATGGTGTACGACATCATGAACGACGGCCAGCGCAAGACCTACGAGGAGACGCTGGAATGCGACTTCTCTTTCGAGATTCCCAATCTTGCGCGCTTCCGGGTCAATGCCTTCGTACAGCACCGGGGCGCCGGCGCCGTGTTCCGCACGATTCCCTCCAAGGTGCTGACCCTGGAGGACTTGAACGCTCCCAAGATTTTCAAGGAAATCTCCGAGTATCCGCGCGGCATCGTTCTGGTTACCGGCCCCACGGGTTCGGGCAAATCGACCACCCTGGCGGCTATGGTCAATCACGTCAATGAGAAC
>SSTB01000088.1 GCA_009469665.1 Azonexaceae bacterium | reverse complement strand
CTCGATGCGGGTGTCCGAGCAGGATGTGGTGCAGGCCAGTCGGCAAGCCGATGCCGCGCGCGGCGAAGCAATCTCCGCAAATACCGAGCGATCGGCGGCGCTCACCGAGACCTTTGCACGAGGCCTGGCAAAACTGCGATCACTCCGCAGCACCAGTGGCACGGCCTCAAGTAGCTTCGAGCAGATGGGCGAGACGCTCAACCGGTTGGATCAGATTTCGAAAAACGTGGCAGAAAGCACCGGCTTGACCCAGAGCCAAGTGGCGCAGATCGCCTTTGGCGCTGCCGGCCACCTGGGGGTCAATACGCCGATAGCGGGCGCTGAAGTTCAGGCCCGTGCCGGGAAGAACTACCAGTCGGGTCTATCGGCTGCCCAGCAGAAGGTGCTCAACAGCCTTACACAAGAGCAGATTGCGGAATTCAAGCAGTTTGGCGATCGGGTGTCGCGGGATTCAAGCCTCATCAACAGTTTCGCCAAGGACTCCCGCGAGGCCCAGGAAATGTCGTCACGGCTCGCGAGCGCCATGTCTCGATCGGAGCGGGCCGATGCCGCCTTCACCGAAAGAACGGCCTTTGCGGAGCGCCTGTCGTCGGCCAGGGACCACGGAGAGTCGCTCTCCATCGATATCGCCCAGGACCCGCATAACCTGGAGATGTTCTTGCGCTACGCCGAGCAGTACGGTGGCGACAGCGCCTCGGCGCTGTCAATGTTTGATGCAGAACTGGCTCGCCAAGGCCTCAGGCCAAACCGGGTGTTTTCCGATGGCACTGCTCTACCCAGCTCTTTCGACGATGTGCGCGCGCTGCATAACCGCCAAACCTCGGACCGGGCCCTATCGCCCGATCTAGCGGCTTTGGATCGACTGCAGCGCGCGAGGGTGTCGCAATCCAACCACCCCACTCCGGACGCTCGCACCAACACGAATCCGTCCCCCCTGCGAAGCGACGTGCAGGGACGTGGCAGTGCAATCAGGAATGAAACAGGTGCGGCCAGCTCCAGATTCGATCAAAAAGCAGAGATCGTCGACACCGGTGACGGGACCCTGGTCACGAAGAAATCCTTGCTGGCCGAGTCTGGCAAGCAAGTGTTTGAAGACGCCAATGCGACAGTTGATACCGCACAGCTTGCAGTAAAGAAACTGCTTCGGAAGGATCAGTGATCAATCCGTCATTCCACCGCTACCGCCGAACTCCTTCTTGTCGGGCGAAGGCGGCTTCATGAACTGCGGATTGCCCTCATCGCGCCAGTAGTTATCCATGAGATCCTCGCTCGTGGTGCCTAGCCCCCGCAGGGCTCCATCTCGGAGTTGTGGCACGCGTCCTCGCCTCCCAATTCCAGAGAAGGCGCCCCCTACGGCGGCACCTGCCAAGGCCCCAAATGACATAACGACAAAGCGGGCGCCCCAAGAAACGTTCTCTGCGAGCACAAGGCCCAGTAGTGTTCCAACGACGACGAATCCGATGAAGACGAGTTTTCTCATTTCGGCCTCCTGCGTTCAGCCTACATCAAGGCTACATGGGCCGGCGCAAGGTTCAAGTCTATTGCCACTTACCCCGCTTGAATTTCCACCGCCAAGACCTGCTGGCCATGCGCTCCTCGAATTTCCGCACGTCGTTCCACGGACCGTAGTGGCCTGACCTGAGCATTAGGCAGATTGCATCCTCTGAAGAATACCTGGCATGTGCTCGAGCCCCCAGTATCCGGAGGAAGTCACCGATCGGCATCGTCTTATCCAGGACGGGACAGTAGACCTCGCCATCAAACTCCAGCCAAGCATGACCGATTGTCCCGGCACCCGAGTGTCCGTTGCATTCGCCGTGGACCAGTTCCCATTCCGGGGCCTGCAGACAACCTCGCATCGCTAGTTCGTAGCACCGCCCTTCCCGCTTTCTGATGCGCTTGATCCGACAGGTGGGCGTGTTGGCGTCCAGCCATCCCATAGGGAGTCCATCGTTTCGGTTCCGTTCAGTTTTCATACGACGACTTCATCGCTGCCAGACGGTCGAGAAACGCCGGATTTAGTTCGCGACTTGCCAGAACGTCCTGCAACTTCATCCGTCACCCAGCCTCCATATCCAGCTCATACGCTTGGGCGATGCGCGCTACAAGTTCGGTGACTGTGACGTCTCCGAGTTGCAGCGCCTTTGGATCGATCGAGGTATCCGTCGCTATAGCGGTAAGGAAACGCCGCATGTCGTTCCCAATCTTCCCGTCGAGAGGAATGCGTGTAGCGGGTGCCAGCAGCTGCGAGAGGCGAAGTACATCGTTGAGGTGCTTTCGCACGTCTTTGGCATCCACCTTGGCGCCCAGCGCTTTTCGCTCACTGAGTTCAAGCCATGCAATCGCCTTCAATGGAATCAGCCGATCTTCACCCACCCACGGCAGGCCATTGACTTCTCGCCGCCCGGCCAAGATGAATGCATAGTAAGCCTCGTCCAGCAGGATCGCGGAAAGGCTTGACACGGCCTCGTCCAGTGGGATCGGAGTCAGTCGACTGCCTTCGGCGGGCTGCAAACCATCGGGCACCCGTGCGAAGAGTTCGACCATCGCGGGATAACGATCGTCTGCCGGTTTTTGGAATCGATAGAAGATCGGTTTGCCTGTATCGCTGGCTTGCCGGATCTCGTATCCGGCGGCCTCGACGAACTTCCAAAAAGCTTCGCCAAAGGCAGGAGTCAGCGCCTCGACATGGAGAACGACATCGAGATCCTTGGTGGCGCGGAACGCAAGGCCAGCGTCTTCCATCGTCAGACTGGCAGCCGTGCCACCGATCAGCACATACTGGTCGGCAAAGGCCGCAAACCAGTCTTGGAAAAGATCCAGCCCTCTTACCATGGCAGTTGCTCCTTCAGTTCATCCAGCGCGATTTGGATGCGGTCGTCCGCGTTGTCTTGCAGGCTGAGGATCAGCGACAACGGGTCAACCGTGGCAGCACCCGGCAAGAGGGCGGGGCTGTAACTCCACAACTGCCATTGATGTGCACCAGCGACAGGTTCAGGCAACTCACGAATGCCGGCGTCGACAGCCGCCTTCCAATCGAATGTACCCAATGCGTACACCGGCCACTTGGGCTCGGTCAGCATCGAATGGCGCGCCAGTGCGCTCAGGCCTGCCAAACGAGCCTCCCGACGGGCAGCGCCGTCAGGAAGCACCCAGACAGTGCGCTTGACCGGCGTTCGCAACACAGGTCTTGCCCGCTCCCAGATCTCTTGCGGTGGATGTTCCATACGCAGCCAGCGCGACCGGCCAACCGTGTATTGGGCAGCAAGGCCGGCTGCGGTGAGTTCCTTGACCACCCGGGACAGCGTCATTGCGGTGTAGCCCAGGGCGCTTCCCATGCTCGAGGGTTGCCATTCGGCCTGCCAAGGTTGGTGCAACAATGCTGCGATTAGGAGGGCCTGCGCGGAAGGGCTCAAAGCAGCTTCAGCCGCTGGAGGGCGCTGCCGGAAGTACTCTCGCAGGTCGAGGCCCAGATCGGGAAGGTAGAGCTGATTTCCCGGGACGATGAACGGCACCTTTTGTTCGATAAGGCGCCTACGTTCGTAGGAGGCCAAAGCCTCGGTGACATATACCGCGGGCTGCCCGGACAGCGCCCTTACCTTCTCCAACCACGTCCGCACCTCGCTGAGAGACTGCCGTTGTTCACCGCGCGCCATTGCCAGCACGACGGGCTGCCCCAGCAGCTCAAGCTCGCTGAATTGAAAGGCGTCCCGCAGGAAGTACGGCAGTTCGTTCGCGCGCACCCAAGGCTTTGTCTCGGGCGCGGGCAGACCCAAGACCTCTTGGAGATATTGACGAACGGCGGACGCAAGGATCTTCACTGGAAGGCTGATCTAAATAACAGACAATTCGCACGATAACACACTCCATGTTACCGTGCGAATTTCCTGTTACATCAACAAGAGTGACGCCATCCCACCGTCTCGAACCGGGAACGGTGGAATTTCTGCATCATTCGTTCACCAGGCAAGAAGACGTGCGGCGCAGCCCCGCCTCGCCCACGCGGTGCCGAATCGGAATGACGCCGCCACCGTTCTTGATCCAGGAATCCACCATATCGCCCCAGGCCTGCAGCATCTCTCTCCGCTGTTCGGCGTACTCGGCCTTGTTGTAGATCGCACGCACACCGCGCTGCTCATGAGCAAGGCACTTCTCGATCCAATCGCTGTTGAAGCCGGCTTCATGGAGCAATGTACTGGCCGTGCGGCGCAGGTCATGCACGGTGAAGGGCTCGAAGTCTTCACCGCGATCACGGATCAGCTTCACGGTTGCGTCAATTACCCGGTTCAACGTCGCCGCGCTGATCGGCAACTCCGTCTCGTAACGTCCGGGATGTAGGTACGAACTGGCACTGAAACAGGTCTTGAAAGCGACCAGGATGTCCAACGCTTGCTGGCTAAGGTACACATTGTGAGGGCGCCCCGCCTTCATGCGCTCCTTCGGGATCGTCCATATCGCCGTCTCGAAGTTCACCTCGCCCCATGTCGCCTCAACGAATTCCGATTTGCGCACCAGGGTAAGCAACATAAATCTGACCGCCAAACGCAGTGTCGACATGGTCGCGGTCTGGTCGAGCGCTTTGAAAAATGTGTGAATCTCGGCTGGTGAAAGGGCCCTGTCCCGAGCTTTGAACGTGGCGATGGCGCTGGGTCGAATCGCCTCGGCGGGATTGTCAATCTTCAATCCGCGCGCCTGGATGAATCGAAAAACCTGCAGCACGATTTCGCGCGCCTGAACCGCAGGTGCTGCCGCCCCCCGCTCCTTGATCTTCTCGCACCGGGCCATCAGCCGAACCGGCGTGATCTCTTCCAACTTCAGCCGGCCGAATTCCTCTGCCAGGTTGCGGTCATAGACCGACTTTCGCATGGACCGGGTGGACTCAGCCAAGTCAGCTTCAGCGAAGTACTTTTCGGCCCACTTCCCAAACGTTAACGCGTCCGCAGCCTCGACTCGTTTTTCAACCTTACCCCGTGAGGGGCTCTCGCCTTGCTCCACAGATCGGTGAGCCCGCGCCAGCAGTAGCCGGGCCTCGGCCAGGGTCAAGGACATCCCGTAGTCCAGTTCCACCAAATCACGCGGTTTCTTAGCCCCGAGATTCGGATCGTACTGGCCTATCACCAGGGTTTCACGGCGACCATTCACCCGGTAGTCAAACCGGAAACTGATCACTCCTGTCCGCGTGACAGCGACGTAGAGCCCCTGCTGATCAGCAACCTTGTAGATCTTTCCCGTGGGCTTCAGGGCCTTCAACTTCATGTCGGTGAGCATCTCGACCTCCGAACTGATACCGTCAACCGATACCGTCAGGGCATTTGACGGTATCAACCGTGGTCGTTCAAGGCCGGCTCTTCGATACCGTCACCAATACCGCCAAATTCGGCGCGCTTTAGTGAGGCGATTTGAGACCAGATGAGACGCTAACCAATTGTCAGGACTTGCTTTTCTCCGGAAAACCGGACGACATGGGACGACCTGACACGAAGATAATTTATTCCCACTCGAT
>SSTB01000087.1 GCA_009469665.1 Azonexaceae bacterium | reverse complement strand
GGACGCCTTGAGCCGCGTCAGCAGGCCTTCAGCATGGCGGACGTGCTGACGCGCCGCGGAAAAATCCCCCAGACGGCGGTACGAATCGGCCAGCTGAGCGTGGAGGGCCAGCTTGAAGCCGAGCGCATTTTCCGGAGTCGATTCCAAGGCTCGCAGTTTTGCCGCCAGACCGCTGCGGAAACTCCCACCGCCGAACTCGGCCCCGCCAAGTTCGGCCCATGCCCGATGGGGCTCCTTGCCGCCCCCCAAGTCGACGACCCGCCGCAACTCGCGGATTTCCGGACCGACGAGCCCGAGCTCGCGCGCCGCCCGGGCGCGCCGTAAGTGGAATTCGGCAAGGTCGGTGCCTGCGAGGTCGGGGGACGGAACGCTTTCGAGCGTCTGGCGGAATTCTTGCAGCCGGGCACGATCAACCGGATGACTGTCGAGAACGGCAAGGATGTCACCAAGACCACGGTCGGATGGATCGCCTGCGACAACCGACCCCGTCGCCAGAACAAGCACGAGCCAGATGGCGCCGCGCCACCAGCTCAATCCTCGAAGTTCGCAAGCCGCCATGGCGCAGCTCCCCTTACCGCGTGTGAGACGAGAATCCGCTCTCGATACCCATTGACAAGAGGTTACGCGAAGACGGTCGGTGGGAAAAGGCGTCGCCCGGACGAGCTGGATTCATGCACGCTCTGTAGCGGAATCGCACCGAGCCCGCGACGGCAATGGATCTCCCCGGTGTTCAGGAAATCTCCGCCAAGTGTCGGCCGCATATCCCCAATGCCCCCCGGCTCACTGTCGGAAGAATTTACACACCCAAAGCCAGTAAAACTCCAACCTATTGTCTTTATTAAATAAATAAAATTGGTACAAGATTTGCTTACAATGAGAACGCGAGGTTCTTCCGGCTGAGCCACAGGCCAGAAATCATGGCCCTCCAGAAATCCATAATTTCACCCAAAAAGGAACAACAATCATGATCAACACCTTTAAGAAAGCTGCCGTCGCCCTGGCTTTCGCCGGCTCCGCCGGTCTGGCTTCCGCCACTCCCCTGACCGTCGGTTCATGGGATGCCTTCAACTTTGGCGATCTCGGTTTCGTTGACACCTTCACCGTCAGCGTGGCTGAAGGGACCCACGTCAAGATTCGGATCACCGACGGTTTCATTATCGGCGACGAGTTTGGTTTCAGCATCGATGGCGGCGCCATGCAATTCACTTCCGACGCCGACGCCAATGACGGTATCCAGTCCTTCGCCGCCGATGGCGATTCCGCCTGGGCCGATCTGCGCCTCAGTCATGCGATTTTCAATCTCTTCGCAGGCGATCACACCATCGATCTCTTCCACACCGAAAACGCAACTGGATTTACCGGTGGTACGGCCTTTATCCGCGCCGATATTCCGGAACCCGCGACCCTCGCGCTCTTCGGCCTGGCGTTCGCCGGCCTGGGCATGACCCGCCGCAAGCGCGCCTGATTCGGAGTCAGCTCCCGCAAAAAGACCCCGCCTGGCGGGGTCTTTTTTATTCTCGGTTCGGATTCCCTGGGTGAGCGCCCCGAAGAATACAACCTCGCCCCGCGACGCTAGCAATCGGACAAGGCTCCCACGGGACCCCGGTTAGGTGTTCACCTGCAGCAAGAAGGTAACGGGAAAAGCGCGCAAATTCCCCTGCATCGCTGACTAGGCGAAAGCCGGGACAGACTACCTACCACTCCGCTGGTGCCCAGGAAGGGACTCGAACCCCCACGCCTTGCGGCGCCAGAACCTAAATCAGCGGGAAGCAACTGCCAGCAACAAAGCAGAGAATACAAGAGTAATCATATCAATGAGTTGATTACCGCGGTGTTCTCTTGGTTGCTCCCCATATTTTTGGCTGAGTGTCCCGTGAGTGTCCCAAAGAAACTTCTAACCAGCGACGACCTTAACTCCTAGCCTATCAACGATTTGAAGTCGCCTACTGGCATAGCTTCCTTCCCGCCAAGGGTTCCATCGTAAGGACTGACAAGCCACTCCTGCACGAATGCAGCGTTCCCGTCCTTCTCGTAGCCAAGGAGAACAAGACCATCGATGGACGCATTCAACACCCGGGCCTCATACAACGGCCCCAGCAAGTCGATGCCGCCAACGTTTGAAATTAGGACAAGTCCTGTGCTGGCCTTCTTGCGACGCACAACAAAGTATCCCCCTTGTGGAGACCCAAGGGATTCCAAGCGGGTGCCGTGGCTGCGGAGGGGTGTAACCGAAATCAGAAACGCCATGCGGTTTACTGTACATATGCACAGCCATGGCCGCTACTGTATGGCGATGCGAATTTTACGCAGGACCCGCGTCGATCAATTCAATGGCTGGGGGCGCCAACAATTCAGCGGTCTCTCCAGTGCTTCCGTGGACCCACCGCTCGACGTCGCCCTGCTCGATGGCGACCACGCTTCGCTTGTCCTGCTGATCGGGCGGCAACTTGGGATCCGGCTTGTGCATCCGGCTCATGATGGGATGGTCATCAGCATTCACCGTCAGCAACGTGTAGCTCTCGATCACCTCACCGGTCGTCCGATCCACCCAGGTATTCCAAAGCCCGGCCAAGCCCCACGGAAGGCCATCAGCCCGCCGAAACCGCCACCACACGTTCTTGCCCGTCTCCCAGCAGGGTTCGTCGAACGACAGGGCCGGGATGATGCAGCGCTGGCCCTGGCGCCAGGCATCGCGGAAGGTTGGCTTCGCGCCGGCTTCCTCTGAGCGGCAGTTCTGGGTCGCGTACTTAAGCGTGGGGGTGTTGGACCAGCTGGGAATCAGCCCCCAGGGGCCGACGACCAGATCAAGATTGCCGGCAGTGTCCAGGCGCAGAAACGGTCCCGCGGCCCGGGGGAATACCTCATTGGCCCACAGCTTCGGTGGGTTGCGCCGGCCGATTTCCCAAGCACGCTCGATAGCCGCCTGGTCGGGGGTGATGTAGCGGGTGCACATACGTGCGCCCAGCCCTATTCAATCGTCTTGGTTGTCCGCTTCCTAGGCGCCTGCCTGCGCCCTTGTGGAGTATCACCGGGCTGCACAATTGGCGGAGACTCCTCATCCCTGGCAAGTCCGCGAAAATCCAAAGTTGGCAACAGGATTGCGCCATGGACACAGCGACCCGTGGTCAACAACAATTGCTCGCGCGCCGCGCCAAACAACACCCCGGTACCATTTACAACCACAAGACGATTTCGAAGACTGATGTCACCATCGTGTTTCATCTCGAACACGCCTTCAACATGGATCTTAAATTTGTACGGATAGACTTCGCCGTCCTTCGGGCAACCAGTAATGGTCAACCGAATTACAAACAGATGGGGATCGTCCGTGCCCTCCTCAGATCCCATCAGTACCTCTGTCTCAAGTGACAACGCGTCATTTGGCGGGTACGGAGAATCCTCAGATGTAAGTGCGCTAGGACTAACGCCAGTAATTGCAGACACGGAAAATTCCGTGAAATGGTAGTGCTTAAGCTGTAGCGGAGAGAGTTTCATGGCACATATCGTTTTCATTGCATCCACGAGAGGCAACTCTTTCAAGTTCCGAGGTTTTGGTCAAACGCTTGAACGCCTGGCGATTAATAGCTTGAGCGGTATTAAGAATAGCGGTTGCCTCACTCAGCCGCTGATTGGCGCTATCGTGCATTGTGCAAATGTCATGAAAATAGGATGCCTGTTCCCACGGCTGTGAAAATCTGCTCTGTCCCTCAGTTCGGATCGCAACCTGGAAATCAAACCCAAGCTCGCGGCAGCACTCGTAAATGGTCTTCAAGGTGAGGTTCTCATCACCCGAAAGCACCGTGGAAACCCTGCTTTCCTTCCAGCCAAGTTTCTCAGCAAACGTTTTGCGAGTTATCCCCACAAAGGCGACCAAGGCAGCAAGGTCCGCGCCGACTTCGCTCTTCTTTGCGACCAGCCCGGAATGAGAACCGAACAGATCTTTCCAGAGGGTATCAATGTCGACCGCTGGCAGATCGCTTTTTCCCACCTCAAGGGTACGTTTCATCGTTCATCCATCATGATGTATTTAATTTTTGATTTGTCCTGCGCCTCGAAGAACTCCCCGAAGACGGCTCTGAGCTCACACTTCTCTTTTTCCGTAAGGCTGTCTTCCCGCTTTCGAATCGGCCAAGCAACTACGATCGACTTGTCTGCCCCGTAACAAAAATAGATACGAACTACACCACCCAGCCATAGCCGCCAAATCTTCTTGGTTTTCTTGTTGTATATCTTGAACTCATCGGCCCAATGGCACTGCTTCGCATCAAATTGGTTTTCAATCGACTGGCCACTTTGCGCCCTGTGAATCAACTTCATCGCCGCTCCGAGAGCAGCCCTCTTGTCCGTATCTGACCATCCCTTTTCAGAAAGACTCCGTAGAAATCTGAGCGACAGCGGATTCTCCGTCTCGCACACGCCGAAAACCTTCCAACTTTCCGGATGATCCTGGTTGGGAGGCTGACTTGGATCGAAGACGCGCGGCGTCAAACGGCGAAGCACTAGCACAGACTTAACTTATAAGTTAATTTAGTTCGAATCATACCAGAGCACAACCACTTTATGCGTACGGTTATTGCGGCACAATGAAATTGATCTGATATTCAAGCACTTGGAATATCCATTCTACATGACGGAACGACGCCTATTCGTCCAACTTCGCACCCCGTCGCCAGTTCCAAGGCTCAATTGGGTTCTTGTCCGCCCACAGCCCTTGCCTATGCGTCTTGGCATCGAACTCCGCCCGTTCGTAGCCTTCCCGTTCCTTGGGCGTCTGCTCCTTCGCATACTGCCGATACCACCACGCCATGCCGGCGCGGACTTGCTCTAGCCCTACGTCTCTGCCGTCGACCGTCACCAGGCAGTCACGACGCCCCCAGCGATCCACCGCCCTGCAATCCGGCGAAGCCTGTTTTCCGAAGGCCAGGCTCGATAGGTTCGTCTTGGAGCGTTGGCCATAGTCCTGGCGTTTCTCTGGTGCATCAATACCCAGGATGCTAACCTTTTGCTGCTGCCGGCCGCTATCGAGGATGGTAAGAGTATCGCCATCGGCTACTGAAACCACTTGCCCGGCGATAGCAATCGCGCTCCGACCGCCCCTTGTTGCTAGCGGCAATGATTCCGGGCTTGGCAATCCGGGTGCGGCAATCGCGGATGACTGAGGCTGCGCATGGAGGGTGCCAAGGGGAATCGCACCAGGAGGAATACTTGGCACGTCGCCATCGCAAGGGCGGTCTCGGAAAACAATTTTCCCGTCTTCAGTGCAACGATAAACCCCAGCGATAGACGCCGAACAGGCCACTGAGAGCACCACTGCCACCACTAAGCGAATCAACACCCCAGATTCCAGCGTTCGTCCTGCAACCGCTTCTTCTCGGCCCGGTGCCAGTCCGTCGAATACTGCCGCGCCGCCGCATCAATGGAACGGATGGCTTGCCAGTATGATTCGCACGCCTGCTGCTTGTTGGGCTTGGCCACTTCGGCAACGGCCATCGGCGGATCAGGCCGATCACCTCGAACGCGGGCATCGAGGTCGGCTCTGTTCTGCTGGACGTTCCGGAGCTGCTGCCGGAAGTTGTCGGTCTGGGATTGCGAGTTGGCCGGACCCGCGGCGACCGGCGCCTCGTTGATGGCCTTGATAGTTTTCTCACCGGCGCCGCATGGTGAGCTGGAAACGGTACGCCGGCCAATGGTCTCGCAAACGTAGGTATCCGCCAGAGCCTGGGTGCTGACCAGGACGATAGCGACGAGCAATCTGTGCATGGTTTCCTCCCGTGTGGCTAGAGTCCATCCGCATAACTGTAAGTCATACCAGCCTCGCGGCGGCTTCCCATTCTCGGGTAGCCGGGCTACAATCGATTTGCATTTCGTCCGTTTGCTCCTAGTAAGGAGCCGGTGATCGCGGCAAGGCGAGGAAGCAAGTTCGCCAGGGGATGGCAGTGCGACGAAATGACTGCGCATCCCTGGCTCCTTCAATCACAAAGGAGTCTTGAAATAAACGAATGCCACGAATCGCAGAACCAGCTTCTCCGCAAGCAGGTTGAATGTTTTCGGTCGTTGAACAATCGCAAATCGATTGAGCCAAAACCTCAGCCGGTCACCACTCAGTCAGACCCTCAGCGATTCGCTGATTTCTGTACGATGGCTAGGCAAAGCGTCGAAGCCATGAAGAATGCTGGGTTCTAACCATCGCTGATCTTTCGATACACCCCGCCCCCAGGCGGGGTTTTCATTTGCTGTACACGCTTGATATTCCATGCGGCTATAGGCAGGATGC
>SSTB01000086.1 GCA_009469665.1 Azonexaceae bacterium | reverse complement strand
GGTGGAGGAGGGGATGATGTTCTCCAGGATGCCGCGGCCGCCGCGCCAATCCTTGTTGGAGGGGCCGTCCACGGTCTTCTGGGTGGCGGTGGCGGCGTGCACGGTGGTCATCAGGCCGCGCTTGATGCCCCAATTGTCGTTCAGCACCTTGGCCACGGGGGCCAGGCAGTTGGTCGTGCAGGAGGCGTTGGAGATGATGTCCTGGCCGGCGTACTTGTCGTCGTTGACGCCGAACACGAACATGGGGGTGTCGTCCTTGGAAGGAGCCGACATGATGACCTTCTTGGCGCCGGCGGTGAGGTGCTTGGCGGCGGTTTCCTTGGTCAGGAAGAGGCCCGTGGAATCGACGACGATATCGGCGCCGACTTCGTTCCACTTCAGTTCGGCGGGATCCTTGACGGCAGTCAGGCGGATCTTCTTGCCATTGACGATGAGGTTGCCGCCGTCGACGGCGACTTCACCCTTGAAACGGCCATGCACGGAGTCGTACTTGAGCATGTAGGCCAGGTAGTCGGGCTCCAGGAGGTCGTTGATACCGACGATCTCGATGTCCGAGAAATCCTTGATGGCAGCGCGGAAAACCATGCGGCCGATGCGGCCGAACCCGTTGATACCGACTTTGATGCTCATGCTGAAAGCTCCTTACAGAATGTTTTTCACGGTAGCGACCACATTGGCGACCGTGAACCCGAAAAATTCGAACAATTTGCCGGCAGGGGCGGACTCGCCGAAGCGGTCGATGCCGATGATGCCGCCCTTGCTGCCGACGTACTTGCGCCACAGGTCCGGATGGCCGGCCTCGATGGCGACGCGGGGCGTGCATTTGCCCAGCACGGCATTGCGATACTCGGCCCCCTGGCGGTCGAAAGCCTCGGTGCAGGGCACGGAGACGACGCGGGCGGCGATGCCCTCGTCGGCCAGCGCAGCCTGGGCGTCCAGGGCCAGCTTGACTTCGGAGCCGGTGGCGATGAGGGTCACCTTGGGTTCGCCCTCGCAGTCAGAAAGTACGTAACCGCCCTTACGGATGGTCTCGGCGCTGATGGCGCCGGTGACGGTGGGCAGGTTCTGGCGGGAAAGCGCCAGGACGCTGGGGCCGTCAGCGCGCTCAATGGCGGCAGCCCAGGCGATGGCGGTTTCCGTTGCGTCGGCGGGGCGCCAGACGTCCAGGTTGGGAATCAGGCGCAGGGAGGCCACGTGTTCCACCGGCTGATGGGTGGGGCCGTCCTCGCCAAGGCCGATGGAATCATGGGTGTAGACCATGATCTGGCGCTGCTTCATGAGCGCCGCCATGCGGATCGCGTTGCGGGCGTAATCCGAGAAGACCAGGAAGGTGGCGGTGTAGGGGATGAAGCCCCCATGCAGGCCGATGCCGTTGGCGATGGCGGTCATGCCGAACTCGCGCACACCGTAGTAGAGGTAGTTGCCGCCCTCGCTCTTGGTAACGCCCTTGGAGCCCTTCCACAGGGTCAGGTTGGAGCCGGCCAGATCGGCCGAGCCGCCCATCAGCTCGGGCAGGGCCGGCGCGTAGGCGGCAATGGCGTTCTGGCTGGCCTTGCGGGTGGCGATGTTCTCGGCCTTGTCCTTGCAGGCGGCGATGGTGGCGGCAACGGTTTCGGTCCAGTTGGCCGGTAGTTTGCCGTCGATTACACGGCGCTGGAATTCGGCGGCCTTCTCCGGAAAGGCGTTGCGATACGCGTCGAACCTGGCGTTCCAATCGCCTTCAGCCTTGAGGCCCTTGGCCTTGCCGTCCCAGGCGGCGTAGACATCGGCGGGGACTTCGAAGGGCGCGTGGTTCCAGCCGATATAGGCACGGGCGGCGGCGATTTCGTCAGCGCCCAGGGGGGCGCCGTGCACGTCGTGACCGCCCTGCTTGTTGGGAGCGCCCAGGCCGATGACCGTCTTGCAGCAGATGAGACTGGGCTTGTCCTTCACCGCCTTGGCGGCGAGCAGCGCGGCTTCGATGGCTTCGGGGTCGTGGCCATCCACGCCGGGAACGACGTGCCAGCCGTAGGCTTCGAAGCGGCGCGGGGTGTCGTCGGTGAACCAGCCCTCGACGTGGCCGTCGATGGAGATGCCGTTATCGTCGTAGAAGGCGATGAGCTTGCCCAGACCCAGGGTGCCGGCCAGGGAGCAGGCCTCGTGGGAGATGCCTTCCATCAAACAGCCGTCGCCCAGGAAGGCGTAGGTGTGGTGATCGACGATGGCGTGGCCGGGCTGGTTGAACTCGGCGGCCAGTGCCTTTTCGGCGATGGCGAAACCGACGGCATTGGTGATGCCCTGGCCGAGCGGGCCGGTGGTGGTTTCGACGCCCGGGGTGTGGCCGTATTCCGGGTGGCCGGCGGTGCGGGATTGGAACTGGCGGAAGTTCTTCAGGTCGTCGATGGAGAGGTCATAGCCCGTGAGGTGCAGCAGGGCGTAGATCAGCATCGAGCCGTGGCCGTTACTGAGCACGAAACGATCGCGGTCGGCCCACTTGGGGTTGGCCGGATTGTGCTTCAGATGGCGGCGCCAGAGGACTTCGGCGATTTCCGCCATGCCCATGGGAGCGCCGGGGTGGCCGGAGTTGGCCTTTTGGACGGCGTCCATGGCGAGGGCGCGGATGGCGCCGGTAAGAGGGGTGAAAACAGGGGGCTTGACCGTGGTTGCGCTCATGGGGCTCTATCCGTTTGGCGTAAATTCGCGCCCGGAGAAAAGACGAAATTATCCGGGAAAGCGGGCGCTTTGGGTAGGGTGGACGTGGCGCGCAACTGTGGAAAACACCGCGGATTCGCCCGAAAACGCCCTTCCTCCGGCCAATTCGGCGTGGTGTCTCATGGGGAGAGCCCGCGTGCCCGCCCCGAGCTATTGAGGTGTGCCGCTGTCCGGGGTGTGCTTCTTGCGCACCGGCGCCAGGGCGGGGTCGAGCAGGTTTTCGATGCGGTTGAAGATTTCGAAGCGTGAGAAGGGCTTCTTCATGAAGTCGTCGGCCCCGATGCGGTTGGCGTAGAACTGCTCGGTGGCCTGCTCGTTGCCGCTCATCATGATGACCGGGATGTCTCGGGTGGTCGGATCGCGGCGCAACGAGCGCAGGACCGCAAAGCCGCTCATGCCGGGAAGAACGATGTCGAGGAAGATAAGTTCCGGTTTGTCGCGGTGGGCGATCTCCAGAGCGGTCTCCCCATTGAGGGCCTCCTGGGTGGAGAAACCCACCGTGCGCAGTGTCTTGCGCAGGACGGCGACGATGGTCGGCGAGTCGTCGACGATGAGCGCCCGCGTCCCCTTGCGGGCATTGATCCGTTTGCGGGAGCGGCGCTCACCGGTGGATGCGGGTTCCGGAACCGGCGCCGGCTCAGCCGCCGCGGCCGACTGTGGGGCCGGCGGGGGTGCATCGACGCCCTGCTCCGCCGCTTTCGATTCGGCCGCCCTGGCAAACGCGGCGCGAATCTGATCAA
The DNA here is from genome assembly GCA_009469665.1 of Azonexaceae bacterium. Next base: position 2,368 of record SSTB01000086.1, on the reverse strand, counting down.
GGATACCCATGCTCGTTCTCCGTGGGACTCTGAAGGTCCCTTGACGCTTGGGCGAGGATTCGCCCGGTGAGTTCAGTCCGCGCCGTGGTGGTAGCGCGTGACCCGCTCGACTTCGTGCTTCGACCCCAGGATCACCGGCACGCGCTGATGCAGTTTTTCGGGCTTGATATCCAGGATGCGCGTGCTTCCCGTGGTGGCGGCCCCTCCCGCCTGTTCCACCAGAAGCGCCATGGGATTGGCTTCGTACATGAGGCGCAGCTTGCCGCCCTTGTCGCGGGTCTTGGCGTCTATGGGGTACATGAAGATGCCGCCCCGGGTCATGATGCGATGCACGTCCGCCACCATGGACGCTACCCAGCGCATGTTGAAATCCTTCTCCCGGGGGCCGGTCTTGCCCGCCAGAAGTTCGCTGACGTAGCGCTGAACCGGCGCCTCCCAATGGCGCATATTGGACATGTTGATGGCGAATTCCTTGGTGTCCTCGGGAATGCGCACTTTGTCCTGGGTGAGCACGAAGGCACCGACTTCCCGGTCCAGGGTGAACGCGACCACGCCATCTCCCACGGTGAGGACGAGGAGGGTGGTGGGACCGTAGACCGTATAGCCCGCGGCGACCTGCGCCGTGCCGGGCTGAAGGAAGGCCCGTTCGGCGGCCTCCGGCGTCGAGAGATCGGCGCCCTCGGGGCATTTGAGGACTGAAAAAATCGTGCCCACCGAGACATTGACGTCGATGTTGGAGGAGCCGTCGAGGGGATCGAAGAGAAGCAGGTACTCGCCCTGGGGGTAGCGATGGGGAATGGTGTGAGGGAGGTCCATTTCCTCGGAAGCCATGGCCGCCAGATGGCCGCCCCACTCGTTGGCTTCGAGAAGAATCTCGTTGGACAGCACATCCAGCTTCTTCTGGGCCTCGCCCTGGACGTTGTCGCTGCCTGCCTCGCCCAGGACGCCGCCCAGGCCGCCCTTGCCGATGGCGATGGAGATGGCCTTGCAGGCTCTCGATACGACCTCGATCAGCAGCTTGAGGTCAGCGGTGATGATCCCTTTTTCCCGCTGCTCCTCGATCAGGTAGCGGGACAAAGTCATGCGCGCCATGGCGGTTCTCCGGTGTGGCGTTGGAAAGGCGGGATTCTACCCCGCCGTCGTACGGGCGTGCAGGTAGGAGAAGGCCGCTGTGCCGTTCATGGGCTCGCTGAACAGGTATCCCTGGACTTCGTCGCACCCATTGCTCGCCAAGAGCCCGAGTTGATCGCTGGTCTCCACCCCTTCGGCGATGACCCGCAGTCCCAGGGAGTGGGCCAGCGCGATGGTACCCATGGCGATGGCGCGGTCGTTGAGGTCGTGTTCGATGTCGCGCACGAAGGAGCGGTCGATCTTGAGATGGTCGATGTGGAACAGCTTGAGATAGGCCAGGGACGAATAGCCGGTGCCGAAGTCGTCGATGGCCAGAGTGACGCCCATGCGCCCCAGGATTTCCAGGATGCCCACGGCTTCCTGAGGATTCTCCATGACCGCGCTTTCGGTGATTTCCAGTTCCAGGAGCTCGGCCGGCAGTCCCGATTCCGCCAGGGCTCCGGCCACCATTTCGCAGAAGTCGCGCCGCCGCAACTGGCGGGCGGAGACGTTGACCGCCATGCGCAGCGGCGGAAGACCGCGGTCGATCCAGCGGCGCATCTCGCGGCAGGCGTTTAGGAGAACCCACTCGCCAATGGGGACGATGAGCCCGGTTTCCTCTGCGATGGGGATGAAACGATCCGGCGATATGGTGCCCTCGCTGGGGTGATGCCAGCGCAGAAGAGCCTCGACTCCGGTAGGGTTGCCGCTGGTGGCGCCGAACTGGGGCTGGAACACTAGAGCGAATTCGTTGCGGCTCACCGCCTGGCGCAGCTTGTTCTCGATGCCCAGGCGCTCGGTGGCAGAACGGTTCATTTCTTCGGCGAAGAACTGGTAATTGTTCCGGCCGGCGGCCTTGGCGTGGTACATCGCCGTGTCGGCGTTCTTCAGGATGGTGTCCCCGTCGCTGCCGTCGACCGGGAAGATGCTGATGCCGATGGACGGCGAGGTGTGCAGTTCGTGCTGATCCACGGTGATGGCCGTGGACAGGCTGCCGATGATCTTGCCCGCAACGATGGCGGCGTCGGTGACGTGGCCGATGTCCGGCAGCAGGACGACGAACTCGTCGCCCCCCAGCCGGGCGACGATGTCGGTTTCCCGCACGGTGGCGGCCAGCCGGGACGCCACCTCGCGCAGGAGTTCGTCTCCCACCTGGTGGCCCAGGGTGTCGTTGATGACCTTGAAGCGGTCCAGGTCGATGAACATGAGGGCCACTTTCCAGCCGTGCCGGCGGGCGTCGGGCAGCGCCTGGGCCAGG
>SSTB01000085.1 GCA_009469665.1 Azonexaceae bacterium | reverse complement strand
CGTGCGGGTCACCCAGCTACAGAGCGGCAAGTCGGTAGTCGTTCGGGTCACCGACCGGGGGCCCTTTCACGCTGACCGCATCATCGACCTCTCCTACACCGCCGCCTACAAACTGGGGCTCATCAGCGGCGGCAGTGGCCTGGTCGAAGTCGAAGCGCTCCTCCCAGGAGAAGGCGCCGTCTTACGGCCCCTGCCCCCGACCGAAAGGGACGAGATCGAAGAACTCAGCCGCCGTCTGGCCAGGGAGGAAGCTCCCGTTCAGGCGGCCCCGGCGACCGACGGCCCTCTGGTGCGAGGTGTCTATCTCCAGTTGGGCGCTTTCGGCAATGCGGACAATGCTGAAACCCTGCGCAATCACCTGACCCGGGAACTTGACTGGCTGAGCGAGCCGATGCGCGTGGTTCCGGGCAACGGGGTGCATCGCCTCCACCTCGGCCCCTACGGCAATCGTGCCGAAGCCGAGCGTGTGGCAGAAAAAATCCGCCTCGCCCTGGGCTACCGCCCGACCTTCGTGACGCGGCCCTAGTAGCCTGACCCACAGGTTGCGGAACAGGATGAAAGCGAAGGATTTGCTTCTCTGGCTAGGCGCCGAAGTTGTAAACCCCGGCAGCAATAGCCGAAGCTATGGCGAGGATGAGCGACAAAGCGAGCCGGGATGCGGGGCGGGCCGAACATCGCTGAACCTATGTGACTGACTCCTAGGTCTGTCCGCGCCGACCCGGTGCAGCCCCTGAGCGCTATGCTTCGGGCGGACCGAGAAAAACCGTGGCGACGACCTCGTTGCCGCGGCCGCGGTATTCGATATTGCCGAAACTCATCATCTTGGCCATGGCAATGCCGCGGCCATTGGGGTCGAAGGCCCGGTCAGGGTCGAAATCGAGAAATTTCTTCCAGTCGAAGCCTTCACCTTGGTCGATGATGGTGAAGGTGATACGGTCGGTGAAGCGCTCGCAGCGTACCGTCGCGAAGCGTGCGCAAAACTGGGGCAGCGCCAGACGGCGAGCGATTTCCGCCTCCCATTGACCTTCCCACTTGAGCAGCGCTTTTTCCTTGTAGGTGACCCCAAGGTTGCCGTGTTCGACCGCATTCACCAACAGGTCCGCCAAGCCGGGTGCCACGGTTTCCGGCTGGGGACACAGTGCGGCCAACATTGGTACCAGGCGGCTCACGTCCTCCAGGGTGGAGAAGCGTTCCTCGACCCCCAGGGAAACTCCCTCACCGGGGCTGCCATCGCCGACTTCCTGAAGAACCCGTGCCCGGGTACGCAAGTCGTCCAGGGCCGAACGTACGATCTGCACGAGCGCCTCGGGCTCGTAGGGTTTGGTGAGGTAGTAGTAGGCCCCGGCATCCAGCCCCTCGCGAATCTGCTGCGGCGTCGAAGCTGCGGTCTGCATGATGACGGGGATGTCCACGAAGCGCGCCTCGGCCTTGAGCCGCCGCAGGAATTCCATGCCGTCCAGCTTGGGCATCATGCGGTCGAGCACGACCAGATCGAAGGGCTGCTGCGTGAGCAGCAGCGCCTCCCAGGCCGCCACGGGATCGGGGAACAGTTCGAGGTCGAGCCCCTCTTCGGCGAGGAACTCCTCGATGATGAAAAGATTCATCTCTTCATCGTCGACGACGAGCACGCGCTCTTTCTTCATCGGGTCTGTCTCCTCTGCACCTGGCTCAGCGCCATCACCCTTCTTTTCGGGCCATCATACCCGAAGATGCCGCTGAAACCGGCCCTTGACCGGGATCAAGGGCCAATTCCGAGCACCGACTATACTGCCCGGTCCGCCCCGCACTCCCTTGCCCATGTCCGCACTGCCTGATCTCGTCTGCCCGGCTGGCAGCCTGCCCGCCCTCAAGGCTGCCGTCGACAACGGTGCCGATGCCGTCTATCTCGGCTTTCGCAACGACACCAACGCACGTAATTTTGCCGGGCTCAACTTCGACTCAGCCACCCTGGCCGAGGGGATTCGATACGCCCGGGGCAAGGGCTGCGAAGTGCTACTCGCCATCAATACCTTTCCGCAGCCCGGGCGGGTCTCTGATTGGCGCAGGGCCGTCGACACCGCGGCCGATCTGAAAGTGGACGCGATCATCCTCGCCGACGTGGGCCTCCTGGATTACGCCTGCCGCTACCACCCGGGCCAGCGCCTCCACCTTTCGGTCCAGGGATCGGCTACTAGCTACGAAGCCATCAACTTCGCTCAGCGGGAATTCGGGGTGCGCCGGGCGGTCCTGCCGCGGGTGCTCACTCTCGCTCAGGTCGAGCACGTTATTCGCAATACGCCGGTGGAGATCGAAGTCTTCGGCTTCGGCAGCCTGTGTGTCATGAACGAGGGCCGCTGCTGGCTCTCCTCCTACGCCTGCGGTGAATCGCCCAACACCGTCGGCGCCTGCTCGCCGGCCAAGTACGTCAAGTGGGACAAGTCCCCGGGGCGCATGGACACCCGCCTCAACGGAATCCTCATCGACCGCTTCGCCGACGACGAACCGGCTGGCTACCCAACCCTGTGCAAAGGCCGCTTCGAAGTGCGGGGGGAAACCTATTACGCCCTGGAAGAACCCACCAGCCTCAACGTCCTTTCCATCCTGCCCGATATCGTCAAGGCCGGCGTGCGCGCCATCAAGATCGAAGGCCGCCAACGCAGCCCTGCCTACGTGGCCCAGGTCACCCGCACCCTGCGCGCCGCTCTGGATGCCCTGGCCACGGACCGGGAGCGCTACCACGTCCGCCCCGACTGGCAGGCCCAGTTGGCCAAGGTCTCCGAAGGCACCCAGGCCACCCTGGGTGCCTACAATCGGCCCTGGAGGTGAGGATAGGTGTGCGCACGCCTTACCCTACCTTTCACTCCTAAGCACCCATGAAACTCGCCCTCGGTCCTCTCCTCTACTTCTGGCCCAAGAACCAAGTTCTCGAGTTCTACGCCGAAATGGCGGAGAACGCTGCCCTGGATGTCATCTACGTCGGCGAGGTCGTCTGTTCGCGGCGCCAGCAGATGCGAGTGGGAGACTGGATCGGTCTGGCGCGTGATCTGCGCGATGCGGGCAAGGAGGTGGTGGTCTCTGCCCAGGCCCTGCTGGAGTCGGAAAGCGATCTCAAGGCCCTGCGTCGTCTGGTGGATGAGGCGGGTTGCCTGATGGAGGCCAACGATCTCGGGGCAGTCAATTTGGTACGGGGCCAGGCCTTCGTTGCAGGACCCCATCTCAACATTTACAACGAGGCCACCCTGGAGACATTCGCCCGCTTCGGACTGAAGCGCTGGGTACCGCCCCTGGAGGCCGACCGTCGCCTGGTGGAAACCCTGCACCGGGCACGGCCGGCGGGGGTGGAAACGGAAGTCTTCGCCTTCGGTAAGCTCCCTCTCGCCTTCTCGGCCCGCTGCTTCACCGCCCGTCACTACAACTTGAACAAGGACGATTGCCAGTTCAAGTGTCTCGACCACCCGGAAGGGCTGACCCTATCCACCCGGGAGGGTCAGGATTTTCTCACTCTCAACGGCATCCAGACGCAGTCGGCCCAGACCTACAACCTGCTCGCCGAGGTGCCGGACATGGCGGCCCTGGGCATCGAGAACCTGCGCCTCAGCCCACAACCGGCACATACCAGCGCCGTCATCACCGCCTTCGACGCCGCCCGACGGGGATTGCCCTTCAGCGCCGACGCTGCCTGGAATCCCTGCGGGATGGTGGACGGCTACTGGTTCGGTGACGCCGGCATCGCCCGCCACGCCAGCTCATCCTCTCCGGGAGTTGCCTTATGAGCACAGGCTTCACCGTACCAAAATTCCGGCTTCCCCCCGCCTTGGCCGCGCTCGGCCGCCGTCTTCCCCAGTGGCCTCACGCCTTGGCCCTAGTCGCCGGGCTCAACGTTGCCCTGCGCCTGCGGCTCCTGCCGACAGGGAGCTTGGCAGCCCTGGAGGACAAGCGCTTCCACGTTCGCGTCCTCGACAGCGGAGGAGAAGCCCGTTTCTGCTACCGCGGCGGTCTATTCCGGCCGATTTTCGGCGACACGCGCGAGCCTGACCTCTGCTTCTCGGCCAATCTCTCGGCCTATCTGCAACTCCTGGCTCGCCAGGAAGACCCGGACACCCTGTTCTTCAATCGGGAGCTGGAAATTACCGGCGACACCGAACTCGGGCTCCTGGTGAAGAATATGCTCGACGCCATCGAATGGCCCAGCCTGCCGCGCCTGCCCCTTACGAGTCGCTGAATCTCGAGGAACGGCGGGGCTTCAAACGGGGTTGAAGCTCGAAAGCCAGGTGCCCGCCCGGATGCGCCAGCGGGCTCGTAGCGATGGACCCGACGGGTGAGCGTTGTGGAGGTGCGTGGAGGTCCAAGGCACAAGGGCTCCCGGGGACCGGCACCCGGTCAACCGAGATTCCTAGGGTTACTCGCCCTCACGGCGGAACACCAAGGTTCAGCAAACCCAAAGGCCTCCAGAACAATCGACCAAGTCATTCCCGACCTCCCCGCAACAACCTCGCCATCCCCGGCTGCTCCCCCTCCAACGCCGCCGCCAGACTCTCCCGATTGGCCGCCGGCTGGTTTTGGCTCACCTTCCACTTCCCCTCCAGCCGATCGATCACCATCTCGATCCCGCAAATGCCCCGCAGCAACTTGTCCGTATAGTCGGCCGGCGCATCTTTCACCGCCCAGGGATGGGACCGTGTCGCCTCGTGGGTCGTGGTCAGATCCGTGACCTGCGCGCGAATCCATTCCGCCTCAGGGTGGGTGCGCAGCACGCCGTGGGCATGGACGACGGCGTAGTTCCAGGTGGGCACCACCCTGCCATCCACAGCCTTGGTGGCGTAATGGGCCGGACTCACGTAGGTTTGCGGGCCGTGGAAGATGACCAGCACCGGCGTACCGTCGGCGGCGGCCAGGGGATTGGCGCGGGCCACATGGCCGCGCAGGATGCCCCATGCGCCGGCGGTGCCGTCCAGGGCCATGGGAAGGTGGTTGGCGCTCAGGCCGTCGCTACCCTGCATCACCACCGTGGCCAGGGGATGGGCGGCCATCAGGCCGTGGAGTTGGGCGCGGTCGGTGACGGCGAAGTGGGCGGGCAGGTACATGAACGGCTACATCCGGAAGATGCCGAAGCGGGTATCGCCGATCGGTGCATTGAGGGCGGCCGAAAGGCTCAAGCCCAGTACCCGCCGCGTATCCGCCGGGTCGATGATGCCGTCGTCCCACAGTCGGGCGCTGGCGTAGTAGGGGTGGCCCTGGGTCTCGTACTGGGCCCGAATGGGGGCCTTGAAGGCTTCCTCCTCCTCCGGAGTCCAGGCCTTGCCGGCGGCTTCCAGGCCGTCCCGCTTGACCGTGGCCAGCACGCCGGCCGCCTGTTCCCCGCCCATGACCGAGATGCGGGCGTTGGGCCACATCCAGAGAAAGCGGGGGCCGTAGGCGCGGCCGGCCATGGCGTAGTTGCCGGCGCCGAAGCTGCCGCCGATGATGACGGTAATTTTGGGCACCGCGGCGGTGGCTACGGCAGTCACCATCTTGGCGCCGTCCCGGGCGATGCCGGCGTTTTCGACCTTGCGGCCGACCATGAAGCCGGTGATGTTCTGCAGAAAGATCAGCGGGATGCGGCGCTGGGCGCAGAGTTCGATGAAGTGGGCGCCCTTCAGCGCCGACTCGGAGTACAGGATGCCGTTGTTGGCCACGATCCCGACCGGAGTGCCGAAGAGGCGGGCGAAGCCGCAGACCAGGGTGGTGCCGTAGCGGGCCTTGAATTCGTCGAACACCGAGCCGTCCACCAGGCGGGCGATGATCTCCCGCACGTCGAAGGGCTTCTTGGGGTCGGTGGGAATGATGCCGTACAGTTCCTCGCCGGCGTAGCGGGGGGGTGCCGGTTCGCTGAGGGCCAGGTTGGGAGCCTTCTTCCAGTTGAGGTTGCCGACGATGCGGCGGGCGATTGCCAGGGCGTGGGCGTCGTTTTCCGCCAGGTGGTCGGCGACGCCGGAGAGCCGGGTATGGACGTCGGCGCCGCCCAGATCCTCGGCGCTGACCACTTCGCCGGTGGCGGCCTTCACCAGGGGCGGACCACCGAGGAAGATGGTGCCCTGGTTGCGCACGATGATGGATTCGTCGCACAGGGCCGGTACGTAGGCGCCGCCGGCGGTGCACGAACCGAGCACGGCGGCGATCTGGGGGATGCCCCGGGCCGACAGGTTGGCCTGGTTGTAGAAGATGCGGCCGAAGTGCTCCTTGTCGGGGAAGACCTCATCCTGCAGGGGCAAGAAGGCGCCGCCGGAATCCACCAGATAGACGCAGGGCAGACGGTTTTCCAGGGCGATTTCCTGGGCCCGCAGGTGCTTTTTGACGGTGAGGGGGGTGTAGGTACCGCCCTTCACCGTGGCGTCGTTGGCCACCACCATGCACTCGACTCCGGCAATGCGGCCGACGCCGGCGATGAGGGAGGCGGCAGGTACCTCATAGTCGCCACCATAGAGGCCGTAGGCGGCGAACTGGCCGATTTCCAGGAAGGGCGTGCCGGGGTCGAGGAGAGCGTCCACCCGTTCCCGCGGTAACAGTTTGCCGCGGGCGAGATGCTTCTGGCGAGCGGCTTCCGGCCCACCCAGGGCGATGCGGCTAGCTTTGTCGTGCAGATCGGCCACCAACGCCGTCATGGCGGCGGCGTTGGCCTGGAAGTCGGCGGCGCGGGGATCCAGCTGGGAGCGAAATTCGCTCATGATGTCCTCAGCGATGGTGGGCGGGGCGTTCGCCCACCGGGTGCCTCGCTGCCTTCCAGGCCTTGAACCCGCCCTCGATGTGGGCGATGGGCGCCAGGCCCATGTCCTGCAGGGTGGCGGTGGCGAGGCTGGAGCGCCAGGCGGACTGGCAGTAGAGGACGAACTCCTTGCCCGAGCCGAAGATGTCCTTGTAGTAGGGGCTGTCCGGATCCACCCAGAATTCCAGCATGCCGCGGGGGGCATGGAAGGCACCGGGGATCATGCCCTCCCGCTCCAGTTCCCGCACGTCGCGGATGTCGACGAAGACGACGCTGGGATCGTCGAACTTGGCGCGGGCTTCGTCCAGGGAAAGGGTGCGGATGCGGGTGCGGGCCTCGGCGATGAGTTGCTGGCAGCCTTTGGTGATGGGCATGGGGGTGTCTCCTCGTCAGAACGGGCCGTCGGCCAGCCAGCGCTCCAGTTGGGGCAGGCGGTCGGCGCCGAAGAACATCTCGCCATCCACGATTACGGTGGGGGAACCGAAGACCCCCGCCGCGAGGGCGCTCTCCACCTCGGTCTTGAGGCGCTCCTTCGCTTCAGGGCTGGCCAGGGCGGCGGCCAGGGTCTGCCGGTCTACGCCCAGTCCGGTGCCGACGTCCAGCACCGCTTCCGGGGCGGAAATATCCCTGCCATCCACGAACAGCGCCCGGTAGGCGGCGTGGGCGAAGGCCCGGGCCAGTGCGCAGTCCTGGTCGTGGAGCCAGTAGTAGGCCCGGGCGGCGTTCTGGGTGGGCAGCGGGAACTTGGCTGGCAGTTGGAAGTGCACGCCCAGGAAGCGGGCCGAGCGGGCGAAATCCTCCTTGTAGTAGGCGGCCTTGGCCGGCGCCTGGAGGGTGAGGGGGGCGCTGCCCGTGGTCTGGAAGATTACGCCGAGCAGTATCGGCCGCCACTTGACCTTGCGCCCGTGGCGGGCGGCGAGGTCGTCGATCTTCTCGCTCATGAGATAGCCGTAGGGGCTGGAAAAATCGAAGTAGAAGGTGAGGGCTTCGCTCATGAGGATCTCCTTGCTTCAACGGGTTGCCTTGGGTGGGAGGGCTCCGGAAGCGTCGCCAGGGCGACACCGGCAATGACCAGCGCGCCGCTGGCCAGCACGGCGACTCCCAGGTGCTCGTCGAGCAGAACCGCCGCCTGGAGTACCGCGAATACCGGCACGAGGTTGATGAACACAGAAGCGTGGCCCGCCCCCAGGCGATGGACAGCGGCGGTAAACCAGGTATAGGCCACGGCGGTGCCGAAGAAGGCGAGAAAACCGGTGCTGGCCCAAATCCGCCAGGACCAGGCTGCCGGGTCGACGCCTCCCTCGGCCCAGGCGGCCAGCCCCAAAAGCAGGGCGCCAGCCAGACTGGCATGGAGAGTCGTGGCCAGGGGCGAAAGGCTATGCATCGCCCGGCGGCTGATGAAGGTGTAGGCCGTCCAGCTCAGCACACAGCCGATGATGAGAGCCTCCCCCAGGCCGATGGAGCCTCGCAACGGTGCGAGCAGGTCGCCATTGCCGATGACCGAAAGGCAGCCGGCCAGGGCTAGCACACAACCGGCGGCCCTGCGCAGAGTCATTTGTTCCTGCCCACAGGCCCAGGCGGCGAGGACGACCGTAACCGGATTGAGGGCGACGACCAGGGCGCCTCGTCCGGCCGGAATGTGCTGCAGCCCGTAAAAGAAGCACAGGCCGTAAAGAAAGATGCCGAAGAACCCGAGCCCCCACACGAAGCCCCAGGCCTGGCGGTCGGCCGGCAGGGGGATGCGACCATCACGGATCAGGGCTACCGCGGCAAGGGCCAGTCCCGCCAGCACGAAGCGCAGGGAGGCCACCGCCAGCGGGGTGGTTAGCTCCTTGGCGATAATGCGCCCGGCAATCCAGGTGCCGCCCCACATGGCCATGGCGGCGGTGAGCTTGGCGTAGTCGAGTGAGTGGCGGACGGCGATGGGCACTCAACAGACCTCCAGGGCCAGGGCGACCGCTTCACCGCCGCCGATGCACAGGGCGGCGATGCCCCGCCTGCCGCCGGTCCGGCGCAGGGCGCCCAGCAGGGTGACCACCAGCCTGGCGCCGGTGGCGCCGATGGGGTGGCCCAGGGCGCAGGCGCCGCCGTGGATATTGACCTTTTCCACCGGCAGGGCCAACTGGCCCAGGGTGGCCAGGGCGACGACGGCGAAGGCCTCGTTGATCTCGAACAGGTCGACTTCGCCCGCCCTCCAGCCGCAACGGGCGAGGAGCTTTTCTATGGCCCGGCTCGGGGCAGTGGGGTATTCGGCGGGCGCCTGGGCATGGCTCGCATGGGCGATGATACGGGCCAGGGGCGCGATGCCCAGGGCTTCCGCCAGGGATGCGCGCAAAAGCACCAAGGCGGCAGCGCCGTCGGCAATCGACGAGGCATTGCCGGCCGTGATGGTCCCCCCTGTACTAAACGCCGGTTTCAGGCTGGCGATCCTTGCCGGATCAAAGCGCTGCGGCCCCTCGTCTGCCGCGATCAGGGCACCACCGCCCGGGCCGGGAATGCCCACGGGTTCGATCTCCCAGGCGAAGGCACCCGCTGCCGAGGCCTGTCGGGCCCGCTCTCCGGAGCGCCGGGCATAGGCATCCTGCTCCGCACGGCCGATGCCCATACGGGCCGCACAATCCTCGGCCAGGGCGCCCATCAAGCGGCCCCGGTCGGCGGCGCTACAGGCTTCCTCCAGACTGTCGAGGAAGAGATGATCCAGCAATTGCCCGTGTCCCAGGCGATAGCCGCTCCGCGCCCGGGCCAGCAGATAGGGGGCGTTGCTCATGGACTCCATGCCGCCGGCGGCGACGACAGCAGCGGAACCGGCCGCGATGGCGTCGTGGCCGAGCATGATGGCCTTGAGGCCCGATCCGCAGACCTTATTGACCGCGGTGCTCCCCACGGCTTCGGGCAGACCGGCCATCATGGCGGCCTGCCTGGCCGGCGCCTGGCCAAGGCCCGCGGTGAGCACGCAGCCCAGGAACACCTCGTCGACGCGGTCGGGTTCGATCCCGCTGCGGGCGAGGGCAGCCCGTAGCGCCGCTGCGCCGAGGGCGGTCGCCGTCAGGTCGGACAGGCTGCCCTGGAAGCCCCCCAGGGGGGTGCGGGCGGCGGCGGCGATGACGACGGGGTCGGCCATGGAGGCGTCAGAGCCTGTGAATTTTTCGTGCGCGCCCGAGTGGCGTGTCCAGGTGTGCACGATCAGGGCGCCAAGCACAGCCATAGCTTCGGCTATGGTGAGCATTGGCAACGCCGAGCGGGCGCAGCGGGGCATGACGAGCGGGGGCGAATGAAATGTTCACCGGCTCTCAGGCTGGAGGGGGGACGTTCAGGGCGCCGAGCGCTTCGACGTATCGCCGTTCCAGTTCGTCGGCGCTCTGCACCGTAAGCCCCAGGTTCTTGATGCGGCCGTCCTTGATACCGTAGATCCAGCCGTGCACCGTGAGCTTCTGATTTCGGTTCCAGGCGTCCTGGACGACGTTGGTGCGGCACAGGTTGACCACCTGCTCGATGACGTTCAGTTCGCACAGGCGGTCGTGGCGGAGCGCCGCCGGAAGGGCTTCGAAGGCACGGCGATGCTTGTTGCGTACGTCTTCCACATGGCGCAGCCAAAGGTTCACCAGACCCATCCACTGATTGTCCACCACCGCCTTCACGCCGCCACAGCCGTAGTGGCCGACCACCATGATGTGCTTGACCCGCAGCGAATCCACGGCGAACTGGATGACCGACTGGCAATTGAGGTCGGTATGCACCACTACATTGGCGATATTGCGATGGACGAAGACTTCGCCGGGCAGAAGCCCCACGATCTGATTGGCCGGAACCCGGGAATCGGAGCAACCGATCCACAGGTAGTCCGGTGCCTGGAGTTTGGAAAGGCGATCGAAGTACTCAGGGTCGCGTTCCTGCATCTGGCTCGCCCAGGTGCGGTTGAAGTCGAAGAGGTGATCCAGATTGGCGTTGTGGCGGTCGTCCTCGGACCAGTTTTCCAGGTCCAGAGCCAGGAACATCACGCCCTCCACCGGTGTCTGGTAGTAGCACGGGGTTTCGGTGAAGCCCAGTTCGCGGTAAAGGCGCACGGCCATGCGCATATTGGGCAGGGTATCCACCAGCAGGCGGCGATACCCCATGGTCTTGGCGGCCTTGATCGCCGCTTCGGCAAGGAGCTTGCCGATGCCCTGATTGCGGAATTCAGGGGTGACGTAGAGACGCTTCATTTCGCAACTGCCACCTTCCCCGTAGGGCCGCACGCCGACGCAGCCGGCCGGCTTGCCGTCGACCTCGGCGTAGAAGAGGCGGCCCGAGGGCTCCGCGTAATTGCCCGGCAGGGCTGCCATTTCGCGGTCGAAATTTTCGTAACTGAGGTCTACGCCCAGCCAGGCCGCGTAGCTGCGGAAGAACTGGCGGACGTGTTCGAGGGCGGCGGTGTCGGCGGTGGAGAGGGTGCGCAGGCTGAGCATGATGGGAGGGAAAGGATGGATGGGCGGATTCTACCGTCGTCCTGCGCGCTTACCGGGGGCGGATGTGTGGGTGACGGCTGGGCAAGGGTCTGGCCGCATCAGGCCGAGGTCGCATTGAGCGCTGCGAACGCGGGGCGCCTTCACCGGCTGATCTCGAACAATTCCCGTCCGATGAGCATGCGGCGAATCTCCGAAGTCCCCGCCCCGATCTCATAAAGCTTGGCGTCTCGCCACAGGCGAGCGGCCGGGTAGTCGTTGGTGTAGCCGTTGCCGCCCAGGGCCTGGATGGCTTCGCCCGCCATCCAGGTTGCCTTTTCGGCAGCGTAGAGGATGGCTCCAGCGGCGTCGCGGCGGGTAATCGAACCGCGGTCACAGGCTTGGCCGACGGCGTAGACGTAGGCCCGGGCCGCGTTGAAGGCGACGTAGAGGTCGGCGAGCTTGCCCTGCATGAGCTGGAATTCGCCGATGGCCTGGCCGAACTGCCGGCGCTCGTGGATGTAGGGCAGAACGACATCGAGGCAGGCTGCCATGATGCCAAGGGGGCCGCCCGCGAGGACGGCGCGTTCGTAGTCGAGGCCACTCATGAGCACCCGCACGCCTTCACCCGCGGCACCCAGGACGTTCTCCTGAGGCACCGAGACATCGTCGAAAAAGAGGGGGCAGGTGTTGGAACCCCGCATGCCCAACTTGTCCAGGTGGCTGCCGTGGCTGAAGCCCGCCATGCCCCTTTCCACCAGAAAGGCCGTGATGCCGTCCTTGCCCTCCGCGCCGCTCCGGGCATAGACCACGAGCACATCCGCCTCGCCGCCGTTGGTGATCCACATCTTGGACCCGTTGAGCAAGTAGTGGTCGCCCTTTTTCTCGGCCCGCAGTTGCATGGCCAGCACGTCCGAGCCGGCAGCCGGTTCGGACATGGCCAGGGCGCCCACGTGCTCGCCACTGAGCAGACGGGGCAGAAATCTCGCCCGCTGCGCCGCGCTGCCGTTGCGCCAGATCTGATTGACGCAGAGATTCGAGTGGGCACCGTAGGAAAGGGCGACGCTGGCCGAGGCCCGGGAAATCTCCTCCAGGGCGACGATATGGGCCAGATAGCCGAGGCCGGCGCCACCATGGGACTCCGGCACCGTGATGCCTAGCAGTCCCATGGCGCCCAGCTTGGGCCACAGGTCGGCGGGAAAGAGGTTGTCCCGGTCGATGGCCGCGGCCCGGGGGGCGATTTCCCGGGCGGCAAAATCCTGCACGGCGTCGCGCAGTGCGGCGAGGGTTTCGCCATGGTCGAAGGAGAGGCCCGGGATATCCACGCAATGCCCTTTCAGGACGGGTTGTTTGGCCCCAGTACAGCAGAGCTGCGGGCTTTTTTCAATCGAAAGCCCTGTGGTAAGGTGGCCCTCCCCTACCCCCCATGCCCATGGCCCTTCTGACACCCTTTCCCCAAGCCCCTGCCGCCGGCGAGACCCTGGAGGTCTCCCCCGGCGTGTTCTGGCTGCGCATGCCGCTGCCTTTCCAACTCGATCACATCAACCTGTGGCTCCTCAGGGATGGAGAGGGGTGGACCCTGATCGACACCGGCTTTGCCGGCGACGACACCCGTGCGGCCTGGGAGAGCATTCTCGGCCGCCTGGCAGGGCCCATCCACCGCCTAGTGGTGACCCACTTCCATCCGGACCACCTGGGCCTCGCCACCTGGCTGCTGGAAAAGACCGGCGCCCAGCTCTGGATGACCGCCGCTGAGTTCCTTACCGCCCACGCCGTGTGGAACGAGATCGGCGGCCATGGTGCCCGCTTCATGACCGAGCAGTTTCGCCAGCATGGCCTGAGCGGAGAACTGCTGGAGCGCTTCGCTCAGAGGGGATCGGGCTACACCCGGGCGGTACCCGCGCTGCCTCAGCACTATCAGCGGCTTCTTGCCGGGGATCGCCTCGCCGTCGACGGCTGCGACTGGCAAGTCGTCGTTGGGCACGGCCATTCTCCCGAGCATGCTGCGCTTTACTGCCGGGAACTCGGCGTGTTAATTTCGGGCGACATGCTTTTGCCGCGGATTTCCACCAACATCAGTGTGATGGCGGTTACCCCGGCGGCCGATGCCCTGGGCAGCTATCTGGCTTCCCTGGACACCATGGCCCGGGAAATCCCGGATTCGACCCTGGTGTTACCGTCCCACGGCCTGCCCTTCCAGGGCATCCGGGAGCGGGTCGCGGCGTTGCATGCGCACCATGGAGAACGCCTGCAGGCGGTGGAAGACGAATGTGAAGCGCCGAAGAGCGCTGCCGAGTTGCTAGCGACGCTGTTTCCGCGGCCGCTCGATACGCATCAGACGATGTTTGCGCTGGGCGAGGCGATCGCCCATCTCAATCATCTGGAAATCGCCGGACGGCTGTCGCGCACCCTAGGGGGCGACGGCGTCATCCGTTTCGCCAGGGCCGATCAGGTCCGTTTGGAAAACTGACAGAGGGAGTTTCACATGTCGCAGCAAACCGAGGATAAGGCTGCCAGCCTGCCCAATCCGGCCGAAATGGCCCAGACCTATGCCGAAGTCGCCCAGCGCGCTTCCCGGCTGCTCACCCAGTTCATGGAAAAGAAGGCGAAGGACGGCGTGGATGCGCCCTCCGACGAACTCGGGGTCGCCAAGGCCTTCATGGATCTGTCCGCCCATCTGCTGGCCAATCCCTACAAGCTGGCCCAGACCCAGATGAACATGATGTGGGACTACTTCTCCCTCTGGCAGGGCAGCATGATGAAGATGATGGGCATGCCGGTCACCGGCCCCGTCGCCGCACCCAAGAAGGGGGACAATCGCTTCCGTGACGAAGACTGGGAACAGCATTTCCTCTTCGATTTCATCAAGCAGTCCTACCTCATCACCGCGCGCCATCTGCACGACACCGTGAGCGGCGCCGAAGGCCTCGACGAGCACACCCAGCAGAAGGTCAATTTCTTCACCCGTCAGTACATCGACGCCCTGTCACCGTCCAACTTCGCCCTGACCAATCCGGAGGTGTTCCGCGAAACCGTCAAGAGCCACGGCCAGAACCTTATCAAAGGTCTCAACAACCTGCTGCACGACGTGGAGCAAGGCGATGGCCAGTTGCGCATCCGCATGACCGATACGGCGGCCTTCGAGATGGGCAAGAACGTGGCCACCACCCCGGGCAAGGTCATCTTCCAGAACGAGTTGTTCCAGCTCATCCAGTACGATCCCACCACCAAGGACCAGTACAAGAAGCCCTTCCTCATCGTCCCGCCCTGGATCAACAAGTACTACATCCTCGATCTGCGCGAAAAGAATTCCTTGGTCAAGTGGGCTACGGATCAGGGCCACACCACCTTCATCATGTCCTGGATCAATCCGGACGAGAAGCTGGCCCAGAAGAGCTTCGAGAACTACCTGCTGCAAGGCTCCGTGGAAGCCCTCAATCAGGTCTGTGCCCACACCGGCGAGGACAGCGTCAACATGGCCGGTTACTGCCTGGGCGGTACCCTGCTCATGACCACCCTGGCCTACCTGACGGGCAAGAAGGACAAGCGGGTCAATTCCGCCACCTTCTTCACCACCATGCTCAACTTCTCCGAGCCCGGCGAACTGGGCGTCTTCCTGGATGAGAACGCCGTGGCCGGCCTGGAAAAGAAGATGAACGAGCGGGGCTACCTGGAGGGCACCGAGATGGCCGGCACCTTCAACATGCTGAGGGCCAACGACCTCATCTGGTCCTTCGTGGTCAACAACTACCTCATGGGCAAGGATCCCTTCCCCTTCGACCTGCTCTACTGGAACTCCGATTCCACCCGCATGCCTGCGGCCATGCACAGCTTCTACCTACGCAACATGTACCTGGGCAACAAGCTCAAGGATCCCGGCGGCATCACCCTGGACGGTGTCAAGATCGACATCAGCAAGGTCAAGACTCCCTGTTATTTCATTTCCACCATCGAGGACCACATCGCCCCGTGGAAGAGCACCTATATGGGGGCCTGCCTGCCTTCGGGCAAGACCAAGTTTGTGCTGGGCGGGTCCGGTCACATCGCCGGTATCGTCAATCCCCCGGTGGCCAACAAGTACGGCTACTGGGTCAATGACGCCACCGACGGCAACCTGCCCGAGAGTCCCGAAGACTTCCTGGCCGGCGCCACCCAGAACGCCGGTTCCTGGTGGACCCACTGGCACGCCTGGGTCACCGGTCTTCCCGGTGGCAGCGCCCAGGTTCCTGCCCGTGCTCCGGGCAAAGGCAAACTCAAGGTGCTCGAGGATGCCCCGGGCAGCTACGTCAAATTCCGCCTCGATACCCAGAAGAAGGTGAAGTAAGCGGTGCAGGCTGCTCAGCGAAAAGGCCCGCGTCCACGACGCGGGCCTTTTTCTTTGCTGCGCCCGGTGCGAGCGCTGGCAGGCCGCAGAAGGGCACTATTGGACGCGAATTTCCACCCGTCGACCTTCTTCGGGGCTGCCGCTGCCCACCGTGGTTTCCGGCTTGCGCAGCTTGATGCGATCCGCGGCGACGCCGCCGGCGACCAGGGCATCCTTGACCGACTCCGCGCGTTTCCGGGCCAGTTCGGCGTTCTGGGTCGCATCCCCCGAGGGATCGTGAAAGCCGGAGAGGAGCACGATGGACCCGGTTTTGGCCGCCAGCGCTTCGAGGGTACGCCCCACGACCGCCTGGTCGGCGGCGTCGAGTTGGGCCTTGCCCACGGCAAAATACACCTTGGCCAGGGCCTCGCCCACGGGAGCGACTTCGCCTTCTACTGCTGGCGCCTGGGGTACGACCGCGCCCTTGCCTGCACTGGCACCGTAGATGGCCGCTGCGGCTGCCAGCATGATGCCGGCCAGTGCGCCCACAAATACTGCTGTGTTCTCGTCGTCGTCGTTTGCTGCCATGGCGTTCTACCCTTCGCAAAAAAATGGAACGGCGATTGTAGCCTGACTACGGTATGAGCAGCCCGTGTAGCGCGCTTGTCGAAGTCCTCCGGAATTTCCGTGTGAGGAGCTTCGCGTCACTCGCCCAAGTGCGAAGGGGGAGCGATGCAACCGCTTGCAAATCGGGGGGTCGAACGAGCGTCGGCCACGCATCCCTTACCGCCGGCCGGCCCATTCTCAAGGAGGCCCGCCATGTTTGAATCCCCTGTCGTCAGCGTCCACATCCCCCTGGCTCTGCGCTGCCATACCGGAGGCGCCGAGGAAGTCACCGTCAGTGGAGATACCGTGGGCGAAGCCTTCTCTGCCCTTGACCACGAACATCCCGGCGTGCTGGGCCGAGTCCTCGAACCCGGATCGGCCGCGCCGCGCGAGGGCTATCGCATCTTCTTGGGCGGCCAGAACATCATGGTCCTACAGGGACTGGATACCCCGATCGGAACCGAGGAGGTCGTGAGCATCGTCGCCCCGGCCGGTCCATCCACCTGAGAGCCTGTGAAAATTTCTTCCGCCCCCGCTCGTCATTCCCCGCTGCGCCCGCTCGGCGTTGCCAATGCTCGCCATAGCCCGAGCTATGGCTGTGCTTGGCGCCTTGATCGTGCACACCTGGGCATGCCACTCGGGTGCGCCCGAACAATTCACAGGCTCTGAGGCTTGGTCGATCATTCCTGGGCTCCCTGGCCTGACCGGTTTTCTGAACCCCTGAGTTCAGAGAACGCCGTTGCGTGAAGAAGCCCAGATCCATGCCCTACCAAACCCTCGAACTGGAATCCGCCGGTCCCGTCACCACCCTGTGGATCAACCGCCCCACGGCTCACAATGCCTTCGACGAAACCCTCATCGCCGATCTCACCGCCGCCTGCCGCACTCTGGACGCCGACCCGACGGTGCGGGTGGTGATCCTCGCCGGCCGCGGTAAGAGCTTTTCTGCCGGAGCAGACCTGAACTGGATGCAGCGGGCGTCCGCCCAAGGCGTCGATGAAAACCTCGCCGACGCCCGTGCCCTCGCCCACATGCTGCGCACCCTGGCCGAGATGAAAAAGCCCACCATCGCCCGCATCCAGGGCGCCGCCCTGGGTGGGGG
This sequence comes from Azonexaceae bacterium, assembly GCA_009469665.1. The sequence goes on along the minus strand of SSTB01000085.1, from coordinate 19,249 downwards.
CATGGGCCTGGCGGCGGCCTGTGACATCGCCGTGGCTTCGGCTGACGCCGTCTTTGCCACCTCCGAAGTGCGTCTGGGCATCATCCCGGCAACCATTTCTCCCTACGTATTGCGCGCCATAGGCGCCCGCCAGGCCCTGCGCTACTTCCAGACCGGCGAGCGGATGGACGCCGCCCGGGCCAAGGAAATCGGCCTGGTGCACGAAGTTGTCGCCCCGGACCAGCTCGACGCCAAGGTGGCGGAGATCGCCGCAGCCCTCCTGCTCGGCGGTCCCCTGGCCCAGGCCGCCGCCAAGGAGCTGATCCGGGCGGTCGATCACCAGCCGGTCAACGACAATCTGCTCGAAGACACCGCCCACCGCATCGCCCACCTGCGGGCCACGCCGGAGGGCCGGGAGGGCGTTGCCGCGTTTCTGGAAAAGCGCTCGCCCGCCTGGGTGCGAAAGGACTGAGCGTGTTCGAGAAAATCCTCATCGCCAACCGAGGTGACCAGCCCCGCAGGGGCGCAGCGACGCAGTCACATCGCCGGAGAGCGCGCAGCGCTCTGGCGATCTCGCCCCGGAGAGCCGCCTGTGTTTGAAAAAATCCTTATCGCCAACCGGGGCGAGATCGCTTGCAGGATCTTCCGCACCGCCCGCCGCCTGGGTATACGCACCGTGGCGGTCTATTCCGAGGCCGACGTTGAGGCCCGCCCTGTGCGCCTGGCCGACGAGGCGGTGCTGCTTGGCCCGCCAGCCCCCCGGGATTCCTATCTGGCTGGTGAAAAGATCATCGCCGCCGCCCAGCGCACCGGCGCCCAGGCCATCCACCCGGGTTACGGCTTTCTCGCCGAGAACGCCGATTTCGCCGAGGCCTGCGCCGCTGCGGGTCTGACATTCATCGGCCCGCCGCCTGCAGCGATTCGGGCCATGGGCTCCAAGGCGGCGGCCAAGGCGCTGATGGCGGCGGCCGGAGTGCCCGTTACCCCGGGCTTCCACGGCGACGACCAGGACGCCGCCCGCCTGCAGCAGGAGGCCGATGCCCTCGGCTACCCGCTCCTGATCAAGGCGACGGCCGGCGGCGGCGGCAAGGGCATGCGGCGGGTGGAACGGAGCACGGATTTTCCGGATGCTCTGGCCGCCTGCCAGCGGGAGGCCGCCGCCGGCTTCGGCGATGCCCGGGTGCTGCTGGAACAGGTCGTCGTTCGGCCCCGCCACGTCGAAATCCAGGTCTTCGCCGACGGTCACGGCAATTGCGTCCATCTCTTCGAGCGGGATTGCTCGGTGCAGCGCCGCCACCAGAAGGTGCTGGAGGAGGCTCCGGCGCCTGGCATGACGCCGGAGCGGCGCGCCGCCATGGGCCAGGCCGCCGTCGCCGCCGCCCGGGCCGTGGGCTACGTCGGCGCGGGCACGGTGGAGTTCATCGCTTGCCAGGACGGCGGCTTCTATTTCATGGAGATGAACACCCGTCTGCAGGTGGAGCACCCGGTCACCGAAATGGTCACCGGCCAGGATCTGGTGGAATGGCAGTTGCGCGTGGCGGCCGGGGAGCCGCTGCCGCACACCCAGGAGCGACTGGCACTCCGCGGCCACGCCATCGAGGCCCGGCTCTACGCCGAGGACGCCGACCAAGGCTTTCTCCCCGCCAGCGGGCGGCTGGCGAGTCTCAACTTCCCCCGGGAAGGCCTCCACGTGCGCGTCGATGCCGGCGTGGACGAGGGCGACGTCATCACCCCCCACTACGATCCCCTGCTCGCCAAGCTCATCGTCTGGGACGAAGACCGGGAGCGGGCCCTGGCCCGCCTGCGCCTGGCCCTCGCCGACACCCAGGTGGCCGGCGTCATTACCAATGCCGGCTTCCTCTCCCGCCTGGCGGCCTGCCCGGCCTTCGCCGGGGCCGATCTGGACACCGGACTCATCGAGCGTCAGCACGACTTTCTTTTCCCGGACCCCCAGGCCCTGCCGCGGGATGTGCTGCTGGTGGCCGCCGTCGGCGAACTGCTGTGGGAGCGCGACAACGCCCGGGAGGCGGCGCGGGCCAGCGGCGACCCGGGCTCCCCCTGGCATGCCCGGGACGGTTGGCGCCTGAATCTTTCTTCCACCCGCATCCTGGGCTTTCGCAGCGGCGACACCCTGATCGAGGCCCGGGTGCGCTACGACCGGGAGCATTGGCACATCACCCTCGACGGGGTGAGCAGCATCGCCCGCGGCCACAAGCTGGAAGGCGACCGCCTGACCGTGGAAGCGGACGACCGGCGCCTGCCGGCCCGCGTCGTCGCCGTGGACGACAAGCGCTACGTCTTTCTCGGCGGCATGACCTACGTGCTGCGGCGGGACGACCCCCTGCATCTGGTGCCAGCCGGCGGCCATGCCGGCGGCGGCTTCACCGCCCCCATGCCGGGCAAGGTGGCGGCCCTGCTGGCGCCCCTCGGCCAGCGGGTGGAAAAGGGCGCGCCGCTGCTCATCCTGGAAGCCATGAAGATGGAGCACACCCTCACGGCACCGGAGGCCGGCACCGTCGCCGCCTTCCGCTTCGCCCCCGGCGAGCAGGTGGAAGAAGGAGCGGTGCTCCTTGAATTCCGGGCGGCCGAAGGCTAGTATTACAACCGTTATAACGTTTTGCCAGAGCCCGCCATGCATGCCCTCAAACTGACCCAGATCGGCAATTCCGTCGGCCTCGTGCTGCCCAAGGAACTCCTCGCCCGCCTGCGGGTAGAAAAAGGCGACACGGTCTACGTCACCGAATCGCCCCAGGGCGTTTCCATCACCCCCTACGATCCCAGCATTGCCGACCAGCTTGCGGAAGGCCGCGAGTTCATGCGCGAGTACCGCGACGCCTTCCACGCCCTGGCCAAGTAAGTGGGCTTTCGCTGGCTCGATCCCCAGGCCCTCGTTCTCTTGCACGACGAGAGTCTGGCCATCCACGGCGGGGCGCCGGGCGTCCGTGACCAGGGCCTGTTCGAATCGGCCCTTGGCCGCCCGGCAAATCTCGCCGCCTACGGCGATCCCGACGTGTTCGACTGCGCCGCGTCCTACGCCTACGGCCTGGCCAAGAACCATCCCTTCGTCGATGGCAATAAACGAGCCGCCTTCCTGGCCGCCGGCCTGTTTCTGCGCCTCAACGGCCATCGCCTCGTGGCAAGCCAGGTAGACGCCGTTCAGACCGTGCTCGCCCTCGCCGCCGGCGACCTGGACGAAGCCGCCTTCGCCGCCTGGCTGCGGGCCGGCAGCCAGGAATACCGCCCATGACCCTGCCCGAGCGCGTGCGCATCGTCGAAGTCGGCCCCCGGGACGGCCTGCAGAACGAGAAGCAGCTCGTCCCCACCGCCACCAAGGTCGAGTTGATCGAACGCCTGGCCGCCGCCGGCCTGCCGGCGGTGGAGGCCACAGCCTTCGTCTCCCCGAAGTGGGTGCCGCAGATGGGCGACGCCGCCGAGGTCATGCGCAGCCTCACCCGCCGCCCCGGTGTGGCCTACCCGGTTCTGGTGCCCAACCTGAAGGGCTTCGACGCGGCGGTGGAAGCCGGCGCCACCGAGGTGGCGGTGTTCGCCGCGGCCTCCGAAGCCTTTTCGCACAAGAACATCAACTGCTCGGTGGCCGAGAGCCTGAAACGCTTCGAGCCCGTCATCTGCGCCGCCACCGCCCTCGATCTCAAGGTGCGGGGCTACGTCTCCTGCGTGGTCGGCTGCCCCTACGAGGGAGCGGTGGCGCCGGAGAAAGTCGCCGCCGTCGCCCGTACCCTGGCCGCCATGGGCTGCTACGAAGTTTCTCTGGGCGACACCATCGGCGTCGGCAACCCGGCCTCGGTCAGCCGCCTGATCGAGGCCTGCGCCCGGGAAGTCCCCATCAAGCGCCTTGCCGGCCATTACCACGACACCTACGGCATGGCCGTCGCCAACATCCACGCCTCCCTGCAACTGGGCATGGCCAGCTTCGATAGTTCCGTTGCCGGGCTGGGCGGCTGCCCCTACGCGCCCGGCGCCAGCGGCAACGTGGCCACCGAGGACGTGCTCTGGCTCCTGGCGGGGCTGGGCATTCCCACGGGCGTCGATCTGGACGCCCTGGTGGCCGTCGGGATCTGGATATCGGAAGTCCTCGGTCGCCCCAGCGCCTCCCGTGCCGGCCGCGCCCTGGCTGCAAGAGGCGACTGATGGGCCTGCTTGCCGCCATCACCGGCCTTCTGCACCGGGCGCCGCCACCGGATTCCGCCACCCGCGAGGGGCTCGCCCGCATCACCGAACTGGTGGATCCCCTCGTCAAGGCGGCACCGGATTTCGACCGCCGCCTGGAAGCCCCCGTGCACCACGCCCTGGCCTATTGTGAGGGCCTGGTGGACGGCCTGCCCGGCCCCTGCACGATCGACGCCCGCGCCTTCGCCGCAGATCCCCTGGTGCATGCCCTCTTCGCCACCGCCGACGACATCCGCGGCATGCTGGGGCGCAGTCAGGCCGTGCGGGATTTCCTGGCCGATCCTGCCAGCCGCGGGAGCGACAGCTTCTACGCCCTGCTGGCGGCCCGCCGCCAGCAGAAAAAGCAGCTAGGCCTGGGGCTTCAGGGCGACACGGTGCACGGCGAAATCCCCCAAACGGTGCTTTATTTTGCTGACCACACCCTGGTGGAGCCGCGCTGCGAGCTGGTCGAAGCCCGCAGGGCGCTGCGGGCCAGCGCCTTCGACAGCCTGCTACGGAATTTCCATGCCCACCTGGAGGGTCTGCGCCTGGAATGGGACGAAACCCGCGGCGACCGCTCACGGGAGCAGGCCCACCTCGCCCTGCTGCGGGGCACCACACCGGGGCCGGAATACGCCGTCCATACCCGCCGGCTGGCAGAACTCGACGCCCATCTGCGTTCCGTGGCCACCTCTCTGGAGCCGGACCCCCTGGTGCGGGCACTCTCCGAATTCCTCCTGGCGCCGGAATTGTCCCTGGCCCTGCGTCCCTGCTCCCTGGCTGTAGATCGTCTGGGTGTCGTCGCCAACCCCGAACGGCCGGGCGATGCCGAGGTCCTCGATTTTCCCGAACTGTGCGGCCGCGACAAACGCCACTATCTCGTCATGCTGGTCCGCGTAAACCGCGCCGAGGCCGAGGCCGCAGTGGCCTCCGTCCTCGACCTCAAACACCGTTTCGTCATCCTGTGAGTCCCCTCGCCTCCCCCTGCATCGACGTGTGTCGCATGGACGCCAGCAGCGGCCTTTGCCTGGGCTGCCTGCGCAGCCTGGACGAGATCGCCGCCTGGGGCGGCGCCGACGAGGCGAAGCGCATTGCCATCCTGGCCGCCGTCGCCCGGCGACGCCAGGAGCTCGATTCCTGGGACGGCCCCTTGCGCTGCGACTGCGAACTATGAGCGACGAAGACTTCTACCCTTGCATCGGAATTTGCATGCCCGACCCCGACTCCGGCCGCTGTATGGGCTGCGGCCGGCCCCCGCTTGAATCGCCGGAGGTCGTCGTCATTCCCGAGGTGCGACGCAGTGACACCCCTGAGCCACGCTCGGTGGGAGACCCGGACACCCCCGCATGAGCCTTCCCCCTTCTCTACGCGTCCTCGAACGCGGCTGGCTGTCGGCCAACAACGTCGTCTTCCTCGATGGCGACGAGGCCACCGTGGTCGATACCGGCTACGTCACTCACGCCGCCCAGACTGTGGAACTCGTGCGCCACGCCCTCGACGGGCGGCGTCTGGCCCGGGTCGTCAATACCCATTCCCACTCTGACCACATCGGCGGCAATGCCGCCTTGCAGGCAGCCTTCGGCTGCCGCATCGTCGTTCCTGGCGGGTTGGCGGCCAGCGTGGCGGAATGGGACGAAGACGCCCTGCTGCTCTCGCCCCTGGGACAGCAGGCTGCACGCTTCAGCCACGACGCCACGCTCCAGGCCGGCAACCGTCTGGAAATGGGGGGGCTGGAGTGGGAGGCGCTGGCCGTTCCTGGCCACGACATGGAAGCCCTGGCTTACTACAACGCCGAAAAACGCATCCTCATTTCCGGCGACGCCTTCTGGCAGAACGGCTTCGGCGTTGCCTTTCCGGAACTGCTAGCCCAGGCCGATGGCCTCGCCGCCACCCGTGCCACCCTGGAGCGCTTGGCCGCCCTGCCCCTGGACTGGGTCATTCCCGGCCACGGCAGCCCCTTCTGCACCGTTCAGGAGGCCTTTGCCAAGGCCTTCGGCAAGCTGGCCCATTTCGAAGCCAACCTGGACCACCTGGCCTGGCACGGCATCAAGGTCATCGTTTCGTTTGCCATCATGGAACGACGTTCCCTGGCCCGGGACGAGGTGGCGCCTTTCCTGGCCGGGCTCACCTTCGCCAATGCGGTCAACGACCGCTATTTGCGCTTGACCCCCGATGAACTCGCGTCGCGCGTGGTGCGCGACCTGTTGGCCGTGGGCGCCCTGCGCCGCGCAGCGGGCGGAATCCTAGTTCCGGCCTGATTTGGGCGCCACGATCTGATTGCGCCCGGCGTTCTTGGCTCGCTTGAGGGCCTTGGTCGCCGCCTCGCACACCTCCGCGAAGCTTTGCCCCGCCGACCATTCGGCAATGCCGCCTGAAACGGTGAGGGAAACGTCCAGCCCCATGGGCAGGCGGATGGGCGTCGCTGCGATGGCGCCGCGCAGGCGTTCGGCGGTCAGGCGCGCATGGACCGACTCGGTGGCCGGCATGAGCACGGCGATCTCGTCGCCGCCAAAGCGGGCGCAGAGATCGTTGAGGCGCAGGCTGTGGCCGACGATGCGGCCGGCGTGACGCAGGGCCTGGTCGCCGGCTTCGGTACCGTAGAGTTCGTTGAGCTTGGCGAAGTAATCGACATCGAGCAGCAGCAGGGAAACCCGCTGCCCGATGCGCTCGCAGAGATCGATCTGGCGCGGGAAGACATCGTCGGCCCAGGCGCGGGTGCGCAGGCCGGTGACGTCGTCCGTTTCCACCTCGCGGCTCTGCTCCCGGCGTAGTTCCAGGCTGGAGAGCAGCACCGCGTTGTTCTCGCGGATGCGCCCGGCCAGGATGCGCAGAAGATTGAAGGCCGTGGCCTGGTGGCGGGCCAGCAGGTTCCACAGGACCGCCTGGGGAATGGCCAGCAGGCGGCAGGTACCATGGGCCATGACGTAGGCCGACGGCGGCCGGGAATCGACGATGGACAGCTCGCCCACGCATTCGCCGGTGCCCAGGCGGACGATGGGCTTGGAAGCGTCGGGCTCCAGGCATACCAGTAGTTCGCCGTCGAGGATGACGTAGATCTCGCTGTTGTTCTGGGCCGGGTCTAGCAGGGTATCGCCGCCCTCCAGCATGACCTCCCGGCTGCCGTCCAGGGTTCCCCGCAGGGCGTCGGGGTCCACGCCGCGGAACAGCGGGGCGGCGGCCAGAATGAGATCGATGGTTTCCATGGTTTTCCCTTTCTCCCGTTCAGGAACGCGGCAGCGCCCGTTGCACCAGGCGGACCCAGTAGGCGACACCCAGGGCCAGGGCGTCGTCGTTGAAATCGTAATGGGGATTGTGCAGGGTACACCCCCCGGTGCCTGGGCCATTGCCCAACCAGACGTAGCAACCCGGCTTTTCCCGCAGCATGTAGGCGAAATCTTCGGCCCCCATGGAGGGCAATTCGTCGGCCCTCACCCGATCGGCCCCCAGCACCTCGGCGGCCACCTCGCGGCAGAAGGTGCTTTCGGCGGCGCTGTTGACGGTGGGGGGGTAGCGGTGATCGAAGTGCACCGTGATCTGGCCGCCGAAGGCGCTGGCGATCCCGCCGCACAGGCGCTCGATGGCGCGCTCGACGGACTCCTGCACTTCGGGCTTGAAGCTGCGGATGGTGCCGCGCAGGACGACTTCCTCGGGGATCACGTTCCAGGCTTCGCCGCCGTGAAACTGGGTGACGCTCACTACCGCCGCCTCACAGGGATGCAGGTTGCGGCTGACCACGGTTTGCAGGGCCTGTACCAATTGGCTGCCGGCGACGATGGCATCCACCCCCTGGTGGGGCATGGCCGCGTGGCAGCCGTGCCCGCGCACCACGATCTCGAAGCCGCAGGTGCCGGCCATCACGGGCCCCGGCATGACCGCCATTTCCCCCAACGGAATGCCGGGCCAGTTGTGCAGGCCATAGACCGCCTCGACCGGAAAACGGCTGAACAGCCCTTCCGCGATCATCACCGCCGCGCCCCCCTCGGCTTCCTCGGCAGGTTGGAAGATGAATACCGCGGTGCCGTCGAAATCCGGCTCCGCTGCCAGGCGGCGCGCCGCGCCCAGGAGCATGGCGGTATGGCCGTCGTGGCCACAGGCGTGCATCCGGCCGGGATGGCGCGAGCGGTGTGGGAACTCGTTCAGTTCGGCCAGGGGCAGCGCATCCATGTCGGCCCGCAGGCCCACCATGCGCGGCGAGGCGCCCGCCCGCAGCACGCCCACCACGCCGGTGCGGGCCAGCCCGCGATGGACTTCGAGGCCGGCCCGCGCCAACTCCGCCGCCACCCGGTCGGCAGTGCGGTGCTCGTCGAAGGCCAGTTCCGGGTGGGCATGCAGATCGCGACGCAGGGCCACCAGTTCGGCAAGATCGGGGATTTCGAGGGGCGGCATGGGGAAAACTCCAGGGGAAGACTATTAGACCGGCAAACGGCCGGTGCGACAACCGTCCCGAGCACCGTGACCCGCGTCCGGCGGGCTGGATTGCACGGAGCCGCGGGGAACCCGAGCCCGGATTTATGCCGCCTTTTTATTTGCTGCCTTGCCGCCATCGGGCCGCTTCATTATCCTGCGGACCATGGACCTCATCCTCATCAGCGGCCTCTCCGGTTCTGGCAAGTCCGTCGCCCTTCATCTCCTGGAAGATTCGGGCTACTACTGCGTGGACAATCTGCCGGTGGTCATGCTGACCATCCTGGTGCGCATGTTGAAAGAAGAGGGTATCCGCAAGGTGGCCATAGGGGTCGACGCCCGCTCCGGCGACGGAATCACCCTGCTGGAGGACAAGTTGAAGACCCTGGGCGAGGAGTGCGAGCGCTTTGCCTTCCTCTTCCTGTACTGCAAGGAGGACACCCTCCTGAAGCGCTATTCGGAATCGCGTCGCCGTCATCCGCTGGCTTCCGAGGGACGCACCCTGGAAGAGGCCATCCGTCTGGAGCGGGAACTGCTCGACCCGGTCGGCGCCCTGGGGCACCGCATAGACACCAGCGATCTGAAGGCCAACGCCCTGCGCGAATGGGTGCGGCAGTTCATCGACGCCGAACCGGGGCGGGGACTCATCCTGCTCTTCGAATCCTTTGGCTTCAAGCACGGCGTTCCCCTCGACGCCGACCTGGTCTTCGACGTGCGCTGCCTGCCCAATCCATACTACGACGTGCAATTACGGCCGCTGACCGGCATCGACGCCCCGGTGATCGAATTCCTGGAAAGCCAGTACGAAGTGCGCGCCATGCGGGAGGACATCCGCCGCTTTGTCGCCACCTGGCTGCCCGCCTATATCCGCGACAACCGCAACTACCTCACCGTCGCCATCGGCTGTACCGGCGGCCAGCACCGCTCGGTCCATATCGCCGACTGGCTGGCCCGGGAATTCCGCGACCGCGCCCGGGTGCTCATCCGTCACCGGGCGCTGTCCGGTGCCGCATGAGCGGCGGCGTCCCTGACCGTGTCCCCACCGCCCCCCCCGCTGCGCGAGCGTCTTGCCCCCTGGCTGGCCCTGCTGCGACCGGGGGATTGGCTGATCTTCGCCGCTGCCGCCCTGGCCGCCGGCGTTTCCTTTCCCCTCTTCTGGCAAGGGGGCCTCGCCGAGCGCGCGGTGATCCGCCAGGAGGGCGCCATTTTCGCCCAGGTGGATCTGCACGCCCGGCGCCGCATCGAGGTGGCGGGTCCGCTGGGCACCACCGTCATCGCCATTGAGCCGGGCAAGGCCCGCGTCGTCTCCGACCCCGGCCCCCGCCAATACTGCGTGCGCCAGGGCTGGCTCAGCCGCCCCGGCGAAATCGCCATCTGCGCGCCCAACCGGGTGAGCCTGGCCATCGCCGGCCGCACCAAGGCCTATGACAGCCTCAGTTATTGAACTGCCCGTCACCGCCGCTGACCGGCGCATCGCCCGCCTGGCCGCGGCGGCCGTCGGGCTGTCCCTGGTGGACGCGGCCATCCCCACCCCGCTGCCGGGCGTCAAGCCGGGGCTGGCCAATATCGTCACCCTGCTGGTCCTGCATCGCTACGGCTGGGGCACCGCCGCCTGGGTCACCGGCCTGCGGGTGGTGGCCGGCAGCATCCTTCTGGGGCAGTTTCTCGCCCCGGGATTTTTCCTTTCCCTCACCGGCGGCGTGGCCAGCCTCCTGGTCCTGGCTGCAGCCCGTCATCTGCCGGGCCGGACCTTCGGACCGGTGAGCTGGAGCCTCCTGGCCGCCCTGGCCCATATCGGCGGCCAAGTGCTCCTTGCCCGCGCTTGGCTCATCCCCCATGATGGCGTCTTCCTGCTGGCACCGCTCTTCGCCGCCGCTGCCGTCGTCTTCGGCACCGCCAACGGCCTCATCGTGGCGCGCCTGCTGGCCGATGCCCCGCTTGCGGAGAAAACCCATGCCTGAAACCCTCTGCCTCGCCTGGACCGGTGCCTCAGGCATGCCCTATGGCCTGCGCCTGCTCGAATGCCTGCTGGCCGCCGGGGTGCGCGTCCAGTTGCTCTACTCCCAGGCCGCCCAGATCGTCGCCCGCCAGGAAATCGGTCTTGACCTGCCGTCGCGACCCGCCGAAGCCCGAGACATTCTGGTCGCCCGCCTGGCCGCCGACCCGGATCGCCTGGCGGTCTACGGCCGAGAGGAGTGGTTTGCCCCCATGGCCTCCGGCTCCAACCCTCCCGACGCCATGGTCATCTGCCCCTGCACCATGGGCACCCTGGGGGCTGTCGCCCAGGGCCTGGCCGACAAGCTCATCGAACGGGCCGCCGACGTCATGTTGAAGGAGGGCCGCCCCCTTATCCTGGTACCGCGGGAAACGCCGCTTTCCGCCATCCATCTGGAGAACATGCTGCGCCTCGCCCGGGCGGGGGCCATCCTCCTGCCCCCCAACCCCGGTTTCTATCACCATCCACAAAGTGTGAGCGACCTGGTCGATTTCGTCGTCGCCCGCATCCTGGATCGCCTGGGCGTTCCTCACAGCCTGGTACGGCCCTGGGGCGCCGACACCTGATGGGGCTCTTCCGCTTCGGGCGCGCCACCCCGGCGCCGCAGACCTGCGACATCGCGCTCTTTCCGCTCAACACGGTGCTTTTTCCCGGCGGGCTCCTCAAGCTGAAGCTCTTCGAACAGCGCTATCTCGACATGGCCAGCGGCTGCTTGCGCCAGGACGAATGCTTCGGGGTCTGCCTCATCCTCAAGGGGCAGGAAGTAGGGGCGCCCGCCGAGGTCCATCCGACGGGCACCCTGGCCCGCATCCTCGATTGCGATGTGCCCCAACTGGGCCTCATGCAACTCCGCGTGCGGGGCGAGGGGCGTTTCCGCCTGCTCGACAGCAGCGCCGCCCCCGACCACCTGCTGCGTGGGCGGGTCGAACTCCTGCCCCCACCGCCCACGACGCCCCTGCCCGACTGGGCCGAGCGCCTGCTCCCATTGCTGCAACGCATCGTCGGCGACCAGGGCGACGATGCTGTGGCCCGACCGCACCGCTACGACGACGCCGACTGGGTCGGCTGCCGCCTTACCGAGGTGCTGCCGGTGCAGAACCTGGCCAAGCAGAAACTTCTGGAACTGGACGACCCGGTGGTACGGCTGGAAATCCTGGAGAAATTCCTCAGCCAGCGGGGGCTGCTGAGCTCTTGAGCGCGCCGCTTACGCCACGCTGGCGCGGGAGAAGCATGGGGGCCTCGTAGGCAGTCTGCGCGGCCCGCGGCCGTCCCCGCGGGCCCGCATCGCCCGGGCACGTCCCGGCCACGCCCTCCTCGGGCGCCGGCCCAAAGAACTAGTCCTTCGCCGGAGGCCGGCGGCATCCTGCTGTCCGGTACCATCGGCGTCTCCCACTCGCCCTCGGGGACCATGGCCTTCGATTTCAAGCGCTTCGCGTTGCATTACCTGATCGCCGATACGCCGCCCCTGGCCGCGGCGGAACGGCGCAAGGCCGCTCTCGGTTCCCTGGTCGGCATGGCCGTGGCGGCGTGTCTCGTGGCGGCGGCACCGGCGGGCAGCCTCTGGCTGGTGGCGGCGGTGGGGGCCACGTCGATCATCCTTTTCGCCCTGCCCCACAGCCCCCTGGCCCAACCCTGGTCCATCTTCGGCGGCTACCTGGGGGCGACGGTGTGCGCCCTGGCGGCGAGCGCCCTGGTGCCCTGGCCCGCCGCGGCTGCAGCCCTTGCCCTGGGCGCCACGGTCCTCTTCATGACCCGCTTCAAATGCCTGCACCCACCCGGCGGCGCCCTGGTCCTGCTCATCGTCGTCGAGGGAACTCCCACGCTGCTGCGAGCCGGGCAGATCATGGCGGTGGTCCTGGCCAACGCAGCGGCCACCCTGGTGGCGGCCCTGCTCATCAACAACCTTCTCCTCGGCCGCCGCTACCCCAAGTGCCGCACCGAGCCGCCCGCCAGTCCCCACCGCACCCGGGACGGTGCCCCCACCGAGCGTATTGGTCTCTCCCACGCCGACCTGGACCACGCAGTGCGCGCCCTGGGTACCTTCGTCGACATCCAGGAGCAGCAACTGGTCGATCTCTACACCCTGGCCGTAAACCATGCCTTCGAGCGCCATCTGGGAGTGTCCTGCGGCGACATCATGGCCCGCGACGTGGTGACGGTGGAATTCGGCACCGACCTGGAGGAAGCCTGGAATCTCCTGCGTCGCCACAAGATCAAGGCCCTGCCGGTGGTGGACGGCTTTCGCCGCGTGCTGGGTATCGTGACTGTCGCCGACTACCAGCGCCAGCTCGACGACACCACGGCGGCCGGGCTCGCTGCCCGACTGCAGGGCCTCCTGCGCCGCACCCCGGGTGAAAAGTCGGAAAAGGCCGAGGTGGTGGGGCAGATCATGACCGACGAGGTGTACACCGCCAGCGTCACCACGCCGGTGGCCGACCTGGTGCAGCAACTGTCCGACAAGGGCCTGCACCACATTCCGGTGGTGGATGACAAAAAGAAGCTGGTGGGCATGGTCACCCAGTCGGACCTCATCGCCGCCCTCTACCGGCGCGTGGCGCTGGCTGCGGCCTGAACTGCTGCTCCGCAGCCCTCAAGAAAAGCGCTGGGCGGTCAGCAGGAGGCGTTGGGCTTCCCGGCTCATGTCTTCGGCGGCTTCCGAGGCCGCCTGCACCTGGGTGAGGTTGGACTGGATCGCACCCGCCACCATTTCCACCTGTTGGGCGATTTCCTCGCTGGCCGCCCGCTGTTCGGTCATGGCCAGGGTGATGTCCGAAACCGCCTCTTCGACCGTCTGGGCGCTTTGACGCATTTCCTGGATGGCCTGCCGGGCCGTGGCGGCCAGGGTCAATCCCTGTTCCACGCGGGAAATGCCTTCGTCCATGCGACGGGAGGATTCGCCCAGCCCGTTTCGGAGGTCGCCGACGATGCGGGTGATTTCCACCGTCGATTTGGCGGTGCGCTCGGCCAGCTTGCGCACTTCGTCGGCGACGACGGCGAAACCCCGGCCGGATTCCCCGGCCCGGGCCGCCTCGATGGCGGCGTTCAGGGCCAAGAGATTGGTCTGGTCGGCGATGTCGTGGATCACCGCGACGACGTTGTCGATCTCCTGGGAACGCCCCGCCAGGGCATTGAGGTTGTCCGAGGACTCCTTGGTGACGGCGGCGATCGAACTCATGGCTTCGAGGGCGCTGCCCACCACCGTTGCGCCGTCATTGGCCAGCTTCTCGGACTGGACTGAGGTATCGCGCACGGCAGAGGCCCGCACCGCGACCTGGGCGATGCTCACCGACAATTCCTCGATGCCGGCGGCAATACTGCTCGCGGCGGCCGACTGCCGTTCCGATTCCTCCTGGACCTGCTTGGCGGCGGCAAAGGTCTTGATCGACCGGTCGCGGATGTTCTCGGCGCTCTGGCGCAGATTGACCATGGTCTGGCGCACCCGGTTGCGCATGCGCGCCAGGGTGGCGGCGATGCTGCTGTTGTCGGCGGCGTCGCGCCGGACTGAGATGCCCAGGTTGCCGGCGCCGATGTGATTGACGACTTCCCGCAGGTATTCGGCCTCGCCGCCCAGGGCCCGATTGAGCACCCGCGCGATGCCGAGGCTGATAAGGATGGCGGCGATCAGACCCGCGCCGCAGGCCGCGGCCAGCCGCAGCAGACTGGTGTGAAGGGCCTCCGCCGCGTCCCGCTCGACCGCGGCCGTGGCCTTGTTGGACGCCTCGACCAGCTTGTCCACCGCCGCCCGGTGGCGTTTGTAGAGGACGGCCATCTCGGCCTTGAGGCCCTTCAGGTCGCCGTTGCGCTCTCGCACCGCGGGCAGCCACTTCTCATCGCGGAAGGCGAGGAAAGCCTTGCCGGCCGGGACCACTTCGCCGACCAGCAGGGCTTTGAGGGCTGGGTCGCGCAGCGTGTCGCTCCAGTACTTGTGCCGTTCCTCGAAGGCTGCCGCCAGGGCCTTTGAGCTTTCCTGCAAACGGCCGAGTTCTGCGGGCTCGGCATCCTCCATTTCCAGGGCCGTCGACCAGGATTCCAGGAGGTATTGCGGCGGCGGCAGGATGTCGGCCAGAAGATCCTTGTTGGCGACGACGGCTTGGTAGATCGGTCCGCCGACCTTCACGGCGTCGAGGGTGGAAAAAGCGAACAGGGCGGCGCAGAGAAAGACGGCGACGAAGGCCCCGATGCTGACGAGACTCTGCTTGAACAGCGTCAGGCCGCTGAAAGGAAGGGCCACCCAGCGCGTCCAGGGCGTATTGCGGACCGCCCGCCCGTGGTGGATGAAGTAGCGCTTTCTGCCGGCCTTGATGTCGGCGTAGATCGCCGTGGCTGCGGCGACCTCTTCACGGGAAGGCAGGGTCCGCGCCGAGGTGTAGCCCTCGGCGCGGCCGTTGAGCATGATCGGCGCCACGTGGGCCTTGACCCAGTAGTAGTCGCCGTTCTTGCAGCGATTCTTGACCAGTCCCACCCAGGGAAGACCGCTCTTCAGGGTGCGCCAGAGGTCGGCGAAGGCCTCGGGCGGCATGTCGGGATGGCGTACCAGATTGTGGTTCTTGCCGATCAGCTCCTCCCGGGAGAAGCCACTGATGCGGCAAAAATCATCGTTGGCGTCGGTGATGATGCCCTTGGCGTCGGTGCGGGTGACGATGGAATCGTCCGCCGCCAGGAGCAGTTCATTGGTGGTGACAGGAAGATTGACTTTCATGGGCCCTGGATGCGAAGAGGTTCTCTGAACAACGGCGAAAGGCGCTACAACTTTAGGCGTAGTCGCGGGAAACTCAAAGAGGCGCACGCCCCGCAGGAAGCCTCGCCCACCTCGACCTTTACCTGGGCGACAACCTCACGACGGCCAACGCTTTACCCATTGTCGGAACCAATCCGGATCGAACCGTAGGTGCCGACAAGCCGGATGCCACGGTCGGATTCGACTATATCTTTACCGCCAGCAGTGTCCCCGAGCCGGGCAGCGTCGCCCTGCTACTGGGCGGTTTTGGGCTGCTGGCGGCGAGCCGGGCGGGGCGTCGCCGCTAAGCGGTTTTCTGGCGCGGGCTTCCGCCCCCGCAGGGCGGCGGCAAAGCCCATGCGGGCGAGGGCCAGGAGGTCGCTGCGGTCGTCCAGGGCTTCGGCCGGGACGGCGTGGTAGGCGATGGTGATGGTCTTGCCCTGCCGGGTGTAGAGGAAGGGCGGCATGGCGCGCTTTTCGTACTCGCCGCGGTTTTCGGCGTCGGCCTTGACGTAGAGGGTGTCGTCGGCGATGAGGGCGAACATGAGGCCTTCCCGGTAGAGGCCGTAGCCGCCGAACATGCGTTTGGCGCTGACGGCCCCCAGGGCTTGCAGCAATTCGACGACGTACTCGGCGAGCTCCCGGCTGGCCATGGCTATTCTTCCGAAAGCAGGTCGCGCACCACGGCGCTGTTGGGTTCGGCCAGGCCCAGATGCCGGTAGATGGCCGGGGTGGCGATGCGTCCGCGCAGGGTGCGCTGCAGGTAGCCCTGCTGGATGAGGTAGGGTTCCAGCACGTCCTCGATGGTGTCGCGGGCTTCGCCGATGGCGGCGGCCAGGTTGTCCACGCCCACCGGGCCGCCGCCGAACTTGTCGATCACCGCGCTCAAGAGCTTCCTGTCCATGATGTCCAGCCCGGCGGGGTCCACGTCGAGCATGGCCAGGGCGGCGTCGGCTACGGAGCGGGTGATGTCGCCGTCGGCCTTCACTTCGGCGTAGTCCCGCACCCGGCGCAGCAGGCGGTTGGCGATGCGGGGGGTGCCGCGGGAACGCCTGGCGATCTCCAGGGCGCCTTCCGGGTCGATGGGGGCATTGAGGAGGGCCGCCGAGCGGGTGACGATGCTCTGCAGTTCGCCCGGGGTGTAGAACTCGAGACGGGCGACGATGCCGAAGCGGTCGCGCAGGGGGTTGGTCAGCATGCCGGCCCGGGTGGTGGCGCCGACCAGGGTGAAGGGCGGCAGGTCGAGCTTCACCGAGCGGGCGGCGGGGCCTTCGCCGATCATGATGTCGATCTGGAAATCCTCCAGGGCCGGGTAGAGGATTTCTTCCACCACCGGGGAGAGACGGTGGATTTCATCGATGAAGAGAACGTCGTGGGGTTCCAGGTTGGTGAGGATGGCGGCCAGGTCGCCGGCCCGCTCCAGCACCGGCCCCGAGGTCTGGCGCAGGTTGACGCCCATCTCGTGGGCCACGATGTGGGCCAGGGTGGTCTTGCCCAGGCCCGGGGGGCCGAAGAGCAGCACGTGGTCGAGGGAATCACCCCGCTTCCTGGCGGCCTGGATGAAGATTTCCAGTTGCTCGCGGATCTTGGTCTGGCCGGTGTAGTCGGCCAGGCGCTTGGGCCGCAGCGCCCGCTCCAGGGCTTCTTCCTGGGCCGACCTGGATTGGGGCGCGATGAGACGGTCGGGGCGGTCGGCGGCGAGTTTGTCGGTTTCGATCATGTCGGCGCTTCTTCCCGCGTCCAGGCGGCGATCATGGCGTGGCCCAGGGCCAGCAGTACCGGCCCCAGGAAGATGCCGATGAAGCCGAAGACCATGACCCCGCCCAGGACGCCCAGGGCGATGAGGGCGATGGAAATGCCGGCGCCCCGGGAAATGAGGATGGGTTTGACGAAATTGTCGATGCTGCTGATGACCAGCACGCCCCAGGCCACCATGAAAATGGCCCAGCCGGTCTGGCCGGAATCATAGAGCCACCAGGCGGCACCGCCCCACAGCAGGACGGGGCCGGCGGGGATGAGGGAGAGGAAGAAGGTGGCGAAGCCCAGAAGCACCGCCGCCGGCACTCCGGCGATGAGGAAGCCGATCAGCGCTACCGCCCCCTGGGCCGCCGCCGTGCCCACCAGTCCGAGCATGACGCCGATGACGGTGCCCCGGGCCAGTTCGAGCATGTGCTCGCCCAACTCCCCGCCCAGCTTGCGGGCCGCCGCGGAAAAGGCCTTGCCGATGGCCTCGCCGTCGCGGTAGAGGAAGAAGACGATGAACAGCACCAGGGAGAGTTGCAGCAGTCCGTTGGCGACGACGCCGCCCAGGGAGAGAGCCAGCTTAGGGGCCGGCTCCAGTAGCGGGCGCATCAACTTGTTCAATTCCTCCCGGCTGCCCGCTGCCTTGCGCCAGCGCTCGTCCAGGTCGCCGCCGACGACGGGAATCTTCTTCACGAAGGCTGGCGGCTCGGCGGGCAGGCCCTGCTCGATGTAGGGGCGGCTCTGGGCGACCAGGGTATCGACCCCATCGACGAGACCGCCGGAGAGAAACACCATCGGCACCAGGAGGACGGCGATGAGGCCCAGGGTCATTACCGTCGCCGCCCGGCCGCTGCGGCCCTTGAGGCGGGGCAGCACCTGCCGTGCGTAGAAGGGCCAGGTGCAGATCCACAGCACCAGGGCGAAGAGCACCGCGCCGATGAAGGGCCACAGCACCGCGATGCAGCCGGCGATGAGAAAGCCGATGAGGGCCAGGCGGGCCAGTCGGGTGGGAGAGGGATCGCGTACGCTGCTCATAACTTGGAAAGCCCCTTGAGGGCCTGGCGGATGCCGTCCGAAGTGCTGACGCCGGCCGGCAGGGATTTGAGGGCGCTGGCGGCTTCCCGCTCGTTGTAGCCCAGGGCGATGAGGGCGTTGAGGATGTCCTGGCTGCTGCCGTCGGCGGCGGGCAGTGCGGCGGATGTGGTTTCGGCCAGCTTGCCCTTCAATTCAAGCAGTAGGCGTTCGGCGGTCTTCTTGCCAATGCCGGGAATCCGGGTCAGGTGCCCGACCTCCTGGCGCGCCACCGCCGCCGCCAGATCGGCCACCGACAAGCCCGAGAGTACGGATAGTGCCGTACGGGCGCCGATGCCCGAAATCTTGAGCAATTGGCGGAAGGCAAAGCGCTCGGCTTCGCTCAAGAAACCGTAGAGGAAATGCCCATCCTCGCGCACGGCAAAGTGGGTGAGCAGCGTGAGCTTCTCGCCCGCGGCAGGCAGGTTGTAGAAGGTACTCATGGGTACGTCCAGTTCGTAGCCGACGCCTTGCACGTCGAGCACGATCTGGGGTGGGTTCTTTTCGGCCAGCAGGCCAGTGAGGCGACCGATCATCGGATAAATCTCAGCGGGACGATCCAGCGAGGTGTGAAACGCGAAGGGAGGGCGGCAGGGCGGGCAGCGGCAAGTGGTTTTTCGGAGCGCAGCGAGGACAGACCAATTCCATCATCCTATCAGCCGGCCGCCGCGTACGCGATAGCCGGCGGTGGCCAGAGCGCCCAGACCCTGGCCGCCGTGGGCGTGGCAGATGGCGCAGGCCAGGGCGTCGGCCGCGTCTGCCGTCGGAGCGCCCGTCAGGGAAAGCAGTTTTACTACCATGTGTTGCACCTGCTCTTTGGCCGCCTTGCCGTGGCCGACCACCGCCTGCTTGACCTGGAGCGCCGTGTATTCCGCCACCGGCAGGCCGGCATGGACGAGGGCTGAAAGGGCGGCACCCCGGGCCTGGCCTAGGAGCAGGGTGGATTGCGGGTTTACGTTCACGAAAACCTTCTCCACCGCGGCCTGGGTTGGTAAGTAGGTGCTTACCACTTCGCCAATCCCGGAAAACAGGGTATTGATGCGTTCGGGGAGGGAATCGCGCTCCTTCGACTTGATGCAGCCGCTGGCCACATAGACGAGTTGATTGCCGTGCTTTTCGATAACGCCAAATCCGGTCACACGCAGGCCGGGGTCGATGCCGAGGATGCGGGT